>JAJXUA010000036.1 GCA_021783275.1 Pseudomonadota bacterium
TGCAAGAGCGTGATTTTCTTGTGCGCGTGTTCGCTCAGCACGGTGGCCAGCGCGTCGGTATCAATGGCCTCGCTGACGAGGATGCGGGCAGGGACCGGGTGATCGAGATAATGCTGGGCGATGAAGGCCTCCAGCGCCTCGACCAAGGTCGCACCTTCACTGTGCTGGGGAAAAAAGCTGCGATCACCCAGATGCCGACCGCCGCGAATCATGGTGAGGTTGACCGCGATGATCCCGGCGAATTCTGCCACCGCAACGACATCCGCATCAGCATCGCTGCCGGTGGTGTCAACGAACTGCTTTTCGCGCACGGTCGCCAGCATCCGCAGGCGGTCACGCAAACTGGCAGCGGTTTCAAAATCGAGCTGTTCAGCTGCGGCATTCATCTGGGCAGTGATCTGGTCGGTGAGGGTGGTCGCTGCGCCTTCCAGCAGCAGTGCTGCATCTGCGACATCGCGTGCATAGGCATCAGGCGTGACCTGGCCCACACACGGCGCGGTGCAGCGTTTGATCTGGTGCAGCAGGCACGGCCGCGAGCGGTTGGCAAACACCGTGTCTTCGCAACTGCGCAACTGGAAAACCTTTTGCAGCAGCTGGATGCTTTCCCGCACCGCGTAGGAATTGGGATACGGTCCGAATGCCTGATCCTGCTTCCTGGGCGTGCCGCGAAAATACGCCAGGCGCGGATAGCGATGACCGGTGAGCAGCAGATACGGGTAGGACTTGTCGTCGCGAAACAGGATATTGAAGCGCGGTTTCAATCCCTTGATGAGATTGTTTTCCAGCAGCAGTGCTTCAGCCTCGGTGCGCGTCACGGTCGTGTCGATGTGGTCTACGCTCTTCAGCATCAGCCGGATGCGCGGGCTTTGATCCGTTTTCTGGAAATAGCTGGAAACGCGCTTCTTCAGGTCTTTGGCCTTGCCCACGTACAGCACGGCATGGGCCGCGTCGATCATGCGATAGACGCCGGGCAGGGTGGGCAGCGAGGCGAGAAAATCCTTGTCGATGCTCACGCAGCGGAACCGGGTTGCTTCAGGCAGACGGGAAAATCAGTCTTCATCCAGCAGCTTGCCTGCAATCGCCCAGTTGTCCTCGGGCGAGGCTTCGAATGCGATATAGGTGTACGACGCCGGTTTGCCGGTATGGCGTTCCAGTGTGGCAGTCATTTCTTCGGCTATTTTCTGTTTCTGTTCGCGGCTCAGCGAACCGGCGAGCTTGATCGTGACGACAGGCATGATTCAGTCCTTCGCTTGAATTCGGGTGAAGACCGCTGCGAACATCTCGGGGGTGAGGCGGCGTGTCTGGGTGTTGTAGCGCGAACAATGATAACTGCTCACCAGCCGTCGCCCATCGGGCAGGCGGTAGTCGCTGGCGTGGCTGAAGGGATAGTCTTTGAGCTTCAGATTCAGCGCGCGCAACACGGCCTGATGGGCGATCAGTCCCAGCGCCAGCAGGCAGGTTCCGCTCGGCAGTGCCCGGATTTCCGCTGCCAGAAAATGATTGCATGCACGGATTTCGCCAGGTTCCGGTTTATTCGCGGGCGGCAGGCACTTCACCGCATTGGTGATGCGACAGCCGCTGAGGATCAGCCCATCGTCAAGCGACACTGAGACCGGCGCGCTGGCATAGCCAAACGCATGCAGGGTTTGGTATAGCAGCACGCCAGCGTAGTCGCCGGTAAAGGGTCGGCCACTGCGATTGGCCCCATGCATGCCCGGGGCCAGCCCGACAATCAGCAGTTCGGGCGCAGGGTCACCAAAAGCCGGGACGGGGCGGGCGTGGTAGGCCGGATGCTGCGCGCGGACATCGTCGAGAAACGTGGCCAGGCGCGGGCAGGCGCGACAATTGAGATCAAAGGTATCGGTCATGGCCATGAAAAAACGCCCCGGGAGTGGGGCGTTCATTCTAGGGGTGAATCGTGTGACGGCGAACCGGGTCAGGATTCGCTGTCAGGATTCGCTGTCAGGATTCAATCGGACCCGCTGCGGTCTGCATGTAATTCTGCTCACCCATGCGCTTGATCAGATCCAGCTGGGTTTCCAGATAGTCGATGTGTTCTTCGGTGTCGGACTGGATACCGGTGAGAATTTCGCGCGAGACGTAATCCTTGACGGTCTCACAGTGGGCAATCGCCTCGGTGTAGAGCGCGCGTCCGGTGTATTCCAGCTTGAGATCGCAGGCCAGACATTCAGGCACATTTTCGCCAATCATCAGCTTGTGGAGGTCTTGCAGATTGGGCAGGCCGTCGAGAAACAGGATGCGCTCGATCAGCTTGTCGGCGTGATGCATTTCCTCGATGGATTCGTCGTATTCGTGTTTGCCCAACGCCAGCAGCCCCCAGTTCTTGTACATCCGGGCATGCAGGAAATACTGGTTGATCGCGGTGAGCTCCACCGTAAGCGCTTTGTTCAGATACTGGATGACCTTCTTGTCGCCTTTCATGGCTCTCTCCTGAAATTGAGTGAGCCCGCAGGATGCCGTTGGCTGGGGGTGGGACTGGCTAGTGGGCAGCGGGACTGTTGCCCATTCTAGGGAAAAACCCACGCAACGCAAGCATGGACGCGGGTTTCAGGAGTGCGAGTGAAAATGAGAATGGAAGCTTTTCAGGCGGCAGCCATCAGCCCCGGGCATTGTCCAGTGCTGTGTTCTTCGCGCAAAACCTCACGCAGTACACCTTTCGCGCATTTGGCACATTTTCCACATTGCGTGGCGACGCCGAGTTGTTCCCTGAGATCACGCAGCGTACATGCCCCTTCGGTGCGGACGAGCTGCCGGATATCGGCATCGGTAACACTGTGGCACAGACAGACATACATGGCTGGACTCCGGCGAACGAACGGAACTGGAACAGTACGGATCATGGAACGAATGAGAATAATTGTCAATAACTTTATTGGCCTGAATGAAAGCCCCGCTACAGGGGGCTTTGCCGGGTGAAGGTCAGGCGACGCTGCCGAAGCTGCGGTCCAGGGCGATGAATGGGGCTTTCAGCCCGGCTAACCGGCAACTCTGGGCGATGGGCCCACCGGGAAACAGGGTGTAGAGGTACTTCAGGCCTCCCTGGTGATGAAATGCCTCATCCAGTGCGTCGTGCAGCTCACGCAGGTTGATGACACTGTCGTCTTCATGGTGCGCGTAATAGCTCTGCAGGGCACGTACCACGTCCCAATGCGCTGGCGTCAAGCTGAGATGCTCTTCACGGGCGATCATTATGGCGTCGCGTTGCGTCCAGCCGGGCGGCGCGTGGGGAAAGTCAGACGGGCTGACCGGGTCTCGCAGCGAGCGAGGGGAATGGGGGGAAAGTTGCAGCATGATGGGCTCCTGGTGGCGGTGACGATACCTTCAGGATAGGTGGGCTTTTCACTGATACAAGTTCAGCGCATATAGGCATACCCGTCCTGCTGCAGCCGGATGATTTCAGCGTCTGCCATGGGCACCAGGGTGACGAAGCCGTGGATGTCCTCGGCCTGAAAACCGTGCGCAATGGCGGCCAGCCTGCACATGCGGAATTCGATGGCACCCGTCAGCGTCGCGCCCTGTGCGCGCTGCATCAGTTCTTGGTAACGGGCGTAATTGCGGATGGCAAAAAAGGGAATTTCGTCGCCATGCAGCACGATCACGATCTTATTGTCGAATGGGTCCGAGCCATTGATATCGGCGAGCAGAACAGCGCGGCTGATCAGGCCGCGCACTGCGGACTCACTGCCGGTGGCAACGTCGTATACGACTTTTTGCCGGGCGTAATTTTGTACCGTGCTCTGCGCGTGGCCCCAGGGGGCAGGCGATTCAGCGTGTGCGGTGAACGGCAGCAATCCAGCCAGCAACAGGCCGGAGATCAGACCGGGCCGGCAACGAAGACGGGCAAGTGAAAATAGCGGGAGGGGTGACATAGGGGCTCCTGGTTGGGGTGGCAGCGTACTCAACCCAGCATAGCCGGTTTTGCCGGAAGTCTGGACGACAGGAAGCCATGAATGAATATCGTCCCCGGACGTGCCGCAATGTCCGGCTCGGAGATAATGCCGCCCGATGAATACGGTTCCCTACTGGCGCTTGTCCGGTTTTTATTTTTTCTATTTCGCCTTCGTGGGCGCGATGTCCCCGTTCTGGGGGCTGTATCTGCAATCGCTGGCATTCAACGCGTTTCAAATTGCGGTGTTGATGTCCCTGCTGCAGGTGATGCGTATTTTTGCGCCCAATATCTGGGGGCATATCGCTGACCGCACCGGTCGCCGCAGCACCATCGTGCAACTGGCCGCACTCGGCAGCGTACTGGCGTTTTCCGGGGTGTTTTTCGGTACGTCGTTCTGGTGGCTGTTTGCGGTGATGGCAGGCTTGAGTTTTTTCTGGAGTGCTTCGCTGCCGCTGGTTGAAGCCACGACCCTGTCGCATCTGGGTGACCGGATTGATGCCTATGGCAGGATCAGGCTATGGGGCTCGGTCGGGTTCATCGTCATGGTGGTGGGGCTGGGCTACGCCTTCGACCATGTGTCCATCAGCTGGCTGCCGTGGGCGGTGATGCTGGTGATGCTGGGCATCGTCGCATTCGCACGGGTGATCCCCGAAGCCGAGATACTTGCCCATAGCGGCGACCATCACACGATCTGGGACATCGTGAAGCGCCCGGAAGTCGCCGCGTTGCTCGTTGCCTGCCTGTTGATGGCGGTGACGCACGGACCCTACTACACGTTTTATTCGATTTATCTCGTCGATCACGGCTACAGCAAGTCTACGGTGGGCTGGTTGTGGGCGCTGGGCGTGCTGTGTGAAATTGGTATTTTTCTCATCATTCCGCGTATTTTTGCGCGGGTGACTCCCCGGCAGTTGATCCTGGCCAGTTTTGCCCTGGGTGCGCTGCGCTTTCTGCTGATTGCCTTTGGCGTGGACTCGACCTGGCTGGTATGGAGTGCGCAAACCCTGCACGCGTTTACGTTTGGCACCTATCATGCCGCCGCCGTGGCGCTGATCCACCAGCATTTTCGCGGTCGTCACCAGGCGCGCGGGCAGGCTTTGTATACCAGTCTGTCATATGGTGTCGGGGGCACTTTGGGCGGACTTTCCAGCGGACTCATCTGGGAAAGCTGGGGTCCCGACTGGACATTTGCACTGGCGGCGGTGAGCGCCGCGCTGGCGTGGCTTGTGTATGCCCTGTGGGGCGGAACAAAAGCTGTGCCAGTCAGCGCCAAGCTATGAAATAATCCGTGTTTACGTCTTGTATCCCCGACCTGAGCCCATTCCAATGTCCGGTTTGACCCTGTTCCAGAAATTGTGGGACGCCCACGTCGTCCACGTCGAGCCAGACGGCACGACCCTGCTCTATATCGACCGCCATCTGGTGCACGAAGTCACCAGCCCGCAGGCGTTCGAGGGGCTGAAGCTCGCGGGGCGGCTGCCGCGCCGTGTCGATGCGGCCATCGCCGTGCCCGACCACAACGTGCCGACGACCGACCGCGCAGGCGGCATCGTCGATGCGATTTCGCGCCTGCAAGTCGAAACGCTCGACGCCAACTGCGCGGAATTCGGCATCCGTGAATTCAAGATGGACGACATCCGTCAGGGCATCGTCCACGTCATCGGGCCTGAGGAAGGCCTCACCCTGCCCGGCATGACCGTCGTCTGCGGCGACTCGCACACCTCGACGCACGGTGCGTTCGGCGCGCTGGCGTTCGGCATCGGCACGTCCGAAGTCGAGCACGTGCTCGCCACCCAATGCCTGTGGCAGAAGCCGTCGAAAACGCTGCTGGTCAAAGTCGAAGGCGCACTCGGACGCGGCGTCACCGCAAAAGACGTCGCGCTGGCGATCATCGGCACAATCGGCACGGCTGGCGGAACCGGCTACGCCATCGAATTCGGCGGTTCGGCGATCCGCAGCCTAACGATGGAAGGCCGCATGACGCTGTGCAACATGGCGATCGAAGCGGGCGCGCGCGCGGGCATGGTCGCGGTCGACGACACGACCATCGAGTACGTCAAAAACCGTCCGTTTTCACCCACCGGTGCGGCGTGGGAGCAGGCCGTCGCGTGGTGGAAGACGCTGCATAGTGATGCCGACGCGGTGTTCGATAGCGTGGTCGAACTCGACGCCGCGCAAATCGAACCGCAAGTGACCTGGGGCACGTCGCCCGAGATGGTGACCAACATCGGCGGCCACGTGCCAAATCCGGCAGCAGCGAGCAGTGACGTGAAACGCCACGACTGGACGCGCGCGCTCGATTACATGGGGCTCGCCGCTGACACGCCGATAGACCAAATCCAGATCGACAAGGTCTTCATCGGCTCGTGCACCAATTCCAGAATTGAAGACCTGCGCGAAGCTGCCGCCGTCGTCAAAGGCCGCAACAAGGCCGATTCGGTCAAGCTCGCGATGGTCGTCCCCGGCTCGGGGCTGGTGAAGCAACAGGCCGAAGCCGAAGGGCTCGACAAGATTTTCCTCGCCGCCGGTTTCGAGTGGCGCGAACCGGGTTGTTCGATGTGTCTGGCGATGAACGCCGACCGGCTCGAACCCGGCGAGCGCTGCGCGTCGACGTCCAACCGCAATTTCGAGGGCCGGCAGGGGCAGGGCGGACGCACCCATCTGGTGAGCCCGGCGATGGCCGCTGCCGCCGGGATCGCCGGGCATTTTGTTGATGTACGTACTTTTTAAGGAGAACGTCTGATGAAACCGATGATTGCTGTATTGATGTTCGCCATGCTGAGCCTGGCGGGTTGCAACACCATGGAAGGGTTTGGCCAGGACATGAAGAAAGCGGGTGAGTCAATCGAAAAAGCCGGCAGCAAGGCGGGTAACTAGGCGCATGCAGGCTTTTACACAACTCGACGGGCTGGTGGTGCCGCTCGACCGCGCCAACGTCGATACCGACGCGATCATCCCCAAGCAGTTTCTGAAGTCGATCAAGCGCGCGGGCTTCGGCCCCAACCTCTTCGACGAATGGCGCTATCTCGACCACGGCGAACCCGGCATGGACCCGGCGACGCGTACACCCAACCCGGAATTCGTGCTGAACTTTCCGCGTTACCAAGGCGCATCCGTGCTGCTCGCGCGCGACAACTTCGGCTGCGGCTCGTCGCGCGAACACGCGCCGTGGGCGCTCGAAGACTACGGCTTTCGCGCGATCATCGCGCCGTCTTTCGCCGACATCTTCTACAACAACTGCTTCAAAAACGGCGTCCTGCCCATCGTCCTGCCCGCCGACGTGGTGGGGCGCTTGTTCGACGAATGCGCCGCCGCCGAGGGCTACACATTGAAGATCGATCTCGACCAACAGACCGTGACCACGCCCGGCGGCGAAGTGTTGGGTTTTGAAGTGGACGGCGGACGCAAGCATCGCCTGCTGAACGGGCTCGACGACATCGGGCTCACGCTGTTACAGGCCGACAAGATCACGGCTTACGAAGCGCAGCGCAAAGTCGCCGCGCCGTGGCTATTCAATTAATTGCGTGAGGGGTGAGGCGTTAGGCGTGAGGAACAACCTGCGCCTCACACCTCACGCTTCACTCCTCACGGAGCAAAAATGAAACTCGCAGTCCTCCCCGGCGACGGTATCGGCCCGGAAATCGTCGCGCAAGCCGTCAAGGTTTTGAACGTCCTCCAATCCGAAGGCGCAAAAATCGAAATGGAAACCGCGCCCATCGGCGGCGCGGGCTATGACGCGGCGGGCGACCCGCTGCCGGACGCGACGCTCGCGCTCGCGCGCGAGGCCGACGCGGTGCTGTTGGGCGCGGTCGGCGGCCCGCAGTACGACGCGCTGGATCGCCCGCTGCGCCCCGAGCGTGGTCTGTTGCGTATCCGCAAAGAGCTGAATTTATTCGCCAACCTGCGCCCGGCGCTGCTCTATCCCGAGCTGGCCGGCGCGTCGTCGCTGAAGCCCGAAGTCGTGTCGGGGCTCGATCTCATGATCGTGCGCGAGCTGACCGGCGACGTGTATTTTGGCCAGCCGCGCGGGATCGAAGTCCGCCAAGGTTCAAACGGGCAGGGCGAAAAGGTCGGCTTCAACACCATGCTGTATGCCGAATCCGAAGTGCGCCGCGTCGCGCATGTGGCCTTCGGTATCGCGATGAAGCGTGGCAAAAAACTCTGCTCGGTCGAAAAAGCCAATGTGCTCGAATGCTCGGAGCTGTGGAAGGAAGTGATGATCGAGGTGTCCAAAGATTATCCCGAGGTCGAGCTTTCCCACATGTACGTCGACAACGCCGCGATGCAGCTCATCCGCGCGCCCAAGCAGTTCGACACCATGGTCACCGGCAACATCTTCGGCGACATCCTCTCGGACGCAGCCTCCATGCTCTCGGGCTCGATCGGCATGTTGCCGTCGGCCTCGCTGGACGAGCACAACAAGGGCATGTATGAACCCATCCACGGCTCGGCGCCCGACATCGCGGGCAAGAATCTGGCAAACCCGCTCGCGACCATTCTTTCGCTGGCGATGATGTATCGCTACACCTTCGCCGATCTGGCGACCGCCGACCGGATCGAGAACGCGGTCAAGAAAGTGATCGCGCAGGGCTATCGCACTGGCGACATCTGGACCGAAGGCGGCAAACGCGTGTCGTGCAGCGAAATGGGTGACGCGGTGGTAAAGGCGTTGTGAGCCTTATCCGCACAGGACAAAATTTTCCGGAGACTGAAAAATGATGAAAGTAGGCTTGATCGGCTGGCGCGGCATGGTGGGCTCGGTGCTCATGGGCCGCATGAAGGAAGAACGCGATTTCGACCACATCGACCCGGTGTTTTTCACGACGTCGAACGTCGGCGGCAAAGGCCCGGATATTGGCCGCGACGTGCCTGCGCTGATGGACGCGAACGATATCGATGCGCTCAAAGCCTGCGACGCGATCATCACCTGCCAAGGCGGCGACTACACCAAGGAGATTTATCCGAAGCTGCACGCGGCGGGCTGGAACGGCTACTGGATTGACGCGGCATCAACCTTGCGGATGAAGGACGACGCGATCATCGTGCTCGACCCGGTGAACAAAAAAGTCATCGAGGACGGCATCGCGGGCGGCGTCAAAACCTACGTTGGCGGCAACTGCACGGTCTCGCTGATGCTGATGGCAATGGGCGGGCTCTTCGAAGCGGGGCTGGTCGAATGGGTGTCGCCGATGACGTATCAGGCGGCGTCGGGCGCGGGCGCGCGCAACATGCGCGAGCTGATTGCGCAGATGGGCGCGATCCACGGCGAGGTCAAAACCCTGCTCGACGACCCGGCCTCCGCCATTCTCGACATCGATAAAAAGGTCGCCGACTTCATCCGCTCGGACGACTACCCGACCGACGCGTGGCCGGTGCCATTGGCCGGGAATCTGATCCCGTGGATCGACGTGGCGCTGGAATCCGGCCAGTCGAAAGAAGAGTGGAAAGCGCAGGTCGAAGCCAACAAGATCATGCGCCGCAGCGATAACCCGGTTCCCATCGACGGCCTGTGCGTGCGCGTCGGCGCGATGCGCTGCCACTCGCAGGCGCTGACGATCAAGCTCACCAAAGACGTGCCGCTGCCCGAGATTCACGAGATTCTCGCCGCGCACAACCCGTGGGTGAAGGTCGTCCCCAACGACCGCGAGCTTTCCATGCGCGAACTGACCCCCGCCGCCGTCACCGGCACGCTCACCGTGCCCATCGGGCGGATGCGCAAGCTTGCCATGGGGCCGCAGTATCTATCCGCGTTTACCGTCGGTGACCAATTGCTGTGGGGCGCGGCCGAACCGTTGCGACGCACATTGCGGATATTGCTCGAAGCCAGATAAAGGCTAGGATGCAGGAAATTGGCGGGCTGGTGCGATTGTTGCTCTAAAGATTGCGCCTGTTGAGCCGTCAATAGTGGCGTCTAGGATTCAACAGCCCCACGCGGGCTCCATGGGAGAAACGGGATGAAATTGAAGCGCTTCACAACCCAGCTCGTCGCCGCTGGCCTTATCGCCATGCCGTTGATGGCGCATGCAGCCGGACTGGGCAAGATGTCGGTCACTTCAGCGCTGGGTCAGCCACTGGCGGCAGAAATCGAAGTATTTGCCGCAGATAAAGCCGAACTCGACAGTCTGTCGGCCACACTGGCGTCGGATCAAGCCTTCCGTGATGCGCGTGTTGATTACGCGCCCGTCCTGAGCTCCCTGCGTTTTTCCATCGAGAAAAAGGCCAGCGGCAAAGCGTTCCTGAAAGTGACCTCGAGCCGCCCGGTCAACGATCCGTTTATCGATATGCTGATCGAGCTGAGCTGGGCCTCGGGTCGACTGGTCCGTGAATACACGATGTTGCTGGACCCGCCCGGTATGGTTGTACCGCAGGCCGTCGCACCCAAGCCGCCGGTCGTTGCGGCTCCCGTGATCAAACCTGCACCGGCTCCCGCACCTGCGCCCGCAGTTGAAAAGCCTGCCGCCGCCAGCAAGCCCGAGATCGCCCAGGCCGATAAACCGAAACCCGCGCCGGTGCCCCGATCTGCAGGCACCGACAGCGTGACCGTCAAGCGGGGCGATACCCTGATCAGTGTGGCCCGTCAGGTTCGGCCGGAAGGCGTGAGTCTGGAGCAGACCCTGGTGGGTTTGTATCGCGACAACAGCAAGGCGTTCGATGGCAACATGAACCGGCTGAAAGCCGGAGCGCGGCTGAAGGTTCCGACCGCCGACAAGGCTGCCGCCATTCCGCAAGCCGAAGCGGCACGCGAAATCCGTCTGCAAGCCGACGACTGGCGCGCGTATCGCCAGAAACTGGCCGAAGCCGTCGTGGCTGCCCCCGAGGCCAAACCGGCTGCGGATCAGGCGGCCAGCAGCGGCAAGGTTGCCCCCAAAGTGGAAGACCGTGCCAAACCCGCGCCTGCCGCACAAAAAGATGTCCTGAAACTGTCCAAAGGATCGCAGACGGCAGCCCCGTCAAGCGCCGCAGCCAAACAGGCCCGTGAAGAAGATGCCATTGCCGGCAAGAAAGCGGCGCAGGAATCCGGGCAGCGCGTGGCCGTGCTGGAAAAGCAGATCGATGATCTGCAAAAACTGGCCGACATGAAGGAAAAAGCCCTGGCCAAGCCGCCTGCGGCGGCCAACCCCGCCCCGGAAACGGCCGCGCCTGCGGTACCTGTCCCCACAATCGAAGCGGCTGCACCCGAAGCGCCGCAACCTGCGACGCCTGCCAAGCCCGTGCCGGCTCCGGCAGTCAAAGCCCCCCCGGTGGTACCGGAAGCCACTGGAAACTGGTACGACCCGCTGATCGCCAACCCGATGTACTGGGGCGGTGCCCTGGCTGCAATCGGCCTGGGAGGCGTGTTGTGGTGGATGGTGGCAGGGGGCGGGCGCCGCCGTAAAACGGCTGCCGCAGCTGCCATCGATGACAGCATCATGAGCGGGGGCGATATCCACCCGAACACCGTGGTGGGTGCTGCGTCGGGCGGTAGCGTCAACACCGGCGACACCTCGTTCCTGACGGATTTCAGCCAGGCCGGTCTGGGCACCATCGACACCCACGACGTCGATCCCATCGCGGAAGCCGAGGTCTACATGGCCTATGGCCGCGATGCGCAGGCCGAAGAAATTCTCAAGGAAGCCATCAGCAAGAATCCTGACCGTCCGGAAATCCGCGTCAAACTGCTGGAAATTTACGCTTCGCGCCGCAACACCAAAGCGTTTGAAAGCACCGCAGGTGAGCTCTATGCCGCACTGGGCAGCAAGCCCAGCCCGCTGTGGGACAAGGCCTGCGAAATGGGGCGGAGCATCGACCCGACCAATCCGCTATATGGGGGTGTGCAGGCCAGTCAGGCACCCGCTGCAGAAACCGTGGCGGCCACCGCCGCGATTGCGGGCGGGGCCGTGGGTTTTGCCGAACCTGCACAAGCAGCGCCCACTCCGGCCGCATCCGGGCCGGACGCCACCACGCCGCTGGAATTCGAGTCTGCCGGTTCCGTACTCAGTTTCGATGCGCCTGCAGCAGCCACGCCCGATGCGGGTTATGTGGAAATGGATACCCAGGGACTCGATTTCGATCTGCCCGACCTGGATATTCCCACAGGCAAGGATGACGACGCACTGAAGCTGGATTTGGGCATGGAAGACGACAATAATCCAGACAGCAAATTCGATTTCAGTGGCCTTGATCTTGACCTCGGCGATGCGGGGGGCAATGACCTCGAGCTAGATGAAGTCGGCACCAAACTGGATCTCGCCCGTGCCTATGTGGAAATGGGTGACAAGGAAGGCGCGCGCGAAATCCTCAGCGAAGTGCTGGCGGAAGGCAACGAAAAACAGAAATCCGATGCAAAAAGCGTCATGAGCACGCTTGGCTGAGTCACCACATCCGGTTGCCCGCATCCTGCTGGGATGCGGGTGGGCGGTGGCGGTGGAAACCCTTGCCCCGCCGCTCTTGACCCTGCTGGCCGTCGCTGTTGCGACGGCCTTTCTGTTTGCGCCGATACGCCAGCGTTTTCTGTATTTGCTGCGGCGCACCCGCTGGCTGCTCGCCATCCTGTTTGTCACCTATGCCCTGACTGCGTCAGGTGCGCTGCTGTGGCCGATGTTTGGCTGGGCCAGCCCCACGCTCGAAGGGCTACAGACAGGCGCGCTGCGCGTGGTGCGGCTGCTGCTGATGCTGGGCGGTCTGGCCGTGCTGCTGGCGACCACCGAACGCGCCCGGCTGATTTATGGCATCTATGCTTTAGCCTGGCCGTTATCCTGGCTGGGGTTGGACCGTCGTGCGCTGGCCGTGCGTCTGGGGCTGACGCTGGGTTATGTTGAACGCAGCGCCCCGGCAACCCGCTGGCTGGACGCCTTGCTGAAACCGCCTGCCGACGAGTCCATGCCGACCGTTTTCATCCTGCAAACCGAGCGCTGGCAAACCCGTGACAGCGCCGTCATACTCGCGGCCTTGATTCTGGCGGGGATCGCGCTGGTTTGAGGCGGGGTGAACATGAGAATTGTGGTCGGACTGGAATATCGGGGTGTGGGATTTTGCGGCTGGCAGTCGCAGTTGCCTGGTTGCGGCGTGCAGGATGCGCTGGAACAGGCCGTAGCGGCAATTGCAGGCAGCAAAATCACCGTCACCGCAGCCGGGCGCACCGATACAGGCGTCCACGCCGCCCTGCAGGTGGCGCATTTTGATGTGTCAGTCGAGCGCCCGCTGACGGCCTGGGTGCGTGGGGTCAACAGCCACCTGCCCGAAGGCGTAACCGTGCTGTGGGCGCGTGAAACGGACAGCGATTTCCATGCGCGTTTTTCTGCCAGCCAGCGCGGCTATCGTTATGTGCTGCTCAATCATCCCCTGCGCCCTGGACTGAACGCAGGACTGGTGGGCTGGTATCACCGGTCGCTGGACGTCGATTTGATGAATCGTGCAGCAGCGTGCCTGATTGGCCGGCATGATTTTTCTGCGTTTCGCGCTGCCGAATGCCAGGCCAGGTCACCGGTCAAGGAAATCCGTCAGGTGCGGATCGAGCGTCGCGGCGACTATGTTCTGTGTGATTTTCTCGCGGATGGCTTTTTGCACCACATGGTGCGCAATCTCATGGGCTGTCTGATCCAGATCGGTGCAGGTGCGCAGCCACCCGGCTGGCTGGACGAGGTGCTGCAAGGCCGCGACCGCAGCCGGGCAGCTCCGACCTTCAGCGCGGCAGGGCTGTATCTCACCCACATCCGGTATCCTGAACACTTTGGCTTGCCGGAAAGCTCGGATCGATGGCTGTTCGCGTAAAAATCTGCGGTATCACCCGGCGTGAAGATGTGCATGCGGCCTGTGAGGCGGGAGCGGACGCCCTGGGGTTCGTGTTTTACGAGCCAAGTCCGCGTCATGTCTCCGCCGCAGCGGCTGCGGCGCTGATAAGGGAACTGCCGCCGTTTGTGCAATCGGTCGGATTGTTCGTTAACGCGGCGCCTGCGTTCATCGAGTCGGTGCTGAAAACCGTGCCGCTCGATCTGTTGCAGTTTCACGGTGACGAAACACCTGTGGAATGTGCGCGCTACGGCCGTCCCTATATCAAGGCGATACGCGTCAGACCGGATACGGATTTGCTAAAATGCGCGGCCGACTTCGACACCGCGCGCGGCCTGCTGCTCGATGCCTGGGTGCCGGGCGTGCCGGGCGGTACTGGCGAGCGCTTCGACTGGACGCTGATACCCGCGACGCTGCCGAAACCGGTGGTGCTCTCCGGCGGACTCACGCCCGACAACGTTGGCGCTGCCGTGCAGGCAGTCCGGCCCTGGGCGGTGGACGTATCGTCCGGTGTCGAAGCTGCAAAAGGTATCAAGGACGCGCAGCAGCTTGCGCGATTCATCGCGAACGCAAAACTGGCCACATCGAGAGTAGCCCCATGAAGCTGACTGACCTCCCCGACTCGTACGGCCACTTCGGCCCCTACGGCGGTATTTTCGTCGCCGAGACCCTCATCGCCGCGCTCGACGAATTACGCATTGAATACGAAAAAGCGCGCAGCGATCCTGCCTTCATTGCCGAATTCGAGCACGAGCTGAAGCATTACGTCGGCCGTCCCAGCCCGGTGTATCACGCCCGCCGCTTGAGTGAGCAATATGGCGGCGCGCAGATTTATCTGAAGCGCGAAGACCTCAACCACACCGGCGCGCACAAGATCAACAACACCATCGGCCAGGCCCTGCTGGCGCGGCGCATGGGCAAGAAGCGCGTCATCGCCGAAACCGGTGCCGGTCAGCACGGCGTCGCCAGCGCGACCGTCGCCGCGCGCTACGGCATGGAATGCGTCGTCTACATGGGTGCCGAAGACGTGCAGCGGCAAGCGCCGAATGTGTTCCGCATGAAACTGCTCGGCGCGACCGTCGTGCCCGTGTCGTCGGGCTCGAAGACCCTGAAGGACGCGCTCAACGAAGCGATGCGCGACTGGGTCACCAACGTCGAATCGACGTTCTATATTCTTGGCACCGCCGCTGGCCCGCATCCGTATCCCATGCTGGTGCGCGATTTCCAGTGCGTGATCGGACGCGAAGCCATCGTGCAGATGCAGGAACAGGCGGGCCGTCAGCCGGATGCCGTGCTTGCGTGCGTCGGCGGCGGGTCCAATGCCATCGGTATCTTTTACCCGTATCTGGCGCACCCCGAAGTGAAGCTGATCGGCGTCGAGGCCGGCGGCTCCGGCATTGCCTCCGGTAAGCACGCCGCGCCGTTATCTGCCGGAACGCCGGGCGTGCTGCACGGCTTCCGCAGCTATCTCATGCAGGACGACAACGGCCAGATCATTGAAACCCATTCGGTCTCGGCCGGTCTCGACTACCCCGGCGTCGGTCCCGAACACAGCTGGCTGAAGGATGCGCACAAGGCCGAATACGTCGCCATCAACGACGACGAAGCGATGGCTGCCTTTCACGACCTGTGCAAATACGAAGGCATCATCCCCGCGCTCGAATCCAGCCACGCCGTCGCCCAGGCGAAAAAACTCGCGCCGACGATGAAGAAGGACCAGATCATCTTGGTGAATCTTTCCGGGCGCGGTGACAAGGACATCAATACGGTGGCGAAACTGGCGGGGATTACGCTGTAAGCATGGGTAAGCACGACAAGCTTGTTTTTCAGATTCTGCGCGGCTTGTCGGACGCGAATATTGCGTTCGACGATCTTGTCGGCTTGTTAAAGCATCTGGGATTTGACATGCGTGTAAGCGGCAGCCACCACCTGTTCAGAAAAGCGGGTGTTACTGAGAAAATCAACCTGCAAAAGCAGGGCTCAAAGGCCAAGGCGTACCAGGTCAGACAGGTGCGTGACGTTATTCAGAAATATCGACTGGAAAGCGAGGCGTAAGAACATGGATCGCTATGAAATCATCATGTACTGGAGCAATGAAGATGCAACCTTCATCGCTGAAGTTCCCGAGTTGCCGGGTTGCATGGCGCATGGCGATACCCAGGAACAGGCTCTGGCCAGCATCAAGGAAGCGATGCGACTTTGGCTCGATACCGCGCGCGAGTTCGGTGATCCCATTCCAGAACCACGCGGGCGATTGATGTATGCGTAAGGACACCAACATCGCGGCGAAACTTTCGGGAATTACGCAGTAAAAATGCCTATTCCCGACTTCCAGTGTTTTTTGCTCTCGGTGCTCTCAGTTGCGGGCGATGGTAAGGAGCACACCAAACAAGAGCTTTTACCCAAGCTTGCCGCAGACTGGGGATTGACTGCCGACGACCTCGCAATAAAGCTTCCAAGCGGCAAGCAGAACACGTTTGACAATCGTGTTTCTTGGGCGAAAACTTTTCTCAAGCAAGCGGGTTTGCTTGAGTATCCACGGCGAGGTGTTTTCAGAATCACTGCACGGGGACAACAGGTTCTGGCTGAAAATTTACCCGATTTGGATGTGAAGTATCTCAAGCGTTTTCCCGAATTCGTTGTGTTTCAGTCCGGTGCGCAAAAAGACAAAATCGCATCTGAGACGGTGAGCGAGATTGGTGAAACTCCTGACGAATTGATGGCAGGGGGCTACAAGCAATTGCGCGAGGCACTCGCTATTGAATTGCTGGAGCGAATTAAGAGCATTAGTCCGTCACGCTTCGAAGAACTGGTCGTCGAACTGCTGTTGAAGATGGGCTATGGCGGCACGCAGGAAGACGCGGGTCGGGTGGTCGGCAAAAGTGGCGATGGTGGCATCGACGGCATCATCAATGAAGACCGGCTGGGGCTGGATGTGATCTACATTCAGGCCAAACGCTGGGAAGCTGATGTGGGTCGCCCTGAAATCCAGAAATTCGTCGGTGCGCTGGCGGGCAACAAGGCGAGCAAGGGCGTTTTTATCACCAGTTCCGGGTTTTCGAACGGCGCGCGCGACTATGCCGCGCAGGTGAATCATCGCGTGGTGCTGATCGACGGCGCGCAGCTTGCCGAGTTGATGATGGACTATGACCTGGGCGTTTCGGTGAAAGAGGTTTACACCGTGAAACGCCTCGATACCGATTATTTTGAGCAAGATTGAATTCAGATTGAGCAAACCATGAGCCGCATCGGCCCCACCTTCACCGCGCTGAAAGCGCACAACAAGAAAGCCCTGATCCCCTTCATCACCGCCGGCGACCCCGGCAGGGGATGGACGGTCCCGCTGATGCACGCGCTGGTGGAAGCGGGGGCGGACATCATCGAGCTGGGGGTGCCGTTTTCCGATCCGATGGCGGATGGGCCGGTGATCCAGCGCGCATCTGAACGGGCGCTGGCGAACAAGGTGGGTCTGAAAGACGTGCTGGCGATGACGGCGGAATTTCGCAAGACCAATACGACGACGCCGGTGGTGCTGATGGGCTATGCCAATCCGGTCGAGCGCATGGGCTACGCGGCGTTTGCGCAGGCAGCAAAAGCGGCGGGGGTGGATGGGGTGCTGACGGTGGATATTCCGCCGGAAGAATCGTTCGGCGTGGCCGATGTGTTCAAGGCCGCCGGGCTCGATCCGATTTTCCTGTTGTCACCGACTACGCCGGAGTCGCGGGTGGAAAGGGTTGCCAAGGCAGCAGGCGGATTCATCTATTACGTGTCGCTCAAGGGGGTGACGGGTTCGGCGAACCTCGATACCGACGAGGTGGCGCAGAAGCTGGCAATGGTGCGACGCCACTGTGATCTGCCGGTGGGCGTGGGCTTCGGCATCCGCGACGCGGCGACAGCCGAGGCGGTCGCGCGCATCGCCGACGCGGTGGTGGTGGGCAGCCGGATTGTGAATGAAATCGAAACCGCGCCGGAAGATGAAGTCGTCAACCGTGTACGCACGCTGGTGCAGGATCTGCGCCGGGGCGTGGATGCGGCGAGCAAATAAGCGGAGACAAAGATGAGCTGGTTCCAGAAAATCCTGCCGCCGAAAATCAAGCGGCGCGCGCAGGCGGACAAGAAATCGATGCCCGAGGGCTTGTGGTCGAAATGCCCGGCGTGCAACGAGGTGCTGTATCGCGCCGACCTCGAAAGCAACCTGGAGGTGTGTCCCAAGTGCGGCCACCATCACCGCATCGGCGCCCGAGCGCGGCTGGCGATGCTGCTGGACGCCGAAGGCCAGCACGAGATCGGCCACACCGTGACGCCACTCGATCCGCTGAAATTCAAGGACAGCAAGAAATACCCGGATCGCCTGAAGGAAGCACAAACCGGAACCTCGGAAACCGATGCGCTTATCGTCATCGGCGGCAGCATCAAGGCAGTGCCCGCAGTGGTGGCGGCCTTCGAATTCAAGTTCATGGGCGGTTCGATGGGCTCGGTGGTGGGCGAGCGTTTTGTGCGCGGTATTGAATCGGCGATTGAGTCGAATTCGGCTTTCATCTGTTTTACCGCCAGCGGCGGTGCGCGCATGCAGGAAGGGCTGTTTTCGCTGATGCAGATGGCCAAGACCTCGGCGGCGCTGACGCAGTTGTCGCGGCATCAACTGCCGTTCATTTCGGTGCTGACCGATCCCACCATGGGCGGGGTGTCGGCGAGCTTTGCCATGCTGGGTGATGTCATCGTGGCCGAACCGAATGCACTGATCGGTTTTGCCGGCCCGCGCGTGATCGAGCAGACCGTGCGTGAGACGCTGCCGGAAGGCTTCCAGCGTGCCGAATTCCTGCAGGAAAAAGGTGCCATCGACCGCATCATCGACCGCCGCCAGATGCGCGATGAACTCGCCACCACGCTGGCGATGATGATGGGACGCCCCGCGCTGGCCGCCTAGGGCGTGTCCACGCCGGTTGCCGCTGTGGCGTCACTGGATGACTGGCTGGCGCGGCTGGAGCAGCTGCACCCCAACACCATCGAGCTGGGTCTGGAGCGTGTTCGTCAGGTCGCGCGTGCGCTGAATCTCCAGCCGGCCTTTCCGCTCATTCTCGTTGGCGGGACCAACGGCAAGGGCTCGACCTGTGCCTATCTTGAAGCTGTGCTGGGTGCGGCGGGTTATCGAACCGGCCTGTATAGCTCACCGCATTTGCTGCGCTACAACGAGCGCGTGCGCGTGGCGGGCGTGAATGCGAGTGACGCGGAACTGATCGCAGCATTCGAGGCAGTCGAGGCTGCGCGTGGCGACACGTCACTGACCTATTTTGAATTCGGCACGCTCGGGGCGATGCAGCAGTTCATGACGGCCGGGGTGGAGGTGGCGATTCTGGAAGTGGGTCTGGGCGGGCGGCTCGACGCGGTGAATGTGTGGGATGCCGATGTCGCGGTCATCACCAGTATTGATCTCGATCATCAGGCGTATCTGGGTGACACGCGCGAGGCGATCGGATACGAGAAAGCTGGTATTTTTCGCGCGGGACGTCCGGCGATCTGCGCCGAGCCTCTGCCCCCCGCCAGCCTGCTGCAGCACGCCCGTGCGCTGGAAGCAGACCTGCTCCGCATCGATCAGGACTTTACCGCGCTGCGTACTGACCAACACTGGACCTGGCAGGGGCGTCACACCATCTGGCGCGATCTGCCGTTGCCGCGCATGGCGGGAGCGTATCAGCTGCGCAATGCCGCTGCCGCGCTGGCAGCACTGGAAGCACTGCATACCCGTTTGCCGGTGAGTGCCGCCGCCCTGCATCAGGGGTTGCGTGCGGCCTCGGTGGCGGGGCGCTTTCAGCAGATCGCCGCGTCGCCCACTGTCGTGGTCGATGTGGCGCATAACCCCGAAGCGGCTCGGGCACTGGCGGCAACGCTGGCTGGGCAGCCGGTCGCCGGCCGCACCCTGGCGGTGGTGGGTATGCTGGAGGACAAGGACGCGGCCGGGGTGTTTCAGGCGCTGAAACAGTCATTTGATGGCTGGTGGGTATGCACGCCGGATACGTCCCGCGCGTGCCCGGCCGTGCAGCTCGCCGCAACGCTGAAAATGCAGATTCCGGACGCAGCCGTGGTGGTGGAATCCGGCCCGGTTGCTGCGCTGGCGGCGGCACGAAACGCGGCGCGCGAAGGTGATAGAATCGTCGCCTTCGGTTCGTTCTACACCGTCGCCGCACTTCTCCAACATGCCGCCACCCAGCACTGAACAAGACATCAAGCGCCGCGCCCGGCGTCGGCTGATCGGCGCGGTGGCGCTGACCCTGGTGGCCGTGATCGTGTTGCCCTTGCTGCTGGAGGATGAACCTCCCCCCGGCAGCACGCTGGCGGTGAAGATGGCGGAGGCGCCCGCCACACCGCAATCGCAGCCGGAGTCCGCACCCGGTGAGTCCGTCGTGGCCGAACCCGTCGAGGCAGATTCAGAACCCGCGCCCACGCTACCCGTCAAGGCCCAAACCCCCGTCAAACCTGTGCCTGCTACCCCGGCCAAACCCGCACCGGCCAAACCCGCACCAGTCAAATCTGGACAGCCCCAAGCCGGTCATGCCAAACCCGCAGCCCCCCGGCCTGCTGTCCGCGACAGCTTCGTGGTGCAGCTAGCGGCCCTGTCAGACAAACAGGACGCAGCGGCGCTGGCCAAGCGGGCGGCCAGCACCGGTTTGCCGGTGTATACCGATGCAGAAGGCACACTGACTCGCGTACGCATCGGCCCATTTGGCTCGCGCGAGGCCGCCGTGGCGGCTGCGGTCAAGCTTGCCGAACAGGGCTTGCAGGGTCAGGTACGCTTGAAGTGAACGGACTCGATATCATCGTTGTGCTGGTTCTGGTGCTGGTGAGCGTACGCGGCCTGATGCGTGGTCTGATCGATACGCTGTTTTCGCTGGTGGCCTGGGCGCTGGCGTTTCTGGCGGGCAAATGGGGTGCCCTGCTGATTGCCCCGATGTTGCCTCTTGGCACGGACAATCCGGGAATCCGCTATTTTGCGGGTTTCGCGGTGGTGTTTCTGGTGGTGCTGATTGCGGTACTGTTGCTGGGCCATGCCTTGTCGGCGCTGGTCAGGGCGGTCGGGCTGGGCGCGGCCGACACGGTGCTGGGTGGCGTGCTGGGGCTGGCCAAAGGGCTGATGATCCTGGTGGGACTGACGCTGGCAGCGGGGCTGACTTCGCTGCCACGCACGGATTTCTGGCAGCAGGCCATGCTGTCCGGCAGTTTGCAGATGATGGCGCAAGCGGCATTGCCGCTGGTGCCGACCGATGTGGCGAAATACATTCGCTTTGAGCAAGGATAAAGGTCGCATATGTGCGGGGTAATCGGCGTAGTGGCGAATACGGCAGTGAACCAGCTGCTGTACGACGGGTTGATGGTGCTGCAGCATCGCGGTCAGGATGCGGCGGGCATCGTCACGGCGGAGGACAGCCGCTTTCACATGCACAAGGGGCAGGGACTGGCGCGCGATGTGTTCCGCACCCGCGACATGCGCAATCTGCTCGGTGACATGGGCGTGGCACATGTGCGCTATCCCACCGCGGGCAGTGCGTCGTCGTCGGCCGAGTCGCAACCGTTTTATGTCAATTCGCCCTACGGCATCGTGCTGGGGCACAACGGCAATCTCACCAATACGCACGAGCTCAAGCAGTCGCTGTTCCGTTCGGACCTGCGGCATGTCAACACCAATTCCGATTCCGAAGTGTTGCTGAATGTGCTGGCGCATGAACTGCAAGTGCGGGCCAAGGGCGGGCAGCTCAGTATTGACACTATTTTTGGCGCGGTATCGAGTGTCCACCAGCGCTGCAAGGGGGCGTATGCCGTCACGGCCTTTATCGCGGGGTATGGCCTGCTGGCGTTTCGTGACCCGCATGGCATCCGGCCGCTGGTAATCGGCGTGAATGAAAACGTCGTGCCGCACGAATACATCATCGCGTCGGAAAGCGTGGCGATCGATACCCTGGGTTTCCGCCTGCTGCGCGATGTGGCTCCGGGCGAAGCCGTGTTCATCGACTACCAGCGCAAGCTGCACAGCCGCCAGTGCAGCGACCGTGCCGTGCTCAATCCGTGCATTTTCGAATACGTCTATCTGGCGCGTCCGGATTCGGTCATGGACGGCGTGTCGGTGTACAACACCCGTCTGACCATGGGCGTGTCGCTGGCCGAAAAGATCCAGCGCGAATACGCGCATCTCAAAATCGATGTCGTGATTCCGATTCCCGACACCAGCCGGCCTTCAGCGCTGCAACTGGCCAACCACCTCAAGGTGCCGTACCGCGAAGGTTTCATCAAGAACCGCTATATCGGCCGCACCTTCATCATGCCCGGCCAGGCGCTGCGCAAAAAATCGGTGCGGCAAAAGCTCAATGCCATCGGCGAAGAGTTCAAGGACAAAAACGTGCTGCTGGTGGACGACTCGATCGTGCGCGGTACCACCAGCCGTGAAATCGTGCAGATGGCGCGCGATGCCGGTGCGCGTCAGGTGTACTTCGCGTCCGCCTCGCCGCCGGTGCGCTATTCCAATGTCTACGGCATCGACATGCCGACCCGCAACGAGCTGATCGCCAGTGGCCGCAATGACGCTGAAATCGCCCTCGAAATTGGCTGCGACGCGCTGATCTACCAGAACCTGGATGCCATGATTGCTGCCGTGCGCGTGGGCAATCCGGCCATCCCGGATTTTGATACCTCGTGTTTCGATGGCCGCTACATCACCGGCGATGTGACGCCCGCGTATCTCGACTATGTCGAAGCCGTCCGCAATGGGGAAAATCCGCCTCCATCGGCACTGGATACCCAGCAACTGGATTTGAACCTGGCGGCCAATGGTTGACGCGCGCAAAGGCTGCGCGTAGATTTCACCGCAAGTCAGCGCCGATTTGAGCTTCAGCTTGCGGGCGCTTAATAAATCCGGCTAAAGCGTTTCGGAAACCCCGTGCGCTGCTGCCGGGGTTTTTGTTTTGGGGACCATGCCATGAACGACGAATACGATCTCGATACCCTGGCGGTGCGGGCGGGTACCGTACGCAGCCAGTTCAATGAACACTCCGAGGCGATGTTCCTCACTTCCAGTTTCGTGTTCGGCAGTGCGGCCGAAGCGGCGGCG
>JAJXUA010000122.1 GCA_021783275.1 Pseudomonadota bacterium
ACGCGGCGCTGCAACAGCCGCTCGTCGATCCCTTCGTAACGCCCGCACAACAGTATCAATGCGGGTTTTTCAAGCAATGCCATCACCCGCTGATGATCGAGCGGGCGACCCCGGGGAGAAAAATGCGCCACCCAGGGTGTTAAATCGTCTGCGGCCAGTTCCTGCTGGACGGCATTGATCGCGCGCTCCAGCGGTTCGGCCTGCATCAGCATTCCGGGGCCGCCGCCGTAGGGCCGGTCGTCCACGGTGCGGTGCGGATCGTCGGTGAAATCGCGCGGGTTCCACGATTTGAACCGATACAGGCCGCGATCCAGCGCCCGCCGGGTGATGCCGTAATCCAGTACGGCATCGAACAGCTCGGGGAAAAGCGTGATGGCATCGAAGCGCACACTTTCTCCCTAGTAAGCTTCGCCGCTAATAATCCTCACCCCAGTCCACCTCGATGCGACCTGCGGCGATATCCACGATGCCGACAAACTGCGCCAGGAACGGAATCAGATGCTCCCGTTGTCCCTTGATCACCAGCAGGTCGTGGGCACCGGTTTCCATCAGGCTATCCACCTTGCCGAGTGCTACCCCGTCACGGTTGTATGCCATCAGACCAATCAGATCCGCCCAGAAAAACTCGTTCTCGGCAGGCGGCGGCAAACTGCTTTTCACCACCGAAATTTCCTGCCCGCGCAACGCGTAGGCGGCGTCGCGGTCGTCGATTCCGGCCAGCTTGGCGACCAGGGTATTGCTGTGTTCCTGAACCGTTTCGACGCGATAGTGTGTGTGCTGCTCACCGCGACCGATGCGCCAGGACTCAAACTCCATCAAGGTCGCCGGGTTGTCTGCAAACGACTGCACCTTGACCCAGCCTTTGATACCGAATGGGGCGGCGATGCGCCCCATCACCACCCAGTCGCTGCCTGAATTCAATTAGCTGAATTAAATTAGGCGGCGGCGGGTTTGTTCTGTTTGACCAGACGGGCAACCGTGTCGGACAGCTGGGCACCATGGCCGACCCAGTAGCCGATGCGGTCTGCATTCAGGCGCAAGCCTTCAGCGCCTTCGGCTGCGGTGGGGTTGTAAAAACCCACGCGCTCGATGAAACGGCCATCACGACGGCAGCGCGAGTCGGCGACCACCACGTTGTAGAAAGGACGGTTTTTAGCGCCGCCGCGCGAAAGACGAATAACGACCATGATTTAACCCACCGGGCAAACGGAGAAAACCGCGAATTATACCCAAAATCAAGTGTTTGGCTACAGGGGTGCGGTCAGGCGATTTCCTCGGTGTATGCCTGAAACGCAAACGCACGGTCATGAACGAACACCAGCTTGCAGTCGCGGAGGTAATGGGCATCATGGATGCGGCCACCCTGGATGTAGCCGGTTTCACCCTGATGCAGGGTGACGGGCGCGCCGTCGCGGATCAGTTTGCCGGATTCCAGCGTGTAAAACTGGATCGCCATTTCACCTTCTATGACGACGGTCATGTCGTCGCCGGGGTGGGCGTGGGGCGGTTCCGAGGTGCCTGCCTGCCATTGTTCGAGCATGACTTCCACGCCATCCGGATTGGTGGGGCAGGTGGTGCGGATCGCCAGGCCGGGGGTGTCGGCGATGTCGCTGTGATTGCGCCAGATGGCGCTGGTGGCAGCAGTGAGGTTCATGCCTGTCTGCCTTATCGCATGCCGGGCATCATGCCCTTCATGCCGCGCATCATCTTGCCAAGCCCACCTTTGCCCATCATTTTCATCATTTTTTGCGCCTGTTCGAACTGATTCAGCAGTTTGTTGACTTCCTGCACCTGCACGCCCGCGCCGGCGGCAATACGGCGTTTGCGGCTGGCCTTGATGAGGTCGGGCTTGCGGCGTTCAAGCGGCGTCATGCTGTTGATGATGCCTTCGACGCGGTTGATCGATTTGTCGTCGGCGCCGGCGGGCAGATTCATTTGCCCGGCACCGGGCAGCTTGTCCATCAGGGCAGACAGGCCGCCCATTTTTTTCATTTGCAGTATCTGCGACTTGAAATCCTCCAGGTCGAAGTCCTTGCCTTTCTTGACCTTGTCGGCAAGTTTCTTCGCTTCCGCCAGATCGACCGAGCCCTGAGCCTGCTCGATCAGCGACAGCACGTCGCCCATGCCGAGGATGCGCTGCGCCATGCGTTCGGGATGGAAGGCTTCCAGCCCGTTGGGTTTTTCGCCGACGCCGATGAATTTGAGCGGCTTGCCGGTGACGTGACGCACTGATAGTGCGGCACCGCCGCGCGAGTCACCGTCGAGCTTGGTGAGCACGATACCGGTCAGCGGGAGCGCTTCGTTAAATGCCCGGGCGACGTTGATCGCGTCCTGGCCCTGCATGGCATCGACGACAAACAGCGTTTCGACCGGCTTCACGCTGGCATGCAGCGCGGTGATTTCGGCCATCATCGCTTCGTCGATGGCGAGGCGACCGGCGGTATCGACAATCAGCACGTCATAAAACTGTTTGCGGGCGTAATCCTGCGCGGCGACGGCGATTTTCAGCGGATCCCGCTCGTCACCCGCTTCAAAAAAATCGACGCTGAGCTGCTGGCCGAGCAGGCGCAATTGTTCGATCGCCGCGGGACGGTACACATCGGCCGAGGTGAGCAGGACTTTTTTCTTGCGGTTTTTCAGCAGCAGTGCGAGCTTGCCGCTGGTCGTGGTTTTGCCCGACCCCTGCAGGCCGGCCATGAGGATGACCGCAGGCGGGGTGGCAGCGAGGTTCAGCTCGGAATTTGCCCCGCCCATCAGGGCGGTGAGTTCTTCGTGAACGATACCGATCAGCGCCTGCCCGGGGGTGAGGCTGGTGAGCACCTCCTGTCCCAGGGCACGAAGCTTGACGGATTCGATGAAGCTTTTGACAACGGGCAAGGCCACGTCGGCTTCCAGCAAGGCCAGACGCACCTGACGCAGCGTGTCCTGAACGTTGGTTTCGGTGATGCGTGCCTGACCACGCAGGGATTTGACGACGCCGGCAAGGCGTCCGCTGAGGTTGTCGAGCATGGCGGGTTCCGGGTTTCCTTGTTGCCGCGGTGAGCGGCATGGATAATGGGGCTGACTGATTGTCCTGCATTTTAACGAATGTCTCCGCTATTGCTGATTATCCTGTGTGTGAGCGCGCTGTATGGCTGGGTGGCCTGGCGACTGTTGTCCCAACCCCAGGCGGCATCAGTACGCCGCCTGATCCCGCTGGCACTGATTGCGCACGGGGCGCTGATCTATCACGCGATTCTGGGTCAGGGCGATATCCGTCTGGGGTTCGGGAATTCGCTGTCCACGGTGCTGTGGCTGACTGCGTTGACCTACTGGCTGACCAGCAAGGGAGCGCGGCTGGCGCGGGTGCAGTCCTGGGTAAGCGGCCTGGCGGGACTGTCCGTGCTGACAATGGCATGGGCCACCGATGTCCACACTATCCCCAATTCGCAGGCGCTGGCCTTGCGCACCCATCTGGTCGTGTCTTTTCTGGCCTATGGCCTGCTGGCGGTGGCTGCGTTGCACGCCCTGCTGATGACTGCGCTGGAAAAACAGCTGCACCGGGGGACGCTTACCGGGGAAAGCGGGCCGCCGCTGCTGACCCTGGAAGCGATGTTGTTCAGAACCATTGGCATGGGTTTTGTCCTGCTGACCCTGTCGCTGTTCAGCGGGGTGTTTTTTTCCGAGGAGCTGTTCGGTACGCCCTTGCACTTTTCGCACAAGATCGTGTTTGCCCTGCTGTCCTGGCTGGTGTTTGGGAGTTTGCTGCTGGGGCGTTATTTCCGGGGGTGGCGTGGGCGTACGGCGCTGATCTGGACGATCACCGGGTTTACCCTGCTGCTGCTGGCCTATCTGGGCACCCAGTTCGTGCTTGAAGTTGTGCTGAGACGCTAGGACGCACCATTGGACAGTATTTCGACGCAGACGCTGTTCATCGCATTGGCGGTTTTACTGCTGACCTCGGCATTTTTCTCGGCATCCGAAACCGCGATGATGGCGATCAACCGCTATCGCCTGCGCCATGCCGCCGAATCGGGCGTGCGCGGGGCGATGCGTGCGCAGGCACTGCTCGACAAAACCGACAAGCTGCTGGGCGTGATTCTGCTGGGAAACAATCTGGTGAATTCCGCATCCGGCACCCTGTCTGCGGTGCTGGCCATACGCCTGTTTGGCGATGGCGAAATCGTGCTGTTCACGGCGACCCTGCTCCTGACTTTCCTGATTCTGGTGTTCAGCGAAGTAACCCCCAAGGTGCTGGGCGCCGCATTCCCCGAGCGGGTTGCGTATCCGGCGACGCTGTTGCTGACACCCCTGCTGAAACTGGCGTACCCGGTGGTGTGGTTCGTCAACCTGTTTGTGCAGGGCATTCTTGGATTGTTGCGTATCCGTCAGCCTGACCCGGGGCAGGGCAACAGCCTGGGGCTGGAAGAACTGCGCACTATCGTGCTGGAGTCGTCGGGACGGATGCCGCATGAGCACCATCGCATCCTGATGAATCTGCTGGAACTGGAAGACATCACCGTGGACGATGTGATGACGCCTCGCAACCAGATCGAATCAATCGATATCGAGGATGCGCCCGAGCGGCTGCGCCAGCAGATTGCCACCAGCCATCACACCCGGCTGGTGGTGCACGCCGGATCGGCCGAGAATTTACTGGGGGTGCTCCATGTCCGTCGGGTATTGCATGCGCTGGCCGGAACAGAGATCGATCCGGAGACGCTGAAAGAGAGTCTTGAGACGCCGTATTTTGTGCCGGCGGGCACGGCGCTGTTTACCCAGCTGCGCAATTTTCAGAGCAGTCGCCGGCGGCTGGCGCTGGTGGTGGATGAATATGGCGAACTGCAGGGTCTGGTGACGCTGGAAGACCTGCTGGAGGAAATGGTGGGCGAGTTCACCACCCAGGCCCCGACAGACAGCGGCTATATGCGTCGTGAAAGCAGCGACAGTTGGCTGGTGGAAGGCAGTGTTCAGCTGCGTTACCTGAACCGCAAGCTGGGCCTGTCTTTTCCGCTGGATGGCCCGAAAACCCTGAACGGCCTGTTGCTGGAGCAATTTGAGGACATCCCTGAAGCCGGCGTGAGTATCAAGCTGGGCAGGGTGCCGGTCGATATAGTGCAAACCCAGGATCGCGCAGTCAAAATGGCGCGAATTTACCTGCCTGTGGCCGATACGGAAGGGGCCTCAACTTAAACCGGGAATCGCCGTTAAGGCTTGTGATTCCCTGTGTGTGCGCTTGTCGTGGAGTAAACAGGGGCGCTATTCTGATGACACTGG
>JAJXUA010000037.1 GCA_021783275.1 Pseudomonadota bacterium
GCCGGGGGCCGGATGCCCCAGGGCGCGGATGCGTTCGGCGATCAGGTCGAGCGCATTCCACTGTTCGGTGTACTGGGTCATGAACATCAGGTGCAGGGTGTTGAACATCGGCCCGGTGACGTTCCAGTGGAAGTTATGCGTCATCAGATACAGGGTGTAGCTGTCGGCGAGCAGCCCGGACAGGCCTTTGGCGATTCGGGCGCGGTCAGCATCGGTGATGCCGATGTCGATTTTGGCGGGTGTGTCGGTTTTCCTGCTTTTCACAGTGTGCTCCCTTGAAGGTGGATCGGAACCCTGGTTTTACACCAACGCACCACGAAAAGAAACCCGAATCCCGGGCAGTGTCGGCGGGGATACGCCCTGGCAGTCAGGCGGGCGCCGGTGCTGTTCTGCTGCGCCGGAAATGAACGACGCTCCGCCCGTTGCTGTCACTTTCAACTCCACTACAATTCCTGTACAGGAGTGACCCGGGAGTCTCCAGATGCGTGCTGTGGTGGTTGTGATGCTGGCCTGCGTGACCTCGCCGACGCTGGCTGCGGTGTACAAGTGCCAGGCCGGTGGCCGGACGGTGTATCAGGATCAGCCCTGCATCCATGCCCGGCAGATCGAGAACATCAACGGCCTGCCGCCCGCGCCCGCCGAGCTGGCAAAAGCGACGGAACGTGCAGCCAGTGATCGCATGCTGGCTGCCAGGTTAAAACAGGATCGGCTGGCCGAGGAACAGGCATTGCGCGAGCAGCGCTTGCGTGAGCAGGCGCAGCTTCGCACGCAGAACCCGGTGGTGACCCGAACGGTGTATGTCCCGGTGCCGGTCCTGTCCCAGCGGCATCGCCCGGATCGCTACTACGACCGGCCCGACCGGTTCCGGCAGCACCGGGACCAACATTCAGGCGCGCGACAAAAACGCTATTGATCCGGCAGGCTGTATTCGCAGGCGGGATTGCGCCGGCTGCGCGTCGGCTCGATACGCAGTTTGCGGCGCCGGAAACGGTCTGGCGCAATCGCTTCCAGCAGGTCGCTTTCCAGCGGTGACGGCTGCCCCGTGATGCGGTCGGCCAGCGCCTCGCCCAGCAGCCCGGCCCACGCAACCCCGCGCGAGGCATAGCACGACGCCACATACAATCCGGCCTGGCCGGCCACTTCGCCCACCAGGGGCAAGCGGTCGTGCAAGGTGGCGCGCAATGCCGCCCGACCCGCCAGCGGGTGAGTGCCGATACGTTCACCGACCCCGGGCAACAGGATTTCCAGCTTGTCCCGATTGGCCTGATCACTCGCCGCGCTGAGGCTCAGGCTGAAGTCATCGTGATCGTAGGTTGCTCCGATCACCGGCTGTTCGCCGGGAATGAGATTGCCTTCACCGGCAATAACACAGCGGATTTCCGGCAGACAGTGCGGCGGCAGCAGGTTGATTTGCCCACGCACCGGCTCGATCGGCCAGTCCGCATCCGGAACCAGCCGCGCCACATCCAGCGCGCTGGCGAGCACCACGCAGTCGGCTTCGACCAGCACCTTGCCGGCCGCATCCTGCACCTGCCAGCCTGCGGCAGCACACTGCACACGCTCTACCTCGTGTCCGGCCAGCAGGGTGATGCCCGGATGCCCGAGCCAGGCACGGCACAGGCTCACCGGGTCGATCCAGCCCGCCTGCGGATACAGCACAGCGGGGAATTCAACCGGCCAGTTGGCCAGCGCACGGGCTTCATCCCGTTCCACCCAGCGGGCATACGATGCAGGCGGCATGGCAAAGTGCAGGGACTCGCGCTGGCGCGCGATGAGCCGGTCGCTGCACGCCAGATGCAGCACCCCGCACGACGACCAGCGCACCGATTCCCCCAGCGCGCGCCAGGCACGCAGGTCGTGCAGGAAGGCGGCGCGGGTGAGCCGTGTGCCCGCATTGTCGTCGCGTGAAATGACCGGGCGGAATACCGCCGCCGGGTTTCCCGATGCGCCTTGCGCAGGCTGCTGTTCCCGTTCGATCACCGTCACCGCCACGCTTCGTGCCGCCAGCGCATGGGCAATGGCTGCTCCCGCCACGCCTGCGCCGATCACCGCCACGTGATGCACCCGAGGCGGGGGCAACTCAGCTGGATGCAGCGGCCAGCTGGCCACCAGACTATGCCGTTTGTGCCCGTACCCGGCGCGTTTTTCACAGACAAATCCGGCTTCGGTCAGCCCGTGCCGGATCGGCGCTGCCACGCTGTAGCTGGCAGCGAGGGCGCCGGGTTGCGCCCGGCGTGCCAGCGCGGCAAGCAGCCCGGGCTGCCACATATCGGCATTGTGTGCGGGGTCGAACCCATCCAGATAAATGGCATCGACCCGGGCGTGGGCACGGGATACGCAATCGAACGCATCCCCCAGCATCAGGGTGAGCTGTACCCGCCCGCCATCCAGCGCAATGCGGTGAAAACCCGGAGTCATGGTGGGCCAGCTGGCCAGCAGTTCGGCCGACAGGTCAGCGAATTCTGGCCAGCGACCATGCAGGTGTGCCAGATCCGCTGCGCTGAAAGGATGTTTTTCGGCGGACAGGAAATGCAGTCGTCCGCATCGGGCCGGATCATTGCGCCAGGCAGCCCAGGTCACCAGAAAATTCAGCCCGGTACCAAAACCGGTTTCCAGAATGACAAACGTCTCGCGCCCGGCCCAGCGCGCAGGCAGCCCGCAGCCGTGCAGAAACACCTGCTCGGCCTGCCCGATCCCGCCCTCCGCCGGATGATAGATATCGTCGTACAGCGCGGAATACGGCACGCCGTCACGGTACGCCAGGTCAGCGGGGGTCAGGGTATTCAGCATGAAGGGCCAGCAGGACGAGGCCGTCAAAGGCGCAAGCATACCGTCCGCCAGCCGGATGTGTCCAAGCAGTCACCGCGATGCGTAACCCTGCAGAGTGCGTTTCACAACGGCGCAGCGCAAAAAAAAAAACGGGCAGACCCTCAGGTCTGCCCGCGGGCTCGGCGATGGTGCAATCAGCTGCCGATCACCCCCCCGTCATCCTTGGTAATCACCACCACGGCGGAACGCGGCTTGGACGGCCCCGCCTGGCTGGCGGTAGTGGGCCCGTTGCCACCGTTATCCGGCCAGGAGGAGTTTTCCGTAAAGCTCGTCACCCAGTCTTCGCCCGGATGCTGGATACCAACGAACATCGTCTTGCCGTCGGGCGTGGAGGTCACGCCGGTGACTTCGGCGTTGGGCGGCGAGGTGAGGAAGCGGCGGGTCTCGCCGGTGGTCACGTCGGCGCACATCATGACGTTGCCGCCGATGTTGGCGTACGCGCCGGTGCCGTCGCCGGCTTGGTCGGTCTGGATCCACAGGCGACCGTCGCGGTCGAACCACAGGCCGTCGGGCGAGCCGTAGTTGTCGCCGTTGATGTTGCCCTGGAGGTTGGGGTTCGGATCAAGGCTGTCGCCGGCCTGCACGAACAGATCCCATTCGAAGCCGGTGGCGACGACCGTGTTGCCCGCCTCACGCCAGCGGATGATGTGACCGTGGACGTTCGCCGGGCGCGGGTTGGCGGCGTCGATCTGGTCGGCGGTGCGGCGAGTGTTGTTGGTCAGCGTCATGTAGACCTCGCGGGTCTTGGGATGCACCGCGCCCCACTCGGGACGATCCATCTTGGTCGCGCCGAGCACGTCACCGGCCATGCGCGCCTTGATGACGACTTCGCCCTGATCGGCAAAGCCGTTCGCGGCGGTCAGACCGTTCTGGCCGTGTACCAGCGGCAGCCACACGCCCGAGCCGTCGGCGTTGAATTTGGCGACGTAGAGCGTGCCGTCATCGAGCAGGTCGCGATTGGCCTTGAGGTTGCGCGGGTTGAATTTCTTGGCACAGACGAACTTGTAGATGTAGTCGAAGCGCTCGTCGTCACCCATGTAGACGGCGACGCGATTGTCGTCATCGACCGTGACCCACGCGCCTTCGTGCTTGAAGCGGCCGAGCGCGGTGCGCTTGATCGGCGTGCTCTTGGGGTCGAAAGGATCGATCTCGACGACCCAGCCAAATCGATTGGGCTCGTTCGAGACCTTGCCCCCGGCGCGCAGGTCGAAGCGGCTTTCAGCCTCGTGCCAGCGGTAGCCGAAGCCGCCTGCCGACAGGCCATAGCGGGCTTCGAGCGCGGTGCGCGGCACGGCGGTGAGGTTGGCAGCGGCGGTGCCGAAATAGCCGTTGAAGTTTTCTTCGCAGGCGAGGTAAGTGCCCCACGGGGTGTAGCCGTTGGCGCAGTTGTTGAGTGTGCCGAGGACTTTCGTGCCGGAAGGATCGGCGTCGGTTTTCAGCAGGGCGTGACCGGCGGCGGGGCCGGAAATCTTCATCGGCGTCTTGCCGGTGATGCGGCGGGCGAACGCCGACGGGCGATTGACCTTCCAGTGCTTGCCGACACGCAGGGCATCAACGACGTTGACGCCGTGGGCAGCGAGCTGGGTGTTGACGCGGTCGAGTGTCATCGCGTCGGTAGCGAAGCTCATGGTCGAGTGAATCAGGCCGGTGTCGTTGTATTCGCTGTTCGATACCAGCAGACCGTGGACATTGCCCCCCAGATCAAGCTTGATCGGGCCCAAACTGAAATCGCGACCGAAGGGGAAAAAATGCATGCCGTCGGTGTGCGCGCCGTAGCTCCCGAGCTGCTGCGCTTCGGTCATGGCGGTCGACGGATCCCAGTTCGCGCCGAGTCCGAGCGCGTCGCCCCAGGCGACAAAGACTTGGGCGGTGTAGCCGATGGGCACGCTCACCGCGTCGATCAGCGGCAGGGTATTGGCCGCCACCGGGGTAAACCCGATCAGCGTTGCGGCCGGTTTGTCACTCCCGGCGAGCGCCTGACTGCTGATGCCGCCGAGGCTCATACCGCCAAAGGCCGCCCAGGTGGCGACGCCGATCGAGCCTTTGATAAAGGTCCGGCGGGGATGCTGGCAGGTGTCGATGATGTCCTGCATCGACGGGTTCGTCGATGGATTGCTGGATTCGTCATTGGAAAACATGGGGGCCTCTCGTGGTCGTGTGGGATGGGGCACGGGCCGAGTCTGATAACCAGCCGCCCGTGGATCGCACTTTAGGGCGTCCGTATGACGGTCTGATGAAGCGGGTGTGGTCTGTTGGGGTCATGTCCCATCCCGAAATTTTCTGCATCCGCCTGCATCCAGTCCCGGGGCTGGCACGTAGTGTTCCCGGAAGCGCAATTTTTGATGCGTCTGACCGTGGTACCCCTGGCAATCCCTTATCCATACACACAAGTTTTGAGGAGAGCACCATGCAATTCACTATGACCCGTCTGGCCGGTTCGCTGGCAGTCGCAAGTCTGGCGCTGGCCGCCGGATCGGCGCACGCCGTCAGTGTCGTGGCCATCACCACCGATAACCGCATCACCATTTTTGACAGCGCCACCCCGTCGATGACCAGTCCGTACGTCACGCTTACCGGTGTCACCGCAGGAGCCCGCATCGTCGGTCTTGATCAACGTCCCGGCGACGACCAGATTTACGGTGTCGGCACCGACAACAAGTTGTACACCATCGACGCCACCACCGGCGTGGCCACCGTGCATTCCACCCTGAGCGGTGCCACCATCAGTTCCAGCCTGTCGTACGGCATCGACTTCAACCCGGTGGCGGATGGGGCGGGCGGGTCATCGCTGCGCTTGGTGACGTCTGCCGGCAACAACTACGCCATCAATGCCGACACGGGCGTCATTGGCAATACCGCGTCGATCATCCAGACGAATTTCGGCGGCGTGGCATACACCAATTCGACCAATGATCCGGTTCCGGCCAGTACCCAGCTGTATTACATCGACTTTTCCACCGACAAGCTGTACCGGTCCGACGGCGCGTTCAATGCTCCGACCATCGTTGAAGTCGGTTCGCTGGGCGTCAACACCATTGGCGTCTATGGCTTTGACATCACCGCCGACGGCATGGCGCTGGCCTCGTTCACCGACGCCGTGACCGGCCAGGGTGGCCTGTACAGCATCAACCTCATGACCGGTGCGGCCTCGCTGATCGGCGACTTCGGCGTGTCGTCGCCGCTGCTGGCCGGCATGACCGTGGCTGCCGGACTTGCCCCCGTCCCCGAACCTGAAACCTACGCCATGATGTTGGCCGGCCTGGGACTCGTCGGCTGGATGGCCCGTCTTCGCCGGCGCGCATGATCACCCCCTGATCGATTGCCGGCACGGCGCGCTTCGGCGCGCCGTTTTTTTTTGCACCGGATTCAGGCGTGGGTGGTGACGGAGGTGAAGACGGAAGCCGGGGCGGCTTCGATGGTGACGATATCGAAACTCAGGGTGGCGAGATCGGCCATGATGTAGGTCGGTGGCGCACCGACGCCACCGACCGTGCCCGGATTGACCAGCCAGGTCTGCCCGCCCTTGACGTGGGTGACCTGGACGACGCTGGAAACGTGATCGTGGCCGCAGCACACCAGGTCATAATCCCCCGTGCACGCTAGGGCGTGTGCGTAATGCGGGTAATGCACCATGAAAAGCTTGCGGTCGGCCAGTGTGATCGCGGCATCCTGGCCGTGGTAGCGGATCACGCTGTTGGGCTCGGCAGCCAGCCGCGACATGTTGTAGAGATCGCCCGTGTTGTTGCCATAGATCACATGCACCGGCAGTTCGTATTTCTGCAGCACGCGCAGCGTGGTCGGCGCGACCACGTCGCCGCAGTGCAATACCGCCTCGGCTCCATGGGCCTTGGCGTGCTCGACCGCAGCGCCCAGCAGGCGGCGGTTGTCGTGGGAGTCGGAAACGATACAGATTTTCATGATTAAAACGCCGGTTTGTCTGCTGCGTTGCGGTAACGCTCTACCCCCGCCAGGATTTCCGCACGCGCGTCATCCATACCCACCCAGCCTTCGACCTTGACCCATTTGCCGGCCTCAAGATCTTTGTAGTGTTCAAAAAAATGCGATATCTGTGCCAGCAGCATGGGATTGAGGTCATTCGGCACGGTAACGTGTTTATACAGCCCGCACAGTTTGTCCACCGGCACCGCCAGCAGTTTGGCATCGACCCCGGCTTCGTCGGTCATTTTCAGCATGCCCACCGGACGGCAGCGCACCACCACCCCGGTCATCAGCGGAATCGGCGTCACCACCAGCACATCCACCGGGTCGCCGTCTTCCGACAGCGTGTGCGGAATGTAGCCATAGTTGCACGGGTAATGCATGGCGGTCGACATGAAACGGTCGACAAACATCGCGCCGGATTCCTTGTCGACTTCGTATTTGATCGGCTCGCCATGGGCGGGGATTTCCACCACGACATTGAAATCGTCGGGCAGATTGCGGCCGGAACTGACACGGTTAAGGCTCATGACTCGGGGGCAGAAAACGGAAAGCCGCGATTATACCCGTGCGATCCGCAGGTATCGGGTGCGCCCTGACTGCGTTTTCGGGATAATCGCGGCTTTTTGAATGCTGTTTCCACCCGCCTCACTTTCCAGCCGCCAGGTATCCGGTCTCACCGGTGCCGCTGACGCACTGTATCTGGCCGAGCGCGCCGCCTCCGGCGCGCCGCTGCTGGTGGTGTGCGCCAGTGCGTGGGACGCCAACCGGCTGACCGAAGAGCTGCGCTGGTTCGCCCCGGCGTTGCGGGTCTGCCCTTTTCCCGACTGGGAGACGCTGCCTTACGACTCCTTTTCGCCGCATCCCGATCTGGTCTCGGAACGGCTGGCGACGCTGTACCAGATTGCGCGTGGCGAATTCGATATCGCCGTGGTTGCGCTTTCGACTGCGCTTTACCGGCTGGCGCCGCCCGAATTCCTGGCCGCGCACACCTTTTTTCTCCAGCAGAAAGACACGCTCAACGAAGCTGCCTTCCGCGCGCAAATGGCGCTGGGCGGCTACACCCATGTGAATCAGGTGTTTGCACCGGGCGAGTTCACGGTGCGCGGCGGGCTGATCGACCTGTTTCCCATGGGCAGCGCCCTGCCCTACCGCATCGATCTGTTCGACAACGAGATCGAAACCCTGCGCGCGTTCGACGTGGACACCCAGCGCAGCGTCTATCCGGTCAATGCCGTCCGGCTGTTGCCTGCGCGCGAATTTCCGCTGGATGAAACCGGCATCACCCGTTTCCGCCAGCATTTCCGCGAACGCTTCGAAGGCGATCCGTCGAAATGCAAGCTTTACAAGGACGTGAGCAACGGCCTCGCGCCTGCGGGCATCGAGTATTACCTGCCGCTGTTTTTTGACGCGACGGCGACGCTGTTCGACTATCTGCCTGCAAACACCACCTTCGTCAGCCACGGCGCGCTGGATTCCGCCGGGCAGGCATTCTGGGCGGATGCACAGAGCCGTCACCGCAATCTTTCCGGCGACCGGGATCGGCCCCTGTTATCCCCCGCCGAGCTGTTTTTGCCGACAGATGCGTTTTTCACCCTGGCCAGAAACCATGCGCGGCTGGATATCGCGCCCGGCAGCGACGGCCTCGCCCACCCCGTTCCGCCGGTTTCAGTCGATCGCCGGGAAGCGCAGCCTGTCGCCAAGCTACAGGGTTTTATCGACGGCTTTGCCGGCAAGGTGCTGATCGTCGCGCCGTCCGCAGGTCGTCGTGAAACCCTGCACGACTATCTGGCCGGGCACGGCCTGGCGGCGACGCTGTGTGACGACTGGGCAAGCTGTCTCGCCAGTGGCGCGCGCATCGTGCTCACCCACGGCCCGCTGGCCGAAGGCTTCGTCAGCGCCGACGGCGCACTCGCCATCGTCACCGAAACCGAGCTGTACGCCATTCCGCCGAAAACGCGGCGTGCGCGCGAGGCCCGCGCCACGCAGATCGACAACCTGCTGCGCGACCTGTCGGAGCTGAAACCGGGCGACCCGGTGGTCCATGCGCAATACGGCGTCGGCCAGTACCTCGGTCTGGTCAACATGGATCTCGGCGACGGCGACACCGAGTTCCTGCACCTGGAATACGCCAAAGGCGACAAGCTCTACGTGCCGGTCGCCAACCTGCACCTGATCTCGCGCTACTCCGGCGCAGGCGACGGCGAAGTGCCGCTGCACAAGCTCGGCACCGACCAGTGGGAGAAGGCACGCCGCCGCGCCATGCAGGCGGCGCGCGACACCGCCGCCGAACTGCTGAACCTGTATGCCTTGCGCGCGGCGCGCGAAGGCCACGCGTTCCAGTTCTCGCCTCACGACTACGAGGCTTTCGCCGAAGGCTTCGGCTACGAGGAAACGCCTGACCAGGCCGCCGCGATTGCCGCCGTCATGGCCGACATGCAGTCCGGCAAGCCGATGGACCGGCTGGTGTGCGGCGACGTCGGCTTCGGCAAGACCGAGGTCGCGCTGCGTGCCGCCTTCATGGCGGTGATGGGCGGCTACCAGGTGGCGGTGCTGGTGCCGACCACGCTCCTGGCCGAGCAGCATTTCAACAATTTCTCCGACCGTTTCTCGCAATGGCCGGTAAAACTCGCCGAGCTGTCACGCTTCCGCACGCCGAAGGAACAGGCCGAAGCCCTACAGGCGCTGGCGGACGGCAAGCTCGACATCGTCATCGGCACCCATCGGCTGATACAAAAAGACGTGAAGTTCGCCCGCCTGGGCCTGGTGATCCTCGACGAGGAGCACCGCTTCGGCGTGCGCCAGAAGGAACAGCTCAAAGCCCTGCGCGCCGAAGTCGACGTGCTCACCTTAACGGCCACGCCGATCCCGCGCACACTGGCGATGTCGCTCGAAGGCATTCGCGACTTCTCGGTCATTGCCACCGCGCCGCAGAAGCGGCTGTCGATCAAGACCTTCGTCCAGCCCTTCTCCGGCGGGCTGATCCGCGAAGCCGTGCTGCGCGAACTGAAACGCGGCGGCCAGGTGTATTTCCTCCACAACGAAGTCAGCACCATCGAGAACATGCGCGAGCGGCTGGAAACCCTGCTGCCCGAAGCGCGTATCCGCGTCGGCCACGGCCAGATGGGCGAGCGCGAACTCGAACAGGTGATTCGCGACTTCTACCAGCAGCGCTACGACATCCTCTTGTGCACCACCATCATCGAAACCGGCATCGACATCCCCACCGCCAACACCATCCTCATCAACCGCGCCGACAAGTTTGGCCTCGCGCAGCTGCACCAGTTGCGCGGCCGGGTTGGCCGTTCGCACCACCAGGCCTTTGCCTACCTGCTGGTGGAAGAAGACAGAAACCTCACGCCGCAGGCGAAGAAACGCCTGGAAGCCATTCAATTGATGGAAGAACTGGGATCCGGTTTCCATCTCGCGATGCAGGACATGGAAATCCGTGGCATGGGCGAAGTGCTCGGCGACAAGCAGAGCGGTGACATCCTCGAAGTCGGGTTTTCGCTCTACAACGACATGCTCACCAGCGCGGTGGCCAGCCTCAAGGCCGGCCAGGAACCCGACATGAGCCAGCCGCTCGGCGTGGTCTCCGAGATCAACCTGCACCTGCCCGCCCTTTTGCCCGCCGACTACTGCCCCGACGTGCACGAACGGCTGGTGCTGTACAAGCGGCTGGCGAGTTGCCATGCCGCCGACGACCTGACGGCAATGCAGGAGGAACTGGTGGACCGCTACGGTGAGCTGCCCGACCCGGCCCGCGCGCTGCTCGCCGTGCACCGCCTGCGTCTGTCCACCCGCCCCTGGGGCATCGTCAAGCTCGACGTCTCGAGCGAGGGCATGGCCGTGCAGTTCATGCCCAACCCGCCCGTCGATCCGGTTAAAATCATCGCCCTGATCCAGGGCAAGGCAGGCTACAAGCTGGCAGGCCCCGACCGGCTGAAACTCGCCACCCCGTTGCCCGACCTGGCCCGGCGGCTGGGCGCGGTCACTGCCTTCCTCGCTGCCCTGGGCGAACCCCTTTCCTCCGCACGCTAAAACCACCATGAACCTGATCCAGCCTTTCGCCGCCCTTCGCCCCGCTCCCGGCCGCGCCCCTGATGTGGTCGCCCCGCCCTACGACGTGCTTTCCACCGCCGAGGCACGCGAACGCGTCCAGGGCCGCCCGTTCAGCTTTCTGCATATTTCCAAGCCGGAAATCGACTTGCCTGCCGACACCAACCCGTATGCGCCCGAGGTCTATGCCAAGGGGGCCGAAAACCTGCACAAGCTGATCGATTCCGGCGTGCTGGTGCGCGATCCGGCACCCAGCTACTACGCCTACCGCATCGTCATGGGCCCGCACAGCCAGACGGGTCTCGTCGCCGCCGCCTCGGTGGCGGACTACGACACCAACCGCATCCGCAAGCACGAGTTCACCCGCCCCGACAAGGAAGACGACCGCGTGCGCCAGATCGACGCGCTCGACGCGCAGACCGGGCCGGTGCTGCTGGCCTACCCGGCGGCACCGGAAGTGGACGCAATCCTGGCCGCCGCCTCCGCCGGTACGCCGGATTCGGACGCCGAGCTTGACGGCGTGCGGCATACGCTATGGGTCATCCGCGACACGGCGATCCAGGCGCGCCTCACCGCCGCGTTCAACGCCCTGCCCGCGCTCTACATCGCCGACGGCCACCATCGGTCCGCGTCGGCTTCGCGCATCGCCGCCGCCCGCAAGGCGGCCAATCCGGCGCACAGCGGCAACGAGCCGTACAACTTCTTCCTGTCGGTGATTTTCCCCGCGCACGAAATGGCGATCATGGATTACAACCGCGTGATCGCCGACCTCAACGGCCTGACAGCAGACGCCTTCCTGGCAAAGATCGCCGGTGCCTTCAGCGTCGAGCCGGCCGCGGGCGCGGTCAAGCCCGAGCGCCCCGGCGTCTTCGGGCTGTATCTCACCAACCAGTGGTATCGCATTGTAATCAAACCCGAACTGATCCCGGCCGACCCGGTGGGACGGCTTGACGTGAGCCTGCTGCAAAACAATCTGATCGCTCCCGTGCTCGGCATCAGCGACCCGCGCCGCGACAAGCGCATCGACTTCGTCGGCGGCATCCGCGGTCTGGCCGAACTGGAAAAGCGCGTGAACAGCGGTGAAATGGCGCTGGCCTTCGCCTTCTATCCCACCAGCATGGACGATCTGATGGCCGTGGCCGACGCCAACGCGGTGATGCCCCCCAAATCGACCTGGTTCGAGCCCAAGCTGGCCGACGGCCTGGCCTCGCATCTGATCGGGGACTGAACTTGTTGCAGAACGGATGCACTAAAGTTTTCTCGCTAAATGCCGTTTCCAAGCTTTGAGTAGCATTGCCCCAGGAAAACCGGCTAACAGGATCCCTCAGTGAAAATCGACAAGCGCGTCACCCCACCCGCCACCTCCAAAGTGGCCGCCAGCAAGACCCAACCTGCCGGCAAACCCGCCGCCCCGGCTGCCAGTAAAAGCGATACCGTGACCCTGACCCAATCCAGCACCCGCATCCGGGCGCTGGAATCGCAACTGGCATCCGTGGACATCAGCAATACCAGCAAGGTGCAGGCGGTGAAAGCGGCGCTGGACAGTGGCCAGTTTGCCGTCGATGCCGAAGTGGTGGCCGACCGCCTGATTGATCACACCAAGGAAAGCCTGCGCAAACGTCCGCGCAAGAAGTAAACTCTCTCCCGGATAGTCATCGGGACAAGCTCACCATGCAGACCATTACACTCAACGTCACCGGCATGACTTGTGGCGGGTGCGTCAACAGCGTGCAAAAAATTCTGGCTGCGGCACCAGGTGTACAGTCGGTCGAAGTCAGTCTCACGCCCGGCCAGGCCAAAGTCACCTACGATCCCGCACAAACTGATGCAAGTGCGCTGGCTCAGGCGGTGGTCAACGGCGGGTTTGGCGTGGCTGGCTGAGCGGCAGCCCCGGTGCTTTCAGTGCTTTAATCCACACAGGGTATCCAGCGGCTCGGGGCGATGGATGATATTACCCTGCACCAGATCCACACCCATCTGGCGCAGCAGCGCCAGCGTCTGATCCGATTCGACATATTCCGCCACGGTCATCAACCCCATCTGGTGGCCGATGCGGTGGATCGCCTCGACCATGGAGCGGTCGATGGGATTGTTCGCGATGTCGCGCACGAACGCGCCGTCGATCTTGAGAAAATCCACTTTCAGGTTCTTCAGATACATGAACGACGACAGGCCGCTGCCAAAATCGTCCAGCGCGAAGCTGCATCCAAAGCCGCGCATCGCGCCGATGAATTCGTTGACCACCGACAGGTTGCCTATCGCCGCCGTTTCGGTGATTTCAAAGCACAGGTGCGGGCCGAACACGGGGTTTTCACGCAGGCGCAGCAACAGCATGTTGCGGAATGCCGGGTCCTTGAGTGACGCGCCCGACAGGTTGACCGCAAACAGGCAGCGCCGGACCAGGCCCGAAGCCAGATAGCGCTGGCACAGGCGCAGGGTTTCCTCGATCACCCAGGTATCGAGCGCAGGCATGATGAAATAGCGTTCAGCCGCCGGGATAAACGCCATCGGCAGAATTTCGCTGCCGTCGTCATCCACCATGCGCAGCAGCAGCTCGACGTGATGCGTTTCCTCGACCACCCCGTCGGTGCGGCGGATTTCCTGCCATGCCAGGCTCAGACGCTGTTCTTCCAGCGCACGCTGGATGCGGTTGACCCATTGCATTTCGCCCCGATGGCGCACCAGGTCGCCGTCGCGGCTTTCGTAGACGTGGATCTGGTTGCGCCCCCGGTCTTTCGCCACATAGCACGCGGCGTCGGCAGCAGACAGCAGGCTCGCGCTGGTGCTGCTGTCCTGATGTATCGCTACCAGCCCCACGCTCATGCCGATCGCAAAAATGCGGTCTTCCCATTTGAAGCGGAAACGCTGTACTTCAGTGCGGAACAGGTCAGCCACTTCGAGCGCATCGTCGAGGCTGCAATTTTCCAGCAGCAGGGCAAACTCATCGCCCCCCAGCCGCGCCAGGGTGTCGCGTTCGCGCAGGTGTGATTTCAGCAGCAGCGCCAGCTGGCGCAGCAGTTCATCGCCGGCCGCATGGCCGCAGGTGTCATTGATCACTTTGAACTGATCCAGATCCATGTAGCACAGCGCATGATCGCGCCCCTGCTGCACCGCCGATTGCAGCGTGCGCTCCAGCCGCTGCTCGAATTCGCGACGGTTGATCAGGCCGGTCAGCGCATCGTGGCTGGCCTGATACACCAGGCGGGCGGTGGCCAGATCGATTTTTTCCTGCATCTGGTCCTGCATCGTCTGCAGATGGGCGGCCATGTGGTTGACGCCGCGCTGCAACACGCCGAATTCGGATTCGCCGGTCTGCGCCACCCGTTCATCCAGATGCCCTTCGCCGATGCGGCTGACGGCATGCGTCAGCGCGAGAATGGGCCGGGTAATCTGGCGGCCGATACGCCAGGCAAAATAGAAGCTGATGCCAAGTCCGACCAGCAGGATCCCCAGACTGCGCAGGATGGCGATGCGCTGGCTCTGAATGGTGGCACTGCGCGATACGTCCAGCCCCACCCAGCCCAGCAGGCGCGTTTCGGTGGGAGGGATATCGCCCGGGCTGTACAGGTTCTGGTAATCATCGACCACCACTTCGGTACGCGAAATCGGCGCGTAGTAAATCAGCCGGTCTTCGAATTCCACGGCATGAATGCGGTCGGTCGGCAGTTTGTCCTGCGACGAATCGGTCCAGTTGGCCAGCCCCACCTGCACCAGCCACTGACCCGTGTCGGAAAACACTGCCACGCCCCGAATATCCGGCTCGACTGCGGTTTTTTCGAGCAGGGTTTGCAGCACATCGATATTGCCCGAGGCCACGCCATATTCCGCCGCCGGTGCCAGTTGCCGGGCAATGGCAATGGCCCGCGCGCGCAGCGACTGATCCAGATCATTCAGCTTGCCGCTGATGAGCTGAAACAGCAGCAGCACGCCAATGATGGCCACCGGCACCACGGCCAGACCGACGACCCGTGCCCGTATGCCCAGTGAGCGCGCCATCAGCGGGTTGCTCCCAAACCGGCTTCGAGCGTATTGGCCGGAGGCAGGGTGAAGCCAAGCGAACGCCCCACCTGATCGTTGATCGACACGCTGAAATACGCGGGATACGCTGCGGCCGGCAAGCGGACCGCGCCCCCGGACAAGGCCTGCCTGATCCATTCGGCGGCCTGGCGGCCGATTTGCGCCGGGCTGGAGTGCAGCGACAGCAAGGCACCGGCGCGCGTCAGCGAACGCGAATACCCCACCACCGGATCGCGGTAGCGGTACGACGTCAGAAACAGGCTTTGCGCGGTATTGCGGTTGAATACCTGCGGATCGGGCACCGCGAGCAAAACGTCGGCTTCCCGCAGCACATTTTCCAGCGGTGCAATCAGGCGTTCGCCGGCATCCACTCGGGCCGGCACCAAAGCAAGTTGCGCATTGCGCAAGGCGGGTTCCAGTTCGTCAAGCGTGGCGGCGTGATCCCGGGTGACCAGCACCCCGACCCGCCGTGCATCGGGAAACGCCAGCCGGATCAGCGCCGCCTGACGTTCAAACGGCTGATCAATAAAAATGGCCGAGACGCTGCGGCGTCCGTCCTCCGTCAGCAGGGCGCGCCCGGTGCGCAGAAACCACACGCGCGGGACCAGCACTGCCAGCACCGGGGCGCGGGAGGCGCTTGCGCCCACCACCTCTGCGGCGCGCACCCCCACCGCCACCACCAGCCGAGCGGCGTCGAGTTTGTCCGGGTTGGCGGCATAGCTGGGTGCAGCGAGATGACCACTGTCGTCAAGATGAGCCCGGATGACCTGAAAGACTTCCTGATACGGCGCCGAATCATCACTCAACACCACCGCCACCTGGGCAGCCTGCGCCGACAGCGATCCGGCCAGCCACAACCCTGTCAGAATGCACAGGGCCAGGCGACGTATCCAGGGGACTGCGTGCCAACCACACCGCGTCAAACCGTACTCCCGTCTGACACCGTCTTCCACAGGCATGTGCCCCGGCTTTCCTTGTCGATATCGGCCAGCGTGGCCGCATGGGTGCGGCATTCTTCGGGGGTGGCCGCCAGCAGCACCGGACGCGGACGCGCCCGATCCGCCGCAGCGCGATCACGGCTGTCGTGGGCATCGAGTCCGATCGACAGGCTTTCCTGGCCGCGCGTGAGTGCCAGATACACCGCCGCCAGCAGTTCGCAGTCCACCAGCGCGCCGTGCAGGGTGCGCGCGGTATTGTCCACGCCATAACGCTTGCACAGTGCATCCAGATTGTTGCGCTGACCGGGGTGCAGCGCCTTGGCCATCGCCAGGGTATCGGTCACCGCCGCACACCAGTGATCGAGCAGCGGCCGGTCGAGCAGGCGCAGCTCCATGTTGAGAAACCCCACATCGAACGGCGCGTTGTGAATGATCAGTTCTGCTCCCTCGATGAAATCGGTGAACTCGCTGGCAACGTCGGCAAACCCCGGTTTGTCCTGCAGGAATTCGGACGTGATGCCGTGCACCTGCATGGCACGCTCATCGATCTCTCGCCCCGGATTGACATAACGGTGCAGGGTATTGCCGGTCAATCGGCGATTGACCATTTCCACTGCGGCCACCTCGATGATGCGATGCCCCTGATTGGGATCAAGGCCGGTGGTTTCGGTATCGAGAATAATCTGGCGCATGGTCAGCAGGGCTGGGCTGCGTTCACGCCCAGATTGGCCAGTGCGTCGGCGCGTTCGTTTTCGGGGTGACCATTGTGGCCGCGCACCCAGTGCCATTCGATGCGGTGCTGCTGCGCCAGCGTATCGAGCTGCTGCCACAGGTCCTGGTTTTTCACTGGTTGACCGGCGCTGGTGCGCCAGTTGCGGCGCTTCCAGCCGGGCAGCCATTCGCTGATGCCTTTTTGCACATACTGCGAATCGGTATGCACTGCCACGGTCGAGGGGCGTTTCAGCGTTTCGAGCGCACGGATCACCGCCAGCATTTCCATGCGGTTATTGGTGGTGGCGGGCTCGCCGCCGAAGATTTCCTTGCGGTGATCGCCCGCCACCAGCAGTGCGCCCCAGCCACCCAGGCCGGGATTGCCCTTGCACGCGCCGTCGCTGTAGATATGGATGGTGTCAGCGGTCACGACGCGTCCGGTAGTGTTTGAGATTGACCACTTTGGCGGCTGGCGACAGCAGGCGCTGCGCCACCGGTGTTTTCCACTGCGGCTGGATGACGTTCATGCCATGCACACGCTTGATCGCCTGCAAAAAATACACCCCGCCGCCCATCGCCCACCAGCGGTCGCCTGCCGGTTCCATGAAGCGCAGCCGGCGCAGCCAGCTTTCGCGATTGATCGGCGGGCGGTAGCAGCACATGCTACCCGCCGCCACCTCCATCCCCAGCAGCACCATCCAGTCCTTCACCCGCGAGATATTGAGAAAATTGCCATTCCACGGATAACCGCGTTCGCTGCCTTGCAGGGTGTGCGCCAGCCCCCACAGGCTGCGCGGATTGAAGCCCGCCAGGATCAGCCGCCCTTCGGGGCGCAGCACCCGTTCTGCTTCACGCAGCACCTGGTGCGGATTCGCGCTGTACTCCAGCACATGCGGCAGCAACAGCAAATCCAGCGACTGGCCTTCAAACGGCAGGAACATGGCGTCTGCGCGCACCTGGGCATCCTGCACCGCGCAACTCACGCGCAGCGGAATCCGGCTGTTGCGCAAAAAATCAATATGCGGCAAGCCCACCTGCACCGCGTTGAAGCCGAACACATCCGACACCGCGTTGTCGAAATAGCGCTGCTCGCGAAACAGCAGATGCTGTCCCAGCGGTGTAGCAAACCATTCCGTATTCAGTCTGGATACCATAAGCTCATTCCCTGTACTGCAAGGACTCGATCAGCACTTCGCTGATAAACCGACCCCATGTTGAATCTGATTCCCCTGCCCGCGTTCGACGACAACTATATCTGGCTATGGCACGACGAACAGCACGCTGTCGCCATCGATCCCGGTGACCCCGCGCCGCTGATTGCGTATCTCGACGCGCATCAGCTCAGCCTGGAAGCCATCCTGATCACCCACCACCATCGCGACCATACTGGCGGCAACCTCGCACTGCGTCAACGCTACGCGTGTGCTATTTACGCTCCCGTCAACCCGCGTATCCCCGCCACCACCCATACGCTGCATCATGGCGATGTCGTCGAACTCGCCCATCCGCCATTGCGCTTCGACGTCATCGCCACCCCCGGCCACACGCTGGATCACCTCAGCTATGTCGGCCACGGCTGCCTGTTTTGCGGCGACACCGTCTTCGGCTGCGGCGGTGGCAAACTGTTCGAAGGCACACCAGACATCATGGCCGCCAGCCTCGACACCCTGCTGGCGCTGCCCGATGCTACCCGAGTCTGCTGCGCGCATGAATACACGCTGGCCAATATCGACTTCGCCCTCACCATCGACGGCGACAACCCCGCCCTGCTTGAGCGCGCGGCAGCCGACCGCGCCACCCGCGCACGCGGCGAGCCCACCCTGCCCTCCACCCTCGCCCTGGAAAAAGCCACCAACCCTTTTCTGCGGTTTCACCACCCCGACATGATCGCCTTTGCGCGCCAGGCCCTGCATTGCGCCGACCCCGCGCCGGCCGAAGTCTATGGCTGCATCCGCGCCACGAAGGATGCGTGGGACGCTACGCGGCCATGACCGGGAAAATCGCTTGCGATTGACAAACCCGTCAGCGCACGCATAGAGTCCCAGCCACATCAAGGCGCGCGCAATGTACGTGCGCCTACTGCGGAAGAAGAAGTGAATCAACATGCCACCCTGGGAGGAGATGCATGAACTGGCTTTTTGTCCGCAGGCTGTCAGCCTGTCTGTTACCCAACCGGGTGTCTCGCTTCGCGGGGTTTTCCATATTTGCGAGAACCGTCGTCTGGTCTCCATCGTTGTTGGCTAAACGGTGTCTGACCCGATTTGCTTTTTTTGTTGAGGGAGTCCAACTTTACCTTGGCCTGTTTTTGCGACGTGTCGCACGAAGTCTCGGCTTGCTTGAACGTGTGATATTGAAAGACTTGACCCCGAAGTTTTTAGGTTGCCTGTTGTTTCTTGTCCCACACGCGCATGCAGCCGAAACCCAATGTTCATATAGCGACATTCAGGATTTCTCGACCCAATGTAGTTCATGGGGTGCAGAGCACCTCGCTATTGAAGATGGATGTGTCAGGAGATACCCAGACCATTATTACTGTGGTTTTCATAGTTTCTACGGTGTTAGGCCCGCAGCCGGTGGTGGGCTAGGATGCGTAGGCGGTTGGGCGCAGTCGCCATCGGGGGCGGAAAACAAGCCGCCCCAGACTATTGTTCATTCAGTATTGGATTGTTCCATTCCCTCCGATTATCCCGTGACCGGAAAGAATGCTGGGAGCAACTGCGACTCGATCAGCAACCCGATCAATCCAGCGGTTGGAAACAAATATCAAGTCGAATCGGATTACCAAGCTTCAGGTAAGCATGCTCTTGCGTTCAGGCGAACGTATAACGCGAGCGCTACTGCTGCAAAAAGCTACAGCATTGGATGGCATACCAGTTATGACCTTGGATTGACCTATGAATCCAATAACCTCAGTGGTGCCGAGCGGAGGAGTCTAGTGACGTTAAACCGTGAAGATGGTAAACAATATCAATTCACTCAAATAGGCACGAACGCGCCATGGGTAGGTGACGCAGACCTAACGGAGGCTTTGGCGCAGATAACAAACGAGGCTGGCAGCCATATCGGTTGGACTTATAGGGCATCCAGCGGTGAAGTGGAGATTTACGACACGGCAGGTAAATTAACGGCAACCCAAAGTCGCGATGGCTTGGCTAAGACGTTCGCCTACAGTTGCGCTGTCATTGGGCCTAGGTGCCCTGTGGCAACGCCCACTAGTATTGCCCCGTTTGCAGGTCTTCTTATAGGCGTTACCGACCATGCGGGCCGCCAAATCAATTTTATTTACGATGGAGCTGCGCGTATTGTAAGAATGCTCGACCCATCAGGCGGGCTTTATTCATTTACCTACTCTGGAGGTGCCCCCTACGGAGACCTCGTCTCCGTCACCTACCCCGACGGCCGCAGCAAGACCTACCACTACAACGAACCCGAGCACACCGCCGGGGCGAATCTACCGCACGCGCTCACCGGCATTACCGACGAGAATGGTGACCGCTACGCCACGTATCAGTACCAGGCCGACGGCAAGGCGATTGCCACGGGCCATGCCGGGGATGCAGATTTGCACACGCTGGCCTACAACGCCGACGGCAGCACCACCGTGACCGACCCGCTCGGCACGCAGCGCACCCATAGCTTCACCACCATCCTCGGTGTCGTCAAATCCGCCGGCCAGTCCCAGCCCGGCGGCTCGGGCTGCGGCCCGGCGTCGTCCTCCACCACGTACGACGCCAACGGCAACGTCGCGTCGCGCGCCGATTTCAACGGCCACAAAACCTGCTATGCCTGGGACATGGCGCGCAACCTGGAAACCGCGCGGGTCGAGGGTCTGGCCGCGGGCACGGCCTGCCCCGCCAGCCTCGCCACCTACACCCCGCTGGCCAACAGCGCCGAGCGCAAAATCCTCACCGAGTGGCATCCCAGCTTCCGCCTGCCGGTGAAGCTCACCGAAGCCGGGCGCGAAACCCGCACCGACTACGACACACACGGCAACGTGATCAGCACCCGCATCAAGGACACCGCCAGCGGTAAAACCCGCAGCTGGACCACCACCTACACCTACCACGCCAGCGTCCCCGGCGTGCTGGTGCGGCGCGTGGACGACGGCCCGCGCACCGACGTGGCCGACCTCACCACCACCGACTATTACCCCCCCGACGCGACCTGCCCCGGCCCCGCGCCGCTGGGCTGCCGCGCGCAGATGGCGCAGCTGACCAATGCGCTCGGCCACGTGACCCGCTACGATGAGTACGACGCCCACGGCCGGGTGACGAAGATGACCGACCCCAACGGCCTCGTCACCACGCTGACCTACACCCCGCGCGGCTGGCTCGAAACCCGCGATGTCGGTGGTGAAATCAGCCGCTTCGATTACGACGGCGTCGGCCAGATCATCCGGCTCACCCGCCCCGACGGCAGCTATACCCGGTTTGAATACGACGCTGCGCATCGCCTCGTTGCCATCGTCGCCCAGGACGACAGCCGCCTCACCTACACCCTCGACCCTGCCGGCAACCGCATTGCGGAAGAGATCACCGGCGCCGACGGCAGCTATGTCTACTACACCCACCGCCGCGAATTCGACGCGCTGGGCCGGCTGTGGAAAGACATCGGCGCGTATAACCAGACCGTGACCTACGAATACGATGCCCAGGGCAACAGGAAGCTGATCGACGGCGCGCGCACGGATGTGACCGACATCACCCGCCACACCTACGACCGCCTCGACCGCCTGACCCAAACGCTGAACGCTGACGGCGGCATCGTCCAGATCGCCCCCAACGCGCTCGACCAGACCGTCAAGCTCACCGACCCGGCCAACCAGGCCACTACCCTCACCGTCAACGCGCTGGACGACACGACGCAGACCCAGAGTGCGGATACCGGCACCACGCTGCGCAGCTACGACGACGCCGGCAATGTGCTGACCGAGACCGATGCGCGCGGGGTGACGGTAACTTACACCTGGGATGCGCTGAACCGGCTGACCCGCAAGGCGAGCAGTGCCAGCGGCAGCGTCGTTCACAGCTACGACTATGACTACTGCCGCAAAGGCAAGCTGTGCATGACGCTCAAGAACGGCAGCTTCGACACCTATCACACCTACGACGCACTGGGCCGTGCGCAATACCGCCTCCAGAACAACGCCAATGCCGGTTACACCACCACCGCCGAACTCTACGACGCCACTGGCCGCCTGGCGCAGACGCTCTACCACGGCGGCCGCAGTGTCACCTACAGCTACGACACCCAGGGCCGCGTCAACGCCGTCCACACCCGCAAGACCGGTACCGATCCGCAAACCCTGCTTGTCGGCAACGTCAACTACAGCTACCCGTTTGCCGGCCCGGCCAGCTTCAACTATGGCAACGGACTGTGGTTCTACCAGAGCCGCGACCGGGACTATCGCCCCAGCTACCACTTCGACGGCCCGCGCTACAAACTCCACAGCCACGACGAAGTCGGTAACGTCAAACAGATCGCCGACATCAACAATACCCAACTCAGCTACAGCTACGACCCCACCGGCCGCCTCGTCAGCGCCATCGACTCCGCCTCCGGCAGCTTTGGCAGCCTGGCCTGGGTATACGACGCCAACGGCAACCGCCAGTCTGAAACCCGCAACG
>JAJXUA010000123.1 GCA_021783275.1 Pseudomonadota bacterium
GGCGAACCGGCTCAGCATGCCGCTTTCGTACACCCGCTGATCGCGCCAGTAGTTGTAGTACTCGGGGATCACCAATTGTTGGCGGGTTTCATCCCAGCGCCCCAGCGTGGCGGCCTGGTTCTTGATATGCCCCGACAGCCGTTCGATCGCGGCAGCGAGTTCGGCGCGTGCAGCTTTCAGATTGGACTGCATGAGATTGTTCGAAACGTTCCGCATCTCGTGCAGGGCAAAGCCGCCGATCAGGCTAACCAGTACCAGCACGCCGACGATGAAGGCCAGCGCAGCCTGCTTGATCGGGATGGAACCAGGCGATTTCATCATGGCGTGGCGGGAAGCGTTTGCAGGAAGCCGAGCGTGTGTTCGAACAGGTCGAACTCATGTTCGGCATCCATGAAATGATTGGCGCCCGGCACGATGATCATCGGCGTCTGGATATGTTGCAGCGCCTGGAGCCAGCCGTGCCCCAGAATTTTGTCGGCATCGCCCATGATGAGCTGTATCCGCACCGGCGTGTTTTTTACGGCCGCAAGCGTGCGTGGCTGATCCCACACGGCATACGACAGCAGGTCTGCAGGGGGCGCAGCGTACTGGGGGCAGAGCGACACGCTCTGGGTAACCAGGCGGGTTTGCTTGCGTTGCACCAGGTCTTTCAGCTCGGCGATCAGGGCGGGACGTGACGGGGTCGCAATCCGGGTTTCGATCAGGGACGTCCCGATATAGGCCTTCACTGCCGCATCGGGTTTGCCCTCCAGATAGGCCAGCAGTTGCAAACTGCCGAAACTGTGGCCAAACAGGACGATGTGCTGATGACCGTGCGATTTCAGCCAGTTGACCCAGTGGGCAATCTCGTTGATGTCCTCATTCATGCTGTGGCGATGGATCGCCTCGCACGACAGGCTTTGCATGCGGTTGGGGATGTTGAGGCTGAGCGTCGGCGCCAAAACGGTATAGCCGGCATCGTGCAGGCTGTTGGCAAGCGTTGCCACGGTGCGGAATTCGCGCGTTTGCAAAAAACCGTGCAAGAGCAGTACCGCAGGTTTGCCACGGGCGCCGGCCCGATAGTCTGCGCTGGCCTGGATGCCGGGACGCACTTTCAGCTCGACCAGATTAGCCAGAGCCGTGGCCGGGAATAACAGGATCAGCAGGCAAAACAGCTTTAAGCGCATGTAAGGGACAAGGTGTCGAGGGATATAAATCGCTTTACGGCAAATACCCCGGAAAGCTATAGCTAAAGCCATAACCATGATGGAGTTGTGGATTCTGGGTGGATGGTACACTCCAGCTCGAAATTTAGCGCAACAAAGTCTGGCCTGAATGTCTGATCTCAAACGTATTTTTTCTCCGGATGGCGCGTGCGCCACGGTACTTTCCGGCTGGCGTTCGCGCCCGCAGCAGCTGGCCATGGCCGAGGCAGTGGAGCAGGCCATCGAGACGCATGGCGTATTGCTGGCCGAAGCCGGCACCGGCACCGGAAAAACGCTGGCCTATCTGATACCCGCCTTGCTGTCGGGCGGCAAAGTGGTGATTTCCACCGGCACCAAAGCCCTGCAGGACCAGTTGTTTCACCGCGACCTGCCCGCCGCGCGGCGCGCATTGAAATCGCCAGTCAAGGTGGCGTTGCTGAAAGGCCGCGCCAACTACGTTTGCCACCATCACCTGCAACGCAATTTGAGCGACGGCCGCTTCGCCAACCGCGACGACGCGGCGTGGCTGCAAAAAATCGCCCGTTTTGCCGAAACCAGCAGCAGCGGCGACCGCGCCGAAGCCGAAGGCATCCCCGAGGACGCCACCGCCTGGTTCTACGCCATTTCCAGCCGCGACACCTGTCTCGGCAGCGAATGCGACCATTTCAAGGACTGCTTCGTGATGGCCGCGCGCAAGGCCGCGCTCGAGGCCGAGGTGGTGGTGGTCAACCATCACCTGTTCTTCGCCGACCTGTGGCTGAAGGACGAAGGCGTGGCCGAACTCCTGCCCGCCTGCAACACCGTGGTTCTCGACGAAGCGCATCAACTCGCCGAAACCGCCGCGCAGTTCTTCGGCGAAACGCTGTCGGTCGCGCAGCTGCTCGATCTGGCGGGCGATACCAAGCGCCTGGCGGCGGTGAAGGCGGGCGACTTTCCGGCGCTGCGCCGCGCCGCCGAAGACCTCGGCAAGGCGGCGCGCGACCTGCGGCTGGCGTTTCCGCAAAACCCGGTCAAGGCGACGGTGGCGGAACTGACGCGTTACGACAAATGGCCCGACGCGCTGAAAGCCCTGTCGGCAGCGCTCGATGAGACAGCGAAACTGCTGGAAACCCAGGCCGAGCGCGATGCCGATCTGAAAAACTGCTTCGAGCGCGCGCAGGGCATCCAGGCCACGCTGGCCAGCTGGCAGCGCGACGACGACCCCGCCAATCCGCGCGTGCGCTGGCTCGAAACCACGCTCAGTTCGCTGCTGCTGCACGCGACGCCCTTGTCGGTCGGCGCAATGTTCGGCGCCAAGCTCAGCGAGCGCGCGCAGGCATGGATCCTGACGTCCGCCACGCTCGCCGTCGGCGGCGATTTCACCCACCTGAAAACCCGGCTCGGCATCGAAGACGCCGAAACCCTGTGCGTCGACAGCCCCTTCGACTATCCGCGTCAGGGCGTGCTCTATGTGCCGCAGAACCTTCCCGCGCCCAACACCCCCGAGTTCACCGATGCCGTCGTCGTGGCCGCCCTGCCGGTGCTGGAAATCAGCAAGGGGCGCGCGTTCATCCTGTTCACCAGCCTGCGCGCGCTGGAAAAAGCGCGCGGCCTGCTGGTCGAAGCCTTCAAGCAGCGCGGCTGGGACTACCCGCTGATGGTGAAGGGCGACGCGCCGACGCACGAACTCCTCGCGCGCTTTCAGCAAGCCGGCAACGCCGTGCTGCTGGGCAGCCAGAGTTTCTGGGAAGGCGTCGACATGCCGGGCGAGGTGCTGTCCGTCGTCATCATCGACAAGCTGCCGTTCCAGCCGCCGGACGACCCTGTCGTTGCCGCGCGCATCGCCCAGGCTGAAAAGAACGGCGGCAAGCCCTTCATGGATTACCAGTTGCCGCACGCCGCGATCAGTCTCAAGCAAGGGGCGGGGCGTTTGATTCGCACCGAGACCGACCGCGGCGTGCTGATGATTTGCGATACCCGGCTGGCGGACAAACCCTACGGCAAGTTGTTGCTGAATGCGCTGCCGGCGATGACGCGGACGCGCAAGCTGGAGGTGGTGGCGCGGTTTTTTGCGGCCATGCCGAAGGCGGGGACTACTGTTCCGGCGGGTGCCGCGTAAGGTGTCCTGCAAAGTGCAAGCTGCATATTGATGCCTGAATAGACATTAAAAAGTCATTTACAGCGCATACGGCATTGCCGTATATTCCCCTTATGCTTACCGTTGTTGAAACCGAAGTGTTTATCCGGGCAGCATCTGAAATCTGGACGGATGCCGAGCGCATAAGCTTCATCAACTGGCTGGCCTCCAACCCGGAGGCGGGTGATGTGATTCCGGGTTCCGGCGGATGCCGAAAAGTGCGGTGGAGCCGTGCAGGCATGGGCAAACGCGGCGGTGCACGGGTGATCTATTACAACCAGCTTGAAAGTGGAGAGATCTGGTTGTTGATGGTTTACGTCAAAGCCAAGTTCGACAATCTGCCGGCATCTTTTTTGAACCAGTTGCGAGAGGCCATCGATCATGGATAAGGAAATGGAAAAATTTCAGCAGGACTTGCTCAAATCTGTTCGGCAGATGAAAGCGGGCAAGGCGGCGCGGACGACTCAAGTAGTGTTATCTCCCATCGCCGAAGCGCGCAGCCGGCTCGGCATGTCGCAATCAGAACTCGCGGCCCTGATGGGCGTCTCCCCTCGTACCCTGCAAGACTGGGAACAGGGACGCCGCAAACCCACCGGCGCGGCTCAAACGCTACTGCGCGTGGCGATCGCACATCCGGAAGCCTTGCGTGACTTGAAGGCGGCGTGAAATTAAATTTATACATAGGGCGTAATAGCGATTGCGTCTCTAACCTTTATTCTCGCGAGGCATGAATGGCTGTTCCAACATATGACAAGTTCATCGAGCCCATTCTTCGTTACTTGGCTCAGAGCCCAGGCGGTGCCCTCGCAAGAGACGCCTACGAAGCAGCAGCGCAGGCACTTGCAATATCCGAGGTCGATCGACAAGAACTTCTGCCAAGTGGCACACAACCGATCTATAAAAACCGTGCAGGCTGGGCGCATGACCGACTCAAGAGGGCAGGCCTGTCCAGCAGTCCTCGTCGTGGTTACTGGAAACTGACTGAACAAGGCCTGGCGTTTGCCAATTCACATCCCGCATCACTGTCGTCGAAGGACGTCGAGCAACTTGCCATCGGATTTATGGATGTTCGTCTGAGGCCGCCTGCTATCGAAGGGGCTCTGGTTTCACCAGGCGTAATGCAACAAGCGCTTTCGCCGGTTTCGGCTATTGCAAGTCCGGACGACCGACTTGGTGAAGCCGTTGCAGAGCTTCGCCGATCGGTCAGTGTCGAATTGCTTGAAACTTTGGCAACGGTATCCCCGTCGTTTTTCGAGACCATTGTGCTCGACCTTCTGCATCGCATGGGATACGGCGCCAGTCGCGCCGATATTCAGCGCGTTGGAGGCTCTGGCGATGGTGGAATCGATGGGGTTATTTCACTTGATAAGCTTGGGCTGGAGAAAGTTTACGTTCAAGCCAAGCGCTGGCAGCAAACCGTTGGAAGGCCGGAAGTTCAGGCTTTCTATGGTGCACTGGCGGGTCAGCGCGCAAACAAGGGGGTATTCATCACTACATCAGGCTACACGGCTCAAGCCATCGAATTTGCTAGATCGGTGGAGCGCATTGTGCTTGTAGATGGTTCTCGCTTGGCCGAATTGATGATGGATTACGAGGTGGGTGTTTCTTCACGCACAGTCAAAGTGCCAAAGATTGATAGCGACTACTTCGATGAAGAAGCGACCTGACTTTGAATAGGCGAGTGAAATCAGCCATTCGGTGAATCACTCCGCCCGCAACGCCTCCACCGGATTCAACCGCGCCGCGCGCAAGGCCGGCACCACACCTGCCGCCAGGCCAATCAACACCGACGCCACCAGCGCACCGATCGCGTAGTCCCACGGAATGTTGACCGGCAGGCCGCTGACGGTAATTTTCAGCAGGCCGG
>JAJXUA010000001.1 GCA_021783275.1 Pseudomonadota bacterium
CAGCTGGGGTCGCAACCACGAGCACCGGTTTCTCGGCCAATTTTCCACTGCTGAATCTCGGCACTTTTGCCAGCTTTGCCACCCTGGATGACGGTTTTTATGTTGCACGTGTCACCCGCGGACTATTGGCTGTGAGTCTGTTCACAACGTTCACCGCAACAGCCGCCCCCGTCCCCGAAGCCGAAACCTATGCCATGATGCTGGCGGGTCTCGGTCTGGTGGGTACGATGGTCGCACGTCGCCGCCACGCCTGATCGGCTGGCTGCTTCAATCTGGCCCCGGTGCTTCGGCCCGGGGCTTTTTGTATCTCTGGGGGCGTTATTTTGGTCTGCCACACAGCAGGCATCAAACCTCACATGCTACGCGACCTATGCCAGAGCAGAGCGGTATATACGGCATTTTCAATTCAACTTTTGTCGGTATTTTTTACACCATTATCCCTTTTTGACACACGAGCAATCACCCACTACAGCATTAATTTATCCAATATCAATAGGTTGCCAGCCCATAGAAAAAATGAGCCTATTTATTGCTTCCCATAAAATACCTGGATTCGAGGGGGTCGTCGTGGCCGACCAAGCGGGAAAATAATCCGCAATCAGTCACATCAGGTTATGTACTTTGGCGTCCGTACACACATCAGCCTCCAGAGGCTGGATTCATAACAAATCTGGTGCGCGGACTTTACTGTCAACGACAACAATTTCTTGAGGAGATCAGTCGTGATACACAAATGTCTAAAATCCTGCCTGGCAACGGCCGTATTGGGCGCAGCGCTGTGTGCCCCGGCGGCACACGCTGCTATTGACTTCGTACTTACGCCGTCTAACCCGAGCGACAGTGAATTTGTCAGCATACTGTTGGGATCTACTGACGAAATCGCTTTTACGCTGAATATGTTCGGGGCACCGAACACCGTGGGCGATGCCACATCCACCCTCGACCTCAGCACACTGCTGTCAGCGGGAAACCTGTCCGTGGAAATCTTCAACGCCACATCCACAGGCTTCGCCACCACCACCACGGGCAACCAGATGTCTCTACCTGTGATTGGGGTTTTGACGACCTACGCGTCATTTGCCAATTTGCTTGATGGTCATTATGTCGCACGCTTCACCAAGACCGGGTTGCTTTCTGTCAACGTAGCCCACACCTTTACGGCACACTCCACGACGCCCGTCCCCGAAGCCGAAACCTACGCCATGATGCTGGCGGGTCTCGGTCTGGTGGGTACGATGGTCGCACGTCGCCGCCACGCCTGATCGGCTGGCTGCTTCAATCTGGCCCCGGTGCTTCACCCCGGGGCTTTTTGTTTTTCTGGCGGCGGCACGTTGGTCTGCCACGACTCGCCAGCATTCAACCTCTTACGCAGACGCGACCAGCGCCTGATACAGCCGCAGGATATCGTCCTGCATGCGGGTTTCGCTCCAGCCGGCGGCATAGTCCCGCCCCGCCGCGCCCAATGCGCGGGCTGCGGCCCGGTCGGCCAGCAGCGGCCGCAGTACCCCGGCAAACCCGGCCACGTCGTCCGGCGCGATGCGGCAGCCCGCGCCTTCCTGCAGGACATCTTTCGTCCCCATTTCGGCCAGGCCGACGACCGGCACGCCCAGCGCCATGGCTTCGAGCAGGACCAGGCCCTGGGTTTCGGTTTTGGACGCGAAGACAAACACATCGGCGGCGCAATAACAGCCGGGCAACCCGGTTTTGCGATCGAGGTAGCCGACGAAACGCACATTGTCCGTCAAGCCCCGCTGCGCCACGGCGCGCTCCAGTGAGGCGCGTGCCGGGCCTTCGCCCGCGATTACGAACAGCAGGTCGGGAAAGTCGTGGCGCAAGGTGTCGGTGACGTGCAGCAGAAAATCCAGATTTTTTTCGAACGCCACACGCCCCACATAGCTGATGACCGGACGATCCGGCGCAATGCTGTAGCGGGCGCGAAACGCCGCGCCGTCGCAGTGGGCAAAATCGGCCAGGCGCAGCCCGGTGGGAATGATGTGCACCGGACGCGTAACGCCATAGCGCTGAAGCGCCTGTTTCATCGCCGATGACGGCGCAATGACCGCCGTCACGCCTTCGCATTCCTTGCGCGAAATCCGCCGCGCCAGCGCGGCCAGCCATTTTTTGGGCAGAAACGGCAGGTAGTGGTGGAGGTATTCCTCGAACAGCGTGTGATAGGTCTCGACGCTAGGGAGATGATGCCTGCGTGCCCAGCGCACGCCGCCACGGTGGGCGAGGAAAGGCGTGTGAATATGAATCAGGTCGAAGTCGGCCGGGTTCTGCGCCTCCAACGCGGCCGCCAGTGCGCGCGGATGCATCAGCCGGTCTTCAGGGTCGCGCGGAATCGCCCAGCCCGGCACGCGCACGATATCGGGTTCCGCTGCCGCGCCCGGATAGTCCGGCGCCACCAGCACACTCGTATGCCCGGCGGCGGCCAGCGCCTGACGCAGGGTCTGGATCGATGTGGACACGCCATTGACGCGCGGAAAATACACGTCGGACACCATCAGGATACGCACGCAAGACTCCATCCATTCGAAGTCTGCGTTGTATGACGCGGGTGTTACAGGATGATGACTGCGCTCACAGGTCGATGCCCGGCTGGGCCTGTACCCCAGCGCGGAAGGCGTGTTTCTCGTCAGCAATCACCGACACCGTGTCGGCGAGCGCGATCAATGCGTCGCTGGCGGCACGCCCGGTGACCACCACATGCTGCATCGCGGGCCGCTGCACCAGCGCATCTAGCACGGTGTCCGCATCGAGATAGCCGTAGCTCAGCAGATAAGTCAGTTCGTCCAGCACCACCAGCTGATACGCCGGGTCGGCCAGCATGCGCGCCGCAATCGCCCAGCCACGCTGTGCCGTGGCGATGTCCTGTTCGCGGTTCTGCGTATCCCAGGTAAAGCCGTCGCCGGTGACGTGCCATTCCGTGTGCGGGCCGAGGAACGCTTCCTCGCCGGTGTCGGTACGGCTCTTGATGAACTGCACCACGCCCACCTTCAACCTGTGGCCCAGCGCCCGCGCGACCATGCCGAAGGCCGCCGTGCTCTTGCCCTTGCCGTTGCCGGTGACAACCAGCAGCAGGCCGCGCGCGTCGGTCGCCGCCGCGATGGCGGCATCGACCACGGCTTTCTTCTTCGCCATACGGGCGGAGTGGCGCGCCTGGCGTTCGGTTGCGTCTTCAGTCATAACGGACTCATTTGAACATTTTCACGGACGAGCGCATACGATGCGGCGCAGCGCGCGTCATTTCGGCGCATACCCCAGCTCGACAAACAGTGCACGACCCTGCGTGTTGTAGCCATGGACGAGCGAATAGTCGCGGTCAAACAGGTTGAGCAATTTGCCCGACAGTTTCCAGTCGCGCGCCAGCTGCCAGCCGAGATTCAGGTTGACGACGGCGTAGCCCGGCACCGTGGTGCGCGCGAAGGTGGTGGCATGCACGTCGGGTCGCGCGCCCGAGGCCAGCACCTCGGCTCGCCAGTCGAGCGTCTCACCCAGCGCGCCGCCCAGCGAGACGCTGCCGAAGCGGTCGGCACGACGCAAGAGGCCGAGGCCGGTCGCGCGGTCTTCGGGGTCCTGCGCGGTGTACGCCGCGCGCGCGTCGAGGCCCGCCACCTGCCCCTGCCACGACAGTTCGATGCCGCGATTTTCCGCCCGATCCACATTGGTCGCCGTGAACGTGGGGGCGACGAAGTTGATGAGATCGCGGGTGCGCGTAGCAAAGGCGGTGGCACGCGCAAGGCCGTACGCTCCGCTATAGGTCAGACCGAGCTCGGCGCTGCGGGCGCGCTCCGGATCGAGTGCCGGATTGCTGCCGAAGGGGCCGTACAGCTCGTTGAAGGTGGGCGCACGAAACGCGGTGGAATACGTAGCCGAGACACGCCACGCCGGCGTCAGCCGGTAACCGTAGCCGACGAGGCCCGTGGTCGCACCGCCGACGTCGCTATAGTCGTCGCGACGCAGATTCAACTGCACGTCGTGCGCACCCAGTGCAGCGGTGTAGCCAGCGAACGCACTACGGACGCGGCGTGCATCGTCGGCATAGGCCTGATTGGTATCGAAGCGCTGCCACAGCCCCTCGACGCCGAGACGCACCTGACCCGCGCCCGCGTCCACGGTGTTGTGCCAGGCGAGCTGGCGGTTGCGCGTGCGGAAGCGGTCACTCATTACACCATCAAGATCAGACACCAGATCGTCCTCGCCCTGCGACATCTGCACGCGGCTGTGCCAGCCAGGCAGCCAGCGGTTATCGCTGAACACCGACAGCGCGGTCAGCGTCTGTTCGCTGTGATTGACGGACGTGCCGTCGAACTCGACATCCCCTTCACTGCGCCAGGCCGTAAGGCCGAATTCGTGCCCAGCCGCAAGCCGATGTGACAGGGACAAATTGAATGCGGTGTTCTCATAGGCGTCGTCGTCGGTATCTTCGGGCGCAAAGGCGAAGAGCGCAGGCACGAATTCGGCGCGCGCGCTGGAAAACCCGTCCGTCTGCGTGCGCGCCACGCCGAGGTGGAATCGCGTATCGCCGTGCGCGCCACCCAGACTCGCCGCGAGCTTGCGCGTATCGTCCGCGCCCAGCCCCAGGGTGATCGTGGGCCGGATCGCGCCTTCACCGCGCCGGGTGAAAATCTGCACCACGCCGCCGATGGCTTCGGAGCCGTACACGCTCGACACGTTGCCGCGCACGATCTCGATGCGTTCGACATCGTCGAGCAGGATCTGGTCGATGGCGGTGGCCCCGGTGCTCGCGGAATTGACACGCACGCCGTCGATCAGCACCAGCACGTGGTCGGATTCCGAGCCCCGGATGCGGATCGCCGCCTGCGCGCCGAGCCCGCCGGTCTGCGCGATTTCTACGCCGGACGCTTGGCGCAGCAGGCTCGCCATGTCGAGCGCGCCCGAGGTGTCGATGTCCGCACGGGTGATAACACTGGTGTGCTGCAAGGGCGCGGCGAGCGGCTGCGGGGTGCCGGTGGGGGTGACGACGATGGTATCGCCGACATAGGTCGGCAGGGTTTCCGCAAACACGGGCACAGCACAGCCTGCGGCCAGCGCAAGGACGAGGGGTAATGGACGCATGAGGTTTTCCGGTTGGGCGCCTGGTTCCCCGCAGGCGCGTTGCACGATCCGCTGCGCGACGTGTCGCCAACGCAGGGTTCAGGCCGGTATCCGGGCTCGCGCCTGAAGTGCATCGCCTTCCCGGACCCTCTGATTTTCCAGCTGCGGAAAACCCGTCGTGCCAGTCCAGTGGCGTGTGTGATGCACCGTTTAGCGCTTACCGTTGCGGGGGCAGCACAGGCATGGCGGCACAAACGCCGCGCACCTGTTTCCCGTTTATCCTCGGCGGCGGAACACCGCGTTGGCACCTGAAGCCGCGCATTGTACCCGATGCAGAGGCACAGATTGACCGTCCGCGCGCCGCCCCCTATAGTCGCAGCCATGCACGCCGAACTCGATACGCTCGAAGCCAAAATCCGCCAGGTAGCCGAGCTGTGTCACACCCTGCGCCGCGAAAATATTGCGCTGCGCCAGCAGCTGCTGGCCAGCCAGCAGGACAGCAAACAGCTGACGACCCGGCTCGACGCCGCCAAGACCCGTTTGCAGGCCCTGCTCGACACGCTCCCGGAGGACGCCTGATGGCCGCCGCCCGCTCGATTGAAATTCACATCCTGGGACGCGCCTACAAAGTGGCGTGCACACGCGAGGAAGAATCCGCGCTGGTCGCCGCCGCCGATTACCTGGATGAAAAAATGCGCGGCATCCGCGATACCGCCAAGGTCATCGGTGCCGAGCGCATCGCGATCATGGCTGGCCTTAACCTCGCCCATGACCTGCTGACCAAGGGCGGCGGCGGGTTGATCGAGGAAACCCGCACCCGGGTCGCGCACTGCAACACCCTGCTCGACGCGGCGCTGAATGATCAGGACACGTTGTTTTGAGTTTCTCCGGGGTGATGTTTTCAACCCAAATGGAATACACTGAACAGGCTCCCTGCGGTGTTCGAGGTTCGCTGCAATTTCTCTGAACCAATGCATACGTGCAAGGCTGCGGGCTATTCCGGTGCGGGTGTGCGCGTGACACGTCTCATGTGCCCAAAGTGCCTTTGACTGCGGCCGTCTTGAACTCCGGTTCAAGAGTCTGCGGCGCGTCACGGCACAGGCGGGGAGCCCTTCTTCCATGAACAAGTCCACGCTGCGGCGTCAACTCAAGGCGGCGCGCAATGCGCATACGCCTGCGACGCGCCGTCAGGCTGCGCGCTCGGCGTTGCGACTGGCCCTGCGCCACGGCCTGCTGCTACGCGCCCGGCGCATCGGCCTGTATCTGCCTCATGGCGGCGAATTCGACACACACCTGCTGCTCAATCAGCTGCTGGGCATGCGGCGCACCTACTACCTGCCCATGCTGCCGCCGCGCGGCCGGGTGATGCGTTTTGGCCGGATAGGCCGCACGACGCGGATGGAAAACAACCGCTACGGCATTGCCGAACCACAGGACGCCCAGCCCCTGCGCGCGCGTCAGCTCGACCTGCTGCTGCTGCCGCTGGTGGGCTTTGACCTGGCGGGACACCGGCTCGGCATGGGCGGCGGATACTACGACGCGACGCTGGCCTTCATGCATCATCGCCGCCACTGGCGCAAACCACGTCTGGTGGGCATCGCCTATGAATGCCAGCGGGTCGATGCGCTCCCGCACGATCCGTGGGACATGCCGCTCGACGCGGTGCTAACCGAACGCAGGCTGTATCGTTTTCCGTCAGGCGGTCATTCGCCGAGATAGGCGGCGCGCACGGCCGGGTTGGCGGCGAGTTCAGACGCCGTGCCGGACACCGTGATCGCGCCGGATTCGAGGACGTAGCCGCGCGCGCAGGTTTTGAGCGCGAGGTGCGCATTCTGCTCCACCAGCAAGACTGCAACGCCGCGCGCGGCGATGGTATGGATGATGTCGAACACCGCGCGCACCATCAAGGGCGCGAGCCCCATGCTGGGCTCATCGAGCAGCAGCAGGCGTGGTCTGGCGAGCATCGCGCGGCCAAGCGCGAGCATTTGCTGCTCGCCGCCCGAGAGCAGCCCGGCCAACTGCGCGCGGCGCTCGGCGAGGCGTGGTAAGAGCGCGTAAACCTCGTCGCGATCGCGAGCGATGTCGGGTTTGTCATCCCGGCAATACGCGCCCATCGCAAGATTCTCGGCGACCGACATGCGCGGAAACACGCCCCGGCCTTCGGGCACGAGCGCGAGGCCACGGCGGGCGATGCGGTGTGCAGGCTCGTGTTTGAACGGCGCGCCGTCGAACGTGATTTCGCCACTGGCGGGTGGCAGCAAGCCGGCGATGGCTTTGAGCGTGCTGGTCTTGCCCGCGCCGTTCGCACCGATGAGGCAGACCATTTCGCCCGCGCCGACAGTGAGGCCGATGCCGCGCACGGCTTGGATGCCGCCATAGCTGACGGTGAGATTGCGGATGTCAAGGAGTGGCGTGCTCATGCCGCTTCATCCCCCAGATACGCCGCGATGACCTTGGCGTCTTTGAGCGCCACCTCGGGCGTGCCTTCGAAAATCTTCACGCCGTAGTCGAGCACGGCGAGTCGGTCGCACAGGCCCATCACCAGTTTCACGTCGTGTTCGATCAAGAGCAGGGTCAGGCCGTCGTCGTCGCGCAGGCTGCGCAACAAGGCCGCCAGCGCGGCGCGCTCGCCGGGGTTCATCCCTGCGGCGGGCTCGTCGAGCGCGAGGATTTTGGGTTCGGTGGCGAGCGCGCGGGCGATTTCGAGGCGGCGCTGGTCGCCGTAGGAAAGATGCTTGGCGACGCGGCCGGCGTGAGGCGCGAGGCCGACGCGGGCGAGCAGGGCGCGCGCGCGCATCAGCGAATCGGCTTCTTCGCGGCGGGTGTGCGGCGGCTGGAAGATCGCGCCGATGACGCCGCTTTTCGTGCGCGCGTGACGCCCGACCAGGACGTTTTCGAGCGCGGTCATTTCGGCGAACAGGCGGATGTTCTGAAAGGTGCGGGCGAGGCCGCGTTTCAGGATCGCGTGCGGCGGCTGGCCGGTCAGCCGCGCACCCGCGAGCATGACCTCGCCGCTGTCGATGCTGTACAGCCCGGTGAGCGCGTTGAAAAGCGTGGTTTTGCCTGCGCCGTTGGGACCGATGAGGCCGTAGATTTCGCCCGCGTTGACGGACAGTGATACGTCGGACAGCGCTTTCAGTCCGCCGAACGCCTTGTTGACGCCAGTTACGGTGAGCAAGCTCATGGCGCGGGCGTCGGTTCGTCTGCCAGCGCCGCTTTTAATTTCGGCTCGCCAAGCTCGCGCCGCCGCCGCGACGACGGCAGCAAGCCTGCCGGGCGATAGAGCATGACGGCGACGAGCGCAATTCCGAACAGCAGCATGCGCAAGTCCGCCGGTTCGATCACGACTTCGCCGAGGATGGCGCGCTGCCAGTCGCCGGTATAACGCAAGGCTTCGGGTAAGAGCGTCAAGATGACCGCGCCAAAGATGACCCCGGCGATGTTGCCCATGCCGCCGAGCACGATCATGCACAGGATCATGATCGACTCCATGAGGTTGAACGATTCGGGGCTGATGAAGCCCTGAAAACTGGCGAACAGCCCGCCCGCGAGCCCGCCGAAGGTCGCGCCCATGGCGAAGGCGAGCAATTTGAGATTGCGGGTGTTGATGCCGGTCGCGGCGGCGGCGATTTCGTCTTCGCGGATCGCGACCCAGGCGCGGCCGATGCGCGAATTCTCCAGCCGCATCGAGACGAAAATCACCGCGAGCGTGGCGGCGAGGAAGGCGTAATACGTGAGATGGACGCCGGTGAAGGTGATGCCAAAAACGGTGTGTGCTTGCGACAGACTGAAGCCGCCGACGCTGATCGGATCGATGAGGTTGATCCCTTGCGGGCCGTTGGTGATGTTGACCGGCGCGTTCAGGTTGTTCATGAAGATGCGGATGATCTCGCCGAAACCGAGCGTGACGATGGCCAGATAATCGCCGCGCAATCGCAGCGTCGGCGCGCCGAGCAGGATGCCGAATAGCCCGGCGAGCATCGCGCCCAACGGCAACACCATCCAGAACGGCAGGTGGAGGCCGAAATGCGGGCTCGCGAGCCACGCGTAGACGTAGGCACCCAAGGCGTAGAACGCGACGTAGCCGAGGTCGAGCAGCCCGGCGTAGCCGACGACGATGTTGAGGCCGAGCGCGAGGACGACGTAGAGCAGCGCGAGGTCCAATAGCCGCACCCACGAGCGGCCGAGCGAGGCGTCGATGAGGAAAGGCAGTAGCGCAAGACCAATAGCGAAGAGGCCGAAGACCAGCCAGTGGGATTTGGCTGATTTCCCGTTCAGGATTTCGAACTTACCCATGCCGTTCTTCAATGAATCGAACTTACGCACGCTCAGTCACCCGCGCGCCCAACAGCCCCGAAGGCCGGAACACCAGCACCGTGATCAGCACGAAAAACGCGAACACGTCCTGATAGTGGCTGCCAAGAAAACCGCCGGTGAGGTCGCCGATGTAGCCCGCGCCAAAGGATTCGATCAGCCCTAGCAGCAATCCGCCGAGCATCGCGCCGCCGAGATTGCCGATGCCGCCGAGCACCGCCGCCGAGAAGGCTTTGAGTCCCAGCATGAAGCCCATGTAATAGTGCGCGAGGCCGTAATACGCGCTGACCATCACGCCTGCGATGGCCGCGAGCCCCGAGCCGATGACGAAGGTCGCGGCGATGACGCGATTGACGTCCACGCCCATCAGGCTCGCGACTTCACGCGATTGCGAGGTCGCGCGCATCGCGCGACCCAGCCGCGATTTCTGCACCAGCAGATTCAAGCCGAACAGCACGACGCCCGAGACGACGAGGATGGCGATCTGCACGTCGCTGATGGTCGCGCCGAAGACGTTGTGGCGACCCTCAGGCAGGATGCCCGCCGGGAAGGCGATGTATTGCTTGCCCCAGATCAGCATCGCGACGTTTTGCAAGATGATCGACACGCCGATGGCGGTGATGAGCGGCGCCAAACGTGGCGCATTGCGCAAAGGCCGATATGCGACGCGCTCGATCAGCATCCCGAGTCCCATGCACACCGGTATCGCCAGCAACAAGCCCGCCGCGAGCACCACGCCGCCCGGCAGCATGGTGTTGGCGAGCGCGCCGATCACCGCGAGCCCGACCATCGCGCCGACCATCGTCACCTCGCCGTGGGCGAAGTTGATGAGGCCGAGGATGCCGTAGACCATGGTGTAGCCCAAGGCGACCAGCGCGTAGACGCTGCCGAGCACGAGGCCGTTGACGAGTTGTTGCAGGAAGATGTCCATCAGCGTTCGGTGTAACCGACTTCGGATTGCGCGCGCAGGGCGAGGACGAAAACCGTGTCGAGCGCGGCGACGTATCGGTAGAGCGCGAGATAGCCGCGCCCGCGTCGCCCGATGACGAGTTCACGGCGGTCGTCGGTGTCGTCAGCGAAGGGGCGGCCGATCAGCGGGTTGAGTTCGAGCACGTTCAAGGCTTGCAGGATTTGCTGGAGGCGTTCGGTCGCGTCGGCGACCTGGTGTTGGGCGAGGTGGTCATGGATCCGGTCGAGATCCTTCGCCACCTCGACCGAGACTTGCAGATGCGCCACGCGCTCGTGGTTCAGCGGAATTTGCGTGGGCGTGGGTGGGCGGGCTTCTCGCCGGCGATGCGCGCTTCGAGATAGGCGCGCATGTCCGCCCACGGCACGGCCTCGCCGGTGGCGAGGATTTCGGCGTAGCGCGCGTCGGCCAGCGCTTCGAATTCGCTGCGACGCTCGGCGGCGGTGGTTTTTTCGACGATGGCTTCGAGCATGAAATGGTGGGCAGTCGTGCCGCTGCGCTTCGCCGCTTCGGCGATGCGCGATTTGAGGTCTTCGTTCAGACGCAGTGTGGTCGTGGACATGGCGGACTCCTGGCAGCGATGTTGGAGCGAATGTAGCACGCCGGTGCTACGCGGGTAAAGGCTTGCGCGATGAGCAAATTGCCGTCTGCGGCGGCCTTATTTCGCCGCGCCGCTCTGTACAGTCTCCAGCGTCGTCCACTTGCCGTCCTTGACCTGATACAGCGTCACCGCGCCGCCGGCGATATCGCCCTTGGCATCGAAACGCAACTGGCCGGTCACGCCGGGCATGTCGGTCTTGCCAATCTCTGCCATGTACTTGGCCGGGTCAGACGAATCGGCGCGGCGCATCGCTTCGACCAGCACGCGCATCGCGTCGTAGGCGTAGGGCGCGTAGTTCTGGATCTGGCCGTATTTGGCTTCGAACTTGGTTTTGAAATCCGCGCCGCCGGGCATGGATGCGAGCGGCAGGCCTGGGTTGGACGCAATCGCACCCTCGGCGTCCGCGCCCGCCAGCTCGACGAATTTCGGCGTCTGCGCACCGTCTCCGCCCAGAAACTGCGCCTTCACGCCGAGCTGCTTCATCTGCTTCACCATCGGCGCGGCCTGAGGGTCCATGCCGCCGAAAAATACCAGGTCGGGTGACTTGGACTTGATCGAGGTGAGGATGGCCATGAAGTCGGTCGCGCGGTCGGACGTGTATTCGCGCGCGACGACTTCGCCGCCCGCCGCCTTGACGGCTTTTTCGACTTCGTCAGCGAGCCCCTGTCCGTAAGCCGTGCGGTCGTCGACGATGGCGACCTTCTTCGCGCCGAGCTGGGTCACGGCAAAATTGCCAACGACCGAGCCCTGCTGCGCGTCGTTCGTCATCACGCGGTACGCGGTCTTGTAGCCGGCGGCGGTGTAGGCGACGGCGGTCGCCGACGGCGAAATCTGCGGGATGCCGTTGTCGGAATAAATCTTCGCGGCCGGGATGGTCGCGCCGGAATTCAGATGCCCGATCACGCCCGCGACGCCTTCGTCGACGAGCTTCTGCGCGACCGTGGTCGCAGTCTTGGGGTCGGCGCCGTCGTCTTCGCTGACGAGTTCGAGCGTGACCTTCTTGCCGCCGAGCGTGAGGCCCGCCGCGTTGATTTCTTCGAGCGCGAGCCGCGCGCCGTTTTCGTTGTCCTTGCCCAGGTGCGCCTGCGGGCCGGTCAGCGGAGAAACCTGGCCGATGCGTACAGTAACGCTGCCATCGGCGGCGGGGTCGGCGGCCTTGTCACCGCAGCCGGATACCAGTACTGCCACGGCCAGCGCCGTTACGCTCCATGTGTAGCTTGCCATCTCGATTCTTTCCGCAATCAAACTCGAACGCGGAATTTATACCACAGCACGACCGTGCAGGATGTCCCTTCCCCCACAAAGCACGAGGCCGACGTCTCCGTCGGCCTCGTGCTTTACGCGGGATCAGCGCGCTTACTTCAGGCTCAACACCCAGGTAACCAGCTTGGCGGTGTCCGCAGCGCTCACTTGCGGGTTCGGCGGCATCGGAATTTGGCCCCATACGCCCTTGCCACCGGTCTTGATCTTGGCAGCCAGCTTGGCCGGTGCGCTGGCATCACCTGCGTATTTCTTGGCGATTTCCTTGAATCCGGGACCGACTTTACGGGTATCGACGTTATGGCAGGACATGCAGGCGTTTTTCATCGCCAGTGCCTGGTCGGCGGATGCCAGGCCCGAGGCAACAATCAAGGCAGCGGATGCTGCGGTCAGAATCAGGGTTTTCATGGGGTTCGTCTCCGTGGATATCGGGTGGGTATAGTCATGCGCATCGCGGCTGTCATATTTAAGGAAAAACCCGGCGGGTGCAAGACAGGAAGGGGGCTAAATGCCTGCAACGTCGTAAAACTTTGTTATGCGCCCATACAAATCTTTCAAGTGCCTGCCTGTAACAGCGTCAGCTCCGTGAGCGGCGGCTGGCAATGATTGCCACTGCACACCCAGGCTGTGACCTGCTCGCTTTCCGGTTTGTTCAATGCGGCGGGCAAATGCAAGCCATTCGGTAGCGCCAGCAACAGGTCACGCGGGCCAAGTGTGCGCGTCAGCGCCGCTGCCGCCGGTTGCAATGCGCTGGCCGGTCCACGCAGCAGAATGATGCGCGGCGGCTCGCGCGCTTCATCCAGCACTGCCAACAGGGTGGGACAGGCGGTCGGCTGCTGACTCAGCGTGGCGTGAAAGTACGCGAGCGCACGGACCGCAGCGTCGAGATAGCGAGTTTCACCCAACAGATGTCCCAGGCGTTGCAGGGCGTAAGCCGCCACGCCATTGCCGGACGGCGTAGCCTGGTCGTACCCGGGTTTTTGCCGGGTGATGAGCGCTTCGTGGTCGTGGCTGGTGAAGTAAAACCCCCCTGCTTCGGCATCTTCAAAATGCGTCAGCAGCGCATCGGCCAGTTCGCCCGCCCACACCCGATCGGCTTCGCGGTAATTGGCCTGCAGGCTTTCCAGCAGCGCATCCAGCAGGAAAGCATAGTCGTCGAGATAGGCATTCAGCCGGGCCTCGCCGTTTTTGTAACTGGCGCGCAGACGGCCGTTTTGCCACAGCCTGGCACGCAGAAAATCCAGCGCGGCCTGCGCGGCCTGAACCCAGTCGGGGCGATTCATAATGCGTCCGGCATGGGCCAGCCCGGTGATCATCAGTGCGTTCCAGCTGGTGAGCAGTTTGTCGTCACGCGCCGGGCGTACCCGGCTTTCGCGCGCGGCAAAGAGTTTTTGCCGTGCACTGGCCAGAATGGCCACTGCGTCAGCGTCAACCGCCTGTGCCAGGATCGGATTCCAGTACGTGTTTTCAAAATTCGGCGGCTGGTCAAAACCGTAAACCCGCGCAGCGACGGCGTATTCCTCCGCAGTCAGAACGGCTTGTACTTCTTCTGCCGTCCACACGTAGAACCGGCCTTCATGGCCTTCGCTATCGGCGTCGAGCGCGGAATAGAACCCACCTTCCGGCGCGCACATTTCGCGCAGCAGCCAGCCGACCAGGTCTTCCGCCGTGGCGTGGTATAGCGCATCGCCAGTCAGCGCCCAGGCGTCGGCATAGAGATGCAGCAAGGGCCCGTTGTCGTAGAGCATTTTTTCGAAATGCGGGATCGCCCATTGCGCATCCACCGAATAGCGGCAGAATCCCCCGCCCAGCTGGTCGCGCACCCCGCCCGAGGCCATTTTGGTCAGGCTGAAAAGCGCCAGCTCGCGTGCCCGCGCATGGCCCCGGTGTGCCTGCCGCAGCAGAAAAAACAATTCGCCCGGACGCGGAAATTTGGGCGGCCGCGAGAATCCGCCCCAGACCGGATCAAACGCGGCGTCGAGATCGCGCAACGCCTCGGTGAAGGGCGCGTCGGTGAGCGCTTGCGGCTGGGCGCTGCCGGATGGCTGGCGCGCCAGCGCATCGCGTACCGCCTGGCTTTGCGCCAGTACTTCGCCGCGCCGGGTATGCCAGGCGTGGGCAATGTTTTCCATGAGATCCGTCAACCCGGGCAGCTGATAGCGGGGCTTTTTCGGGAAATAGGTGCCGGCAAAAAACGGCACCTGATCGGGTGCAAGAAACACCGTCAGCGGCCAGCCACCACTCCGCTGTACCAGCAGCTGGTGGGCAGCCTGATAAATCTGATCCAGGTCGGGGCGCTCTTCCCGGTCTACCTTGATATTGACGAAGTGCCGGTTCATCACGGCAGCCACTTCGGCATCGTCGAAACATTCGTGCGCCATCACATGACACCAGTGACAGGCCGAATAGCCGATCGACAGCAGAATGGGCTTGTCTTCGCGGCGCGCCTTGTCGAACGCCGCCTCGCCCCAGGGATACCAGTCCACCGGGTTATCGGCGTGCTGTAGCAGGTAGGGGCTGGGTTCAGTGGCGAGACGATTGGGCATGGGGCTAATAGTTGATTAAATTGGTCAACAATTGTACGCTCTCGCCCATTGCTGACCACCCAGGAGCGCTCCATGTCCCAGGAACTGTTTGATGCCGCACGTGCCGGCGATGCCGCGCGCGTGAAAAGCCTGCTCGACGCCGGTGCCAGTCCGTCCGCCACCGACGAGGCCGGTGAAACCGCGCTGATGATGGCCGCCCACAGCGGCCATCTGGCGACGGTGCAGGCGCTGCTGGCTGCAGGCGCCGACGTGAAAACCCAGTCGCCGCAAGGCTGGACTGCGCTGGCCAAGGCCGCCTACAACGGCGAAACCGAGTGTGGTTATGTCGAAGTCGTCGAAGTCCTGCACAAAGCTGGGGCCGATCTCGACGCCCGTATTTTCTTCGGCATTACGCCGCTGATGCTGGCGGCCGGCGGCGGGGATGCCACCGTGGTGGAATGGCTCATCAATCATGGCGCTGACGTGCTGGCGACCAATGAAGGCGGGCGCACCGCGCGCCTGATGGCCAACGACCGGTTTTACGTGGATGTCATCAATCTCCTGACCGACGCCGAGCGCCAGCTGGGTGTGCAGGAGGACGGCTCATGTTCATCGACCAAAAGCGTGGTCAAACCGCAAGTCGTCAACCTGCTGAAGCCGACGACGCACTGACACCGGGTACCGCTGACTAGAAATACCAGGCCAGCGTCACCCGCGCGGAATCCTCATTCCGCAGCGCATGCAGCACATCATCCGGCGGCGCACCGGCATAGCCGCGCCATTCCAGATTGAGTTTCCAGGTTTCGCCCAGCCGTCGTTCCGCCTTGACGCTGTAGGTCAGGCCGCGCCCATCCAGGTCATAGGCCAGCCCGGCCAGTATCTGTGAGCTTTGCACGTCGTTAAAGCCGATCCGCATCCCCACAAACAGGTCATTCTGAAACGCGGAAGGTGGCGCCACCGCCTGTATCGGTGGAATCAGGTCGATCGTGCTGGCGTCTTCACCCCGGTCGTCGTACAGATATTCAGCGAGCAGTCCCACATCGACCGCACTGTCGCGTACGCCCGAAAACGTGTACTCAAACCCGGCACTGAGCGCGAGATGCCAGGTCTCGATGTGCTCACGGTTGATCACTTCCAGTTTCCACAGCCACGCATCATCGACATAGGTCGCATCCAGCCCGAACTGGTGGATCAGGTCATAGCGTGGCGCGAGCACGATCTGTCCGGGCGCGATGGGTGTGGGAATCAGGCGCGGCAGGCGACTGGTGCCGTAGAAGTACGACAGCCCCAGGTCCAGCCCGGACGTACTCATGCTCCAGCGCGCGGCGAAATCGAGGTGGCGTTCCTCGCTACCGGCTTCATAACTCGCAAGCCCCTCGTCCACCACGAAACGGAAACGCGGCCGGCCTTCCTTGCCGGGGAAGGTGCGTTCGCGAAAATACGGCATGACGAACAGATCAAGCGTGCCCACATCATGGATGAAGGCGACGTTGAGCATGGGCTGGCCGAGCTTGGTATCACCATCCGGGTTTTCGACGATGTCCGACTGGTTGACGATATCAACCAGATGCTGCGCTTCGGTCACCCCCCAGAACACCTTGCGTATGCCCACCCGCAGCTCATGGCTTTCGCCCACTTTCAGATACTCAAGCTCGCGTATGTCGGCGTGCTGACGCTCATCGTCCCGGGGATCCAGGCGGGCAAAGCCGGTGAAATTGAACTGCTGCTTGCCGTCGTCCCACTCGCGGTTGAATTTGGGCTCGATAAACGCCGAGCCATACTGCATGTGCTGGGCCTTGTCTTCCGGTTCATTCCAGAAATACAGATACTCCAGACCCACGCGCCCCGACCAGTCCGCACAGGCCGGAGACGCCGCGAACAGCCCTGCCAGAAACGCATGGCGCAGGGACGGCCTCATTCCGGCTCCAGCACACACACGGCGGCTGCCCGACCCGGACTCAACGCGCCCGTGCCAAGGCATTCTGGTCGAACTCGCGCTCGGTCAGGCCACTGCCAAATTTGTAATCCTTCCACACCAGTTGCGTGCTCTTGCCGGTCTGGTGGTTGACCATGGCCATGTCGGCGGCGCGCCAGAATTTGCCGTATTGCTTGTAGCCCTTGAAGGTCAGCGTTTTCAGGAGCGCACTCTTGCGGTCGTAGTAGTCGATCTTGTGGATGCGGTAGTGCTGCTTGTCCATGCTGACGATCTGGCGGGTGTAGCCCGAGTTCTTGTCAACGGGATAACGCTCGAAGACGAACACGTCCACGCCGTCGAGTTTGTCGTCCTTGACGAACTTGTAGGTGTATTTCTCGACTTCCTGCGGGGTGATGTCTTCGTACGCGAATTCGCTGCCCATGAAGGGGCCGGACTTGTTGTCCGAGGCGATGCGTTTCACCCGCTTCAACGCAGGCAGATACAGCCACTGCTCGTCGTCCGCCGTCTTGTGTGCGAACGACAGCAGCGCCGTACCTTTCACGTCGGCCGGGGTGTTGAAGATCATCAGGCTCTTGTCGCCGTCACTCAGCACTTCGAGCGATTTCGCGCGCAGCTCGCGGCTGCTCGATTCGCCCTGCTTGTTTTTCAGGAGCATGGTCAGCTCGGCGGCGGTGTCTTTCCAGCCGGTGTCGCGCGCGTTGGCTTCTTTGGCGATTGCCAGACCTTTGTCCTCCATGGGTCCAGCGTGGACGGCGAACGACGCGGTCAGCGCAGCGGCGGCGAGGGTGGTGGCGAGTTGTCTAAACATGCAGTTTCTCCTTGAGTTTGAGCACGAGGGCGGGCAGCAGCAGGAAGTCTGCGGCGAGCGCCAGCGCGATGGTCAGGGCAGACAGCGTTCCCATGCCCGAGTTCATTTTGAAGTCCGACGCGGCGAGCACGGCAAAGCCCGCAATCAGCACCACCGACGTGACCCACAGCGCGGTGCCAACCGAATCAAAGACGTAGCGGATCGCGGCCTCTGGCGACAAGCCCTGCTCGCGGCGCGCGCGCAGGTACTTGGACATGAAGTGGATGGTGTCGTCCACCACGATGCCGAGTGTCATGCCGAAGACGATGGACAGCGACAGCCCGACCTGGCCGACGCTGTAGCCCCAGACGCCGAAGGCGAGCAGCACCGGCAGCACGTTGGGGATCATGCTCACCAGCCCGTAGCCGAAGGAGCGGAACGCGAGCATCAGCGTGATCGTGATCGCGACCATGCCGAGCGCGTTGCCGCTCCACATCGACTTCATGGTGCGCTCGCCGATGTGGGCGAACATGATCGCGGGCGACGCACCTTCGCTCAGCATCGCGGGCGGCGCGTTTTTCGTGAGCCAGTCGCGACCGCGCGCTTCGAGGGCGCGTAGCTCGTTGGTGGTGATGTTTTTCGCGGTGACGGTGAAGCGCACCGAAGATTTCTCGATGTTGAGTTGATTGTTGAGATCGAGCCCGAACGGCAGCGACATTTCGTAGAGCAAGAGATATTGCGCGGCGAGTTCGCGGTTTTCCGGGATGCGGTAATAGCTGCGGTCGTCGCCGTGCAGGTTCATGTTGAGTCGCTTCATGATGTCGGCGAAGCTATTCACGTGCACGACTTCGGGCTGGCTGCGAAACCACTCGGCGAAGGCGTCGAGCGTTTTGAGGTAGGCCGGGTCGGCGACGCCTTCGGGGCGTCCCGCCGAGAGGCTGTAGTCCACCGTGTAGATGCCGGTCAGGCGCTCAGTGGCGAAGTCGGTGTCCTGGCGGAATTGCGTGGCTTTGCCGAAATATTCGACGAAGGCGTCGTTCAGTTCGTTGCGCGGAATGCCTGCAACCAGCACGACCGCGACGACCGCACTGCCGACGAGAATCTTGTTGGCGTTGTGCGTGACCCAGCCGCCCAGTCGCGAAATCGCGGCTTCGCCGAACGCCGCCTGCTTGCGCACGCGCCCCGGCAGGATCACGACCAGCGCAGGCAGCACGGTGACGGCAAAGACGAACGCCAGCATCACCCCCAGCGCGACCATGTTGCCGAGGTCGCGGAACGGCGGCGAGTCGCTGAAGTTCATGCTCAAAAAGCCGACCGCCGTGGTGAAGCTGGTGAGGAACACCGGTTGCAGGTTGACCCGCAGCGCTTCGGTCATCGCCTCCGCCCGCGAGACGCCGTCCTGTCTCAATTTGTGCAGATAACTGCCGAGGATATGGATGCAGTCGGCCACCGCGAGCGTGAGGATGATCGTCGGCACACTCGCGGTCGGCGGGGTGAGCCGACCCGAAATCCAGCCCCACAGTCCGAGCCCCGACGCGATGGCGAGCGCGATCACCAGCAGCGTGGTAAACACCCCGGCGGCGTGCCGCAACAGCAGATACATCAGCACCAGCACCACGCAGAACATGATCGGCACGAGCGTGCGCATATCGGTTTTCTGCGCTTCGGGGAAGGCGTTGTTCATCATCACCGTGCCGGTGAGATGGAAGGCGATGTCGGGGTATTTGGCGCGCAGTTTTTCGACATCGGCGCGCACGTGGGCGACGACTTCGGGGATCTCTTTGCGCGGGTCTTTTTCCGGTGCGTGGATGGTGAGGTTGACCGCTGTCACGTCACCGGCAGTGGAAATCAGGCGATGCAGCAGCAAGGGTTCGGCGACGGCGACGCGGCGGATTTCAGCGCGCTGCGCCGGGTCGAGCTCGCCATCGGGGACGAGATCCTTGACGATGAGGTCGTCGTCCACCCCGCGTGTGTGCTGGAAGTTCGAGACCGAATCGACGCGGATCGAATGCGGCGTCTGCCACGCCATCGTGGTGTATTCGCGCACCGCGTCGAGCGTGCTGCCGGTGAAGACATCGCCGTTTTTCGGCGCCATCACCACCAGCACGTTGTCGTTCTTGGTATAGGTGTTCTGGAGCTTTTCGAAGGCCGCGAGCTGCGGGTTGTCGGCGCTGAAAAACACGCGGTAGTCGGTGGTCATCGACAGGCGTTTGATCCCGGCGGCGGCGGCGACGGCCAGCACCAGCATGACGATCAACACCAGCCAGCGGTTCTGTACCACCCAGCGGGAATAGGCTGCACTCATGTTCGGTTTTGCTCCAGCTTGGCCACGTCAGGCGTAGCCGTTGGGATTGGGTTCAATTCGGCTTCAGTCACACTTCGGCTCAGTAGTTCGGGCGTTCCACGCCGCTGTTTCAATATTCCAGGCGCTTCTCGCCCGCGATCCTAATATTCAGGCCGCTCCACGCCCGCTGTCCTAATATTCCGGGCGTTCCACGCCCTTCAGTGGCTGCATCTCCGGGCTCGCCGAAATCCGCTTCGGCAGCGGGCCCAGCAGTTTCACCCGGTCGGGTGTCGGCGTGTAGCGTCGGCCCGGCAGGGTGGTGAAATAGTGCGACACGACTTCGGTCGCATCCAGAATCCCGCCGTTTTTCGCGCGCAAGACCTTGATGCGTTCGGCCGGGATGCGGTTGATCCAGTTCGCATTGTCCACATACCAGTAGCCGCCGAGCCGGTATTCGCGTGAAGGATCGAGTTCCTCGCCGTTGACGCGGATGTTCTGGGCCATGAAACCGTATTCCTGCGCCGGGTTGAGGTCGAAACTCACATTCGCCCAGCCGAACAGCCAGCCGCCGGTCCAGTCGTCGATGAAGTGCGTCAGCGCGCCGCGCGCGGAGTTCTCAATCGCCCAGCGGATGTCTTCGCCGCGCACCACGCCGCACGCGACCTGCGGGCCGATGGGCATGAAGTGGTAGAGGTCTTCGAGTTTCACCGGGCCGGGCGCGACGTGGGTACCGTATCTGAAGCCGCGCACGACGCCGACATCGGATTTGCACACACTGCGGAATGCGTCGGCGAGAAAATTGTGCGAGCTGCCTTCGATCACCGCCGGGTGGCGTTTGGCGTCGCTGTAGTTCGAGCGATGCAGCGGCGCGTGGGTGTGGCCGACGACGGTGTCGATGGGCGTGCGCAGCACCGCGCCGTTGACCGGATTGCTGTGCGGGCGGAACGACGGCCCTTTGACGAAGGCCGCGCGTGCGGCCTCGACGCGCGCCGCCATCGCCGCGTCCGGCGGCAAGGCACCTGCGACGATACGGTGCGCGGTGTGCTGGTGACCGGTCACTTTGCCGCCCGCGACTGTGAGCGTGATCTCGCCCGCCATCGTCCCGTCCTGGCCTTCTTCGATCAAGAGCGTGCCGGTCTTGGCACGCAGCACCTGCCACGATTCTTCGTGCATGTCGGACGAGAGCACGAGGTCGATGCCGGGGATGCGCTCGGCGTAGTCGAGGTTGGCGGCAAGCCCGCGCTCCGACGCGAGCACCAGCACGTCCACTTGCTTGCGCAGGCGCGGAACCAGATATTCGAGTTCTTCGATCCCCGGCGTGAGACTGAAGCCATCGAGCACATGGGTCGAAACCGCTTGCGGCGGGCGGTCGGCGGTGAGGCCGACGATGGCGATCTTGAGCCCGCCACGCTCGAACACGCGGTACGGCTGCAGCACGCGTTTTCCCGCCTGGCGCACAAACGGCGTCGCCGGAAAATCGTACAGCGTCGCGTAATAGAGGTTGGCCGCGACGGCACCCCACGGCGCTTTCGGCGTCTTGCCCGCGAACAGGTCGATGAAGCGTTGGGGGCCGTAGACATAGTCCCAGTTGCCCGCGACGAAAGCATCGATCTTCAAGGGAGTCAACACATCGACCAGGTGCTGCCCTTCGGAATACAGGGCCTCGGCCGACCCCTGAATGGTGTCGCCGGTGTTGACCAGCAGGTTGACCGATTTGCGCTGGCGGATTTCGGCAATACGCGCGGCGACGTTGGCGAGGCCGCCGACGGGCTTGCCGTAGGTCGGCGAGCCTTCGCGCATGTCCGGACGCGGGATCAGATGACCGTGCAGGTCGCCGATGTGGATGAAGGTGATCGAGCCGGAACCCGCCAGCGCCAGCGGCGACAACAGGAATCCCAGCAGGAGCGACACGCCGTGCAGCTTCATCACGGCGCGGCGTATACCCAGCCTTCGGACTGGCGCACGACGATTTCGGCGAGCCCCGACGGCACGGTCGCGAGATTGAAGGTGCGGATCAGGTCGGTGCGCTTCAACTTCGCCGCGTACAGGCTTTTTTCGCACGCGACGATGCGCACGCCGCGGTGGTGCATCTCCTTCAATTCGTCGTCGAGCGGGGTGTAGTAGCGCAGCGTCCTCACCCCCGGCCCCCACGCCACCAGTTCAATGGCGACATTCTCGCGGCCAAGCGTGTCCTGCACGTGCTTCGCGTGATTGAGCGCGATGCGCAATTTGTCAGTCGAGTCTTCGGTGACTTGCAGCAGGAGCTTGTAGCGCGGGGTTTCGGCGAGCGCAGTGCCGGTCAGCAAAAACAGCACACACCATGCGGCGAGCAGGCATTTAACGCGGCGGAACATAGTGGGCATCCTTGAATAGAACATCACGTGGCACGGCTTCGCCAGTGGGCAGGCGATAGAACACGCAGGCCTCGCCGATAGTGGCAAACAGGCCGGATTTCTGCAATACGTCGTCGAAGGTATGGTCGCGCAATCCCACACACACATTGCCCCCCTCCTGCTTGCGGCGGGTTGCTTCTTTTACCAGCGCCAGCGCGCCGGGCGTATCGATATGGCCAACATATTCAAGCGACAGGAAGAGCTTGCGATTGCGCCCCTCGTCGCTGGCGATCATGCCCAGCTGGGTGCCGATGGACTGTACCGAACCGAAAAACAGATTGCCCGACACGCGAAAGGCCGTCACGTCTCCGGCCAGATCGTCCGGGATATAGTTTCGCATTGCAGCGGCGTCGAGGCGACGGAAATGCGGCCTGGAAACGTTGGCCAGATAGACCCCGACCGACAGCAGCACCCCCAGGATCACCCCGTAGTCGAGCCCCAGTACCACGGCACTCGCAAAGCAGGCGACGAAAATCAGGAACTCGGAACGCGCATTCACCAGCTCGCCGATTTCCTTGCGATCAATCAGTCCCCAGCCGACCAGCATCAACAACCCGGCCATGACGGCAATCGGCATCAGGGCGATCAGGTCAGCCGCAAACCAGATCAGCAGCGCGAGCACAAAAGCCGAAACCAGGCTGGACAGGGGTGTGCGCCCACCCGCGCTGTAGTTGGCTGCGCTGCGGTTGAAGGAGCCACAGCTCGCAAAACACGACAGGTAACTCCCGACCACATTGGACAGACCCTGGCCGACAATTTCCTGGTTCATGTTGATCGACTGGCCGGATTTGGCTGCCAGCGAGCGCGCGATCACCGCCGTCTGCATCAACCCCAGAAAGCCGATCAGTGCCGCAGACAGAATCAGGTCTTCGTAGACAATCAGGCTGTCATCACTGAAATCCACCGGCACGAACGGCAGCACCGCAAGACTCAGGGTGCCCAGCTTGTCAATGCGCAAACTGGCCGAACCCCACAGCCAGTCAAGCACATAGGCGAACAGTGTACCGACGACGATGGCGATGATGAGATGCGGCGCATTCGGCTTCCACACGCGCGCAATCACGCCGGCGAGGATCGTCACCAGCCCGCACGATGCCGCTGCCCAGTTGGCGTGGTCGAGGTTGTAGAACGCCTGCAGCAGGGTTTCGTAAATTTCCTCGCGCTGGTTGAGGAGTATTCCGAAGAAATTCCCCAGCTGCTGGATGATGATGACGACGCCGACCCCCGCCGTTAAACCGACGATGACCGAATGTGAAATGTAGTTGAACACCACGCCGAGCCGGGCAAAACCGAAAACCAGCTGGAACACGCCGGCCATGAAAGTCAGGCCCATGGCATACAGGATGTAGTCCTCGGTACCCCGGCTGGCGAAGGTCGATAGATCGAGAAAAATCAGGACGGCAATCGCCGTGTTCGGCCCCGACATCAGATGGAAACTCGAGCCGAACAGCGCGGCGATGATGACCGGGAAGATCGACGTGTAGATGCCGTACTCAGGCGGCAGCCCGGCAAGCGCAGCAAGTGCGACCGCCTGCGGCAGGATCAGCACGCCTGCCGTGATGCCTGCGCCAAGATCGGCGAGCAGTGTGGGACGATCGAGCATCTTTGCCCACACCAGAAAGGGCAGGAAGCGTGCGAGGCGCGACTCAGCCATCTGCCGGGCCCTCGATGAAAAGACTGAACCAGCCGATACGCGGGTCCCACGGGCGGCTCTGGATTTTGAGGTAGAACGATACGTCGAGCGCCTGCTGCGGCGTGAGGCTGTTGCGTTTGCCGAGCGGCATGTTGGCGCGGATGAAGGCTGCGCCAGTGGTGAGTTTGTCCATGCCCGCGCCGGTGGCGTAGCTGTCCCAGCCCCACAGCGGCGGAAACTGGTAGCCCGTGCCGTCGGCGCGTTTCACGCCCCGGCCATTGGCACCGTGGCAGACCGCGCACTGCGTTTGATAAACGATCTTGCCGCGTCCGTGCGACGCCTCGCGCGGGGCCTTGACGCCGGGAAAGCCGCGCGCCGCCATCAGCCCGCGCGTCGGCACATTGGTCGAAAGCCATTGCGAATACGCGATCAACGCGGCCATTTCGGGTGAATCCCAGGTCGGCGACGTGCCCGCCATCGAGAACCGGAAACAGTCGGCGATGCGTTCCTGATAGCTGTTCGCGCGCAGGTTCTTGCCGCGATACAGCGGATAGAGCGGGTAGCCCGCCCACAGCGGTGCCGAGCCAACCATGCGGCCTTCGGACAAATGGCAGTTGACGCAATTGAGGCCGTTGCCGACGTAACGCCGTGCATGGCGCTGCGTGTCAACGAACAGGTCACGGCCATATTTGACCTGCTTGCCCCACGCGTTGTCGGGCAAGTCGGCGAGCCTGGGCGGGGCAAACTTGATCTCGTCCGGGTCGGCGACAAAGGTTTCGGTCTGGCGCGTGGACATCCCCACGCGCGGCGGCTCGATCAGCAAGCGAGTCGGGGGCGCATCATCGGCGTCCCCGTCCCAGGTCGGCACGTCGGGTTCTATCGAGACCGCTTCGATCAAGACCGCGTCGGGCGCAGCCGAACCGTTCAGCATCGGGGTGAGCGACAACAGGAAAATCAAGGCAGGTGCGCGCATTCTAGAACCCCGCGAACGGACGCAGGTACGCCGTAATCCAGTTCTTGCGCGGATCAATCGGGCGCTGTTTGAGGCGCATGTAAAACGCCACGTCGTAGGCCTCCTGATCGTCGAGACTCATGCCGCGCCCAAGTGGCATGTTGCCCTTGATCCACGCGGCGGCGGTCGCGACCGTGTACATCCCCGCGCCTTTGTTGAAACTGTCGCTGCCCCACAGCGGCGGAAACTGGTAACGCTCGCCATCGGCCGCTTTCAGGCCCCGGCCATTGGCACCGTGGCAGATCGCGCATTTCATATCGTAAACAACCCGCCCGCGATCCGAGGAGGGCTCGATGTCGCGCTTGACCGGAACGAAACCCTTGCCCGTGACCGGTGCGCCGGTCGGCACGCCGCGTGCGAGCCATTGCGCATACGCGACAATCGCGTCCATCTCGCGCGACTGCAAGGGGGGCATCAGACCGTCGAGCGAGTATTTGAAACAGTCCTGCACCCGCATCTGAAAGGTGTTCATGTCGTCGTTTTTGCCGCGATACGTCGGGTACATTGTCCACGCGCCCCACATCGGGGCTGCGTCGGCCTTGCGCCCTTCCGACAAATGACAACTTGCGCAGTTGAGGCCGTTACCGGCGAATTTCGGCGCGCGTTGCGGCGTGTCGATGAAAATCTCGCGGCCTTCGCGGACCAGCGCACCCCAGGCATCGTCAGGCAGTTCGTCCAGCTCAGGGGGCACAAACGCACGCCCGGCACGGCGCAGCGCTTCGGGATCGACTTCGCCCGGCACATCCGACAACCCCTGTACCGCACTCGGACGCTGGGCGTAGGGCCAGTCGCGCGGGGTCGCAGGGGCTGCGAGACTCATCCCCAGTGCCACCATCAACAGGGGCCGGAGCTGTTTCATTTCGCGATGCCCCGGTTGATCCAGCCCGTGCGGGGGTCGCGCACGCGCGGCTGGGCCAGCAGGTAGGCCGCAATATCGGCCGCGTCGCGATCCGACAGGCTCCCACCTCGGGCCAGCGGCATATTCGCCTGCACATACGCGGCCAGTGTGGCCGGCCGGGCAAAGCCCGACCCGCCGGTGAAGGCATGTTTACCCCACAGCGGAGGGAACTGATACCCGCCGCCGGGTTTGGCGAGGCCTGCGCCGTTTGCGCCGTGGCAGAGCAGGCACTGGTCACGGTACAGCGCCGCACCGCGCCGTGCCGACGGCATGGTCGCCGCGGCCGCCTCCGGCGCGCCCGCCAGGGGTGCCCGCGCGCCAAAACCCTGACCCGGCAGCGCTGCCCGGGTCGGCGCGCCGGAGGCGAGCCATTGCGCATACGCCACCAGCGCCTGCATCTCGGGCGAATCCAGCGGCGGACTCTGGCCCTGCATCTCGAAATGGAAACAGTCCTGCACCTGCGATTCAAAGGTCTTGACTGCACCGTTGCTGCCCAGACGCGGATAACGCACCCAGGCCGCCCACATCGGCGCGGCGTCCGGCTTGCGGCCTTCGGACAGATGGCAGCTCGAACACGCCAGCGCGTTGCCGGTGTAGCGCCGTGCGTGGTTGACCGTATCCGTAAATATCCGCCGACCCAGCTTGACCATGTCGCCCTGCTTGTCTTCCGGAATACTGACGACAGCGGGCGGAATGAACACCTCGCCCGGCGCGGCAACGGGGACTTCCACCAGATTGCCGGGCAGGGGCGGCTCGACTGGCGCGAAGCCCGCGCTCATCAGCCCCAGCGCCACGACTATCTGCCGTGCACTCATTGCGGCGCGGCCTGACGGATCGCCTCACCCGCTTCGATCCGGTATGACAAATTGGCCAGATACGCAGCCACGGCCTGCTTGTCGCCTTCGGTCATCCATTCAGCCACGGCACGCATCAGGCCGTTTTCGTCGTTGTCACGCGCCCCGGACTGCCAGTGATTGAGCTGCTCGACGATATAGGCAGCGGGCTGGCCGGCCAGCGGCGGAAACATCGCCCCGACGCCCACGCCGTTTTGCCCGTGGCAGGCAAAACACCCCGGCACGCCGTATTCGGGTTTGCCGCGCAGCACCAGGTCTTCGCCGCGTTCAAGGGTTTCGGGGTCGGCCGCGACCGGCTGGGCGACGAAGGACAGCGACGCGTAGTACTGCGCCAGTGCTTCAATCTCGTCCGGTTTGAGCGTCCGGGCGATGGGTGACATGACCGCATGCTGCCGGATACCCGGGGTAAGGATGGAATACGGCAAATCGATACGGGGGGTTTTCGAGTAGTCGCGGGCGATCTGGTCGAAATGCGCGCCCGTGAGCGGCACTTCGCGCGCGTAATCCGCAAGCTGGCGTGCAAGGTAGGCCGGATGCAAACCGGCGAGACGCGGAAACCCCGCAGCCGGATTGCCTTCTCCGTGGGCGCCATGGCAGCTGATACATGCGGGAAGCCCTTCACGCCCGTTCTGCGCCAGGGCCTGACCCGCGCTGCGCGCTGCCAGAATCTCGGGCGACACCCGGTCGTTCCAGTAAACCGCCCAGGCAGCACCGAGACCGAGCACCAGCGCAGCGGCCATCCATCCATGAGCAGTTTTCACGTTCTTGATTCCCCGGGCACAGAAAATTGCACGGGTAATTTTATAGGCGGAATTAACTCACTGCATGAATGATTTTTTATCCAGTGGCTGTATTTATGCCGGAATTAGTGTTCCAGCCAGCGGGCCAGACCGGCCCATTGCTCCACATCCCGCTCGGCCACGTGGTGAGGCAGGTCAAACAGGCTTTTGCCTTCAAACGCGGCATTGACGTAATTCTGCGCATTGCGCAGGTAGGCCAGCACCGGCAGCTGCTGTTGCGCCATGAACTGTTCCAGCGTGACCCCGGCGCGGGTGCGCGGATCGACACGCATGCCGACCACACCGACGAAAGCGTGACCCTTGCGCACGGCTTTTTCGGCCAGGAGCGCAGCGAGAAATTCCTGGCTGGCGCGGATATCAAACAGCGACGGGGCAATCGGCACGACGACCTTGTGCGCCAGTTTCAGCGCCCGCTCCAGGTTTTTGCCATGCAGCCCGGCAGGCGAGTCGATCACCAGCCAGTCCGCCGCGCTTTTTTCTCCCTCGCTCAGCAGGCCGATATCAGGCAAGGCGCTGTCGCGCAGGGCAAGCCATTGCGTGGCCGACTTCTGGCGATCCAGGTCCAGCATCGCCACCCGCTGACCCTGCCAGGCCAGACAGGCCGCCAGATTGGTCGATAGCGTGGTTTTACCGCTGCCGCCTTTGGGATTGGCTACCAGAATCACACGCATGGGTCGCTCCCGGGTTCGATTTCAAATCGTCTCAACGCTGTACTTCACCGTCATGGTGTGGCTCGCACCCGGCGCGAGCGTGACGAGGTTGTTCATCGCGTTGGCCGATTCGACGCACACCATGTTGCGCCAGCCGCTGTTCTCGACCCCGCCCATGTCGCCCATCTTGTCGGCTTTATCTTTCCACGGCGTCCACACAATGGTGGACAGCGACCCGGTTTTGGCGACGCGGATGCGGCGGTTCAATCCGGCATCATGGATCACGCAATCCGCCGGGGTATCGACGTACACGCGATCCACTTCGCCGCTGAAGGCAATCGCCGCCGTTTCCTTGCGGGTTTTGAAATCCGCGACCTTGTCGTGGAAGGCGGTGTTTTCCAAGCCGCTGACGGTGACGCTGCCGATGTCGGAAATCTGGAAATACGTGTGCAGCGCTTCGCCGATGACGACCGGCGCGTCGCCGTCGTTGGTCGTCGTGAGCGCCATTTCCAGCGCCTCGCCGACGATGATCGTGAGCGTGACCGGGGTGGCGTGCGGCCATTGCTTGAGCGTCGCGTCGGTAGGTACCAAGCGCAAGGTCAGCTCGGTGCGGACATCGCTGCGTTTCTTCGAGCCCACGACTTCCCATTGCACGGTGCGCGCGAAACCGTGGCCGGGGAAACTCGCCTCGGTCGCGTGCGCGCCGAACCACGGCCAGCACACCGGCGCGCCGCCGCGGATCGATTTGCCGGGGCCGAATTTGGCCGCTTCGGACACCCACACGACCGGGACTTGCTGCGATTTCGGGCGGAAGCTGACGAGGTGCGCGCCTTGCAGGCACACAGTCGCACGGCCGCCGTGGTTGTCGATGTCGGCGTAGATCAGGCCGCCTGCGCCTTCGCGAAATTGCAGCTGGCCGTCAATCGCAAAACGGGCGAGCGGGTCGGCGTGAATCTGCGCTTCGGTGGGATGCTCAACGAGCGACACATCGCGCACCGCGCCGAACGCGGCGGACGTCACCATCGCCGAATACGCGCGCAGGGCGGGCGTGATCTTGCGCGGGCGGACGGCGGCGGGCTTCCACGCCGCAGCCCCCATGCCGTCCATCGCCGCGCGGCGGGTTTCCAGTTCAGCGTCAGTGAGCCGCACATTGATCGAACGATTCGGGATGTCGATGTCGATCATGTCGCCCTCAACCACGAGGCCGATGTTGCCGCCCTCCGCCGCTTCCGGCGAGGCGTGGCCGATGGATAAGCCCGACGTGCCGCCCGAGAACCGCCCGTCGGTGACGAGTGCGCAGGCTTTGCCGAGGCCTTTCGATTTGAGATACGAAGTCGGGTACAGCATTTCCTGCATCCCCGGCCCGCCGCGCGGGCCTTCGTAGCGGATCACGACCACGTCACCGGCGACGATCTGGTCGGCGAGGATCGCGTCGACCGCCGCGTCCTGCGATTCGAACACGCGCGCGGGGCCGGAGAATTTCCAGATGCTCTCATCAACACCAGCGGTCTTGACGATGCAGCCGTCCGCCGCGAGGTTGCCGTAAAGCACGGCCAGCCCGCCTTCTTTGGAATACGCGTGTTCGATGTCGTGCAGGCAGCCGTTCACGCGGTCGGTGTCGAGCGTGGGGAAGCGGCGCTTTTGCGAGAACGCGGTCTGCGTCGGCACGCCGCCGGGCGCGGCGCGGTAGTAGTCGATCACGTCTTTGTCGGTCGTGCGGCGCACGTCGTAGGTGTCGATCTGCTCGCCGATGGTTTTATGCAGCACGGTCGGCACGTCGCGATGCACCAGCCCGCCGCGTTCGAGTTCGCCGAGAATGGCCATCACGCCGCCGGCGCGGTGCACGTCTTCCATGTGGTAAATCTGGATCGACGGCGCGACTTTGCTCAAATGCGGCACGCGACGGCTCATTCGATCAATGTCCTTCATCGTGAAATCGACGCCAGCCTCGTGCGCGGCAGCGAGCAGATGCAGCACGGTGTTGGTCGAGCCGCCCATCGCGATGTCCAGAGCGATCGCGTTTTCGAACGCGTCGAAGCTCGCGATCGAGCGCGGCAGCACCGACACGTCGCCGTCGTCGTAATAGCGGCGCGTGTTGCGCACGATCAGGCGCGCGGCGGCCTTGAAAAGATTTTCGCGGTCGGCGTGCGTCGCGAGCAGCGATCCGTTGCCGGGCAGACTCAAACCCAGCGCTTCGGTCAGACAGTTCATCGAGTTCGCAGTGAACATGCCCGAGCACGAACCGCAGGTCGGGCACGCTGAGCGTTCGAGCTGCGCGACTTTTTCGTCTGACACTTTGCTGTCGGCGGCGGACACCATCGCGTCGACGAGATCGAGCTTGATGGTTTTCTTGTCCCACACCACCTTGCCGGCTTCCATCGGCCCGCCCGAGACGAACACCACCGGGATATTCAGGCGCAGCGCGGCGTTCAGCATCCCCGGCGTGATCTTGTCGCAGTTCGAAATGCACACCAGCGCGTCGGCGCAATGCGCGTTGACCATGTACTCGACCGAGTCGGCAATCAAGTCGCGCGACGGCAGCGAATACAGCATCCCGTCGTGGCCCATCGCGATGCCGTCGTCGACCGCAATCGTGTTGAATTCCTTGGCGACGCCGCCCATTAGTTCAATTTCCCGAGCGACCAGTTGCCCCATGTCCTTCAGGTGCACGTGGCCGGGGACGAACTGCGTGAACGAGTTGGCGACGGCGATGATCGGCTTGTCGAAATCGCCGTCCTTCATGCCAGTGGCGCGCCAGAGGGCGCGGGCGCCGGCCATGTTGCGGCCTTGGGTCGTGGTGTGGGAACGGTAGACAGGCATGGAGAGTCTCTCGGGGGTCTTTATAATCAGCCCACCATTTTAACCGCGCCAGCGCGACCCCGACACCTTATGCTCGTTCATCCGCAATTTGACCCCATTGCCCTGCAGCTCGGGCCTGTCGCCATTCACTGGTATGGCCTGATGTATCTGGTCGCGTTTGCGCAGCTGCTTTTGCTGGGACGCTGGTGCATCACCCATCGCCCCTGGAGCGGCTGGACAGCGAAAATGCTCGACGACGCGCTGTTTTACGGCGTGCTCGGCGTCATCGTCGGCGGACGGCTCGGCTATGCGCTGTTTTACAAGCCCGGCGACTACCTGACCGACCCGCTCGCCATCCTCAAGGTCTGGGAAGGCGGAATGAGCTTTCACGGTGGTTTCCTCGGCGTGCTCATCGCGATGGCGCTGTTCGCGCGCAAATATCAGCTGCGCTGGCTTGCCGTCACCGACTTCATCGCCCCGCTGGTGCCGCTGGGACTGGCCGCCGGGCGGCTGGGCAACTTCATCAATGGCGAACTGTGGGGCCGTGCCACGACCGTGCCCTGGGGCATGGTGTTTCCGCAGGCGGGTGATGGTCTCGCCCGACATCCTTCCCAGCTGTATCAGCTTGCGGGCGAGGGCGTGCTGCTGTTCGTCCTGTTGTGGCTGTTTGCGCGCAAACCGCGTCCGGTTGGCGCAATCTCGGGGGTGTTTCTTATCGGTTACGGCAGCTTGCGCTTTGTTGCCGAATTCACCCGCGAACCAGACGCCTTTCTCGGCCTGCTCGGATTGGGCTTGAGCATGGGCCAGTGGCTGAGCCTGCCAATGATCGTGGCGGGCATCATCATGCTGCGCTGGGCACAGCGCCAGCCGGTGCCGGAGCCTGCATGAGCCGCATGGGCCCGGGCTCTCGTGATCCCGACCGCATCACGCTGCTGTGGCGGCTCGGCGTCGCGGCGCTGGTTGGCGTGATCGTCTGGGCTTCGCTCACGCCGCATCCGCTGGAGAACGGCCTGGATCACGGCGACAAACTGAACCACCTGCTCGGCTATGGCAGCGTCATGTTCTGGGCAGCGCAGCTGCCCGCGCCACGCTGGCGGCTCGCTGCCGGTTTTGTCGGACTGGGTATCCTGATGGAAACCCTGCAAGCACTCACCGGCTACCGCCAAGCCGACATTTACGATGCGCTTGCCAACAGCGCGGGGGTCGGTGTCGGCTGGCTGCTTGCCAGCGCGTTGCCCAACCTGCGCGAGCGGCTCGCCGCGCGTTGGGCCAGCCGCGATTCGCGGCTATAATTTCCCGCGTCGGGGGGGTAGCTCAGCTGGGAGAGCGCCGCGTTCGCAATGCGGAGGTCGGGAGTTCGATCCTCCTCCTCTCCACCACCAGATAATCCAGCAGCATCCAGAGAAGGCCGCAAACCCCAATAATACCAAGGTTTGCGGCCTTTTTTACGTCCAGGATCGTCCGGTACTGCCCATTGTAATCCGGGGGTAACTAGGGGTAACGTTGGGGGTAACGGCCCAACAACCCGATGGAGTTACCCCCAATGCCCCTAACCGATACCGCGATTCGCGGCGCTAAACCCGGCGCTAAGCCCCTCAAGCTTTCCGATGAGAAGGGGCTTTTTCTGCTTGTTACCCCCAGTGGGGGTAAGTGGTGGCGGCTGAAATACCGCTTCGAGGGCAAAGAAAAACTCCTGTCCTTGGGGACCTACCCGGAAACCGGTTTGAAGGATGCCAGGGCACGCCGCGACGAAGCCCGAAAGCTCCTGGCCGAGGGCGTCGATCCGAGCGAAAACCGTAAGGCTCAGAAATCAGCCCGGACCGAGCAAGCCGCAAACAGCTTTGAAATCGTGGCGCGGGAATGGTTTGCCAAGTACTCGACCGGATGGGCGAAGGGTCACGCCGATAAGATTATCCGACGGCTAGAGCGGGATATTTTCCCTTGGCTGGGTGGCCGCCCGATCTCAGACATTACGGCCCCTGAATTGCTGCAAACCTTGCGACGAATTGAGGCCCGCGGAGTTCTGGAAACGGCCCACAGGGCTTTGCAGAATTGCGGACAGGTATTTCGCTACGCCATACAAACCGGACGCGCCCAGCGCGATCCTAGCGGCGACCTCAAGGGCGCACTGACGCCCTGGAAGCCCAAACATTACCCCGCCCTTACTGAGCCGCCCAAGCTGGCCGAATTGTTGCGGTCGATGGATAGCTACCAAGGCAATCTGATAACCCGATCCGCCCTGCGACTTCTGCCGTTGGTATTCGTCCGCCCCGGCGAGCTCCGGCAAGCCAAGTGGGAAGAAATTGATCTAAACAATGCAGAGTGGCGTTACACCGTCACAAAAACTAACACCCCGCACATTGTCCCGCTTGCTACACAAGCGGTAGAAATCCTGAGGGAACTTCATGGCCTGACGGGGCGCAGTGTGTACGTATTCCCCGGCCTCCGCTCCCATGACCGGCCCATGAGTGAAAACACGATTAACGCCGCTCTCCGGTACATGGGTTACGACCAAGAAACCATGACCGGACACGGCTTCCGCGCCATTGCTCGGACCCTTTTGGACGAAGAATTGGGATTTGAGCCGCACATTATCGAGCACCAGTTAGCCCACGGCGTTAAGGACCCCTTGGGCCGAGCCTATAACCGAACAAAGCATCTTCCCGAGCGCCGAAAAATGATGCAGCAATGGGCCAACTATCTAGACAAGTTGAAGGCCGGCGCGGAAGTCGTCGCACTATCTTCAGCCGCCTGAAAGCAACCATGAACACAACGAACAACCCGGTCGACGATTCCTTTCTTTGGACGATTCCCCGGCCCGACTGGCAACAATGGGAGAAGAAGCGCAAAGCGAAGTTGTGGCAGGCCGTCGCTCTGCTGTGCGAGCTTGAACCCTCTAGACTTGAAAGCCTCGGCGTGCCTGGCATGCTGGATACTTTGTTTGTCCAACCCCCGCCAAAATTCAATTCGCTGCTTGGGCTGGCAAAAACTGGCATTGGCGCAGGCCTCCTCACGCCCGTTAAACTCGACCCGGAACACCTTGAAGAAAGCGAAATAGACCTGACCGCTTTTGCATCCTGGGCGAATGCCAAAACGCTGCCTTTTCCCGAGGGATTCCCTTGGCAGCCTGAAATGAATCTTCAACTCACTGGTTGGCCATGGGGACGCCACGAAACCGACTTGCTTAGAAAGCTGGCCCGTGCTGCCGACCTTTTCTGGAAGCAATACGACCCTACCGAACCTTCAAGCGCACCGACCAACGAGCAAGTTATTAAGTGGCTAGTCGATCAAAAAGTCGCCAAGCGCACTGCCGAAGTTATGGCCACAATCCTCCGTGCAGATGGTCTGCCGACAGGTCCGCGCAAATAGTTTCCCGCGCCCTCTTTCACTAGAAGGGGCGTGGGATTCAGCCAATTCAACATAAAGTCCCCGCGACCTACTGCGGCTATTCTTAACCTAGCTGAATCTTAAAACTGCGAACCATCACAACACACCACTGAGGTGCAACGATGGTTCAAACGCTCCTGCGGCTTCCTACCGTCAAGGCCGAAACTGGCGCTTCGCGCTCGACGATCTACCTTCGCATTCAGCAAGGCCTCTGGCCCAAGCCTGTAAAACTCGGTCCGCGTTCCGTGGCCTGGCCTGCATCCGAGGTTGCCGCGCTTAATGCCGCACGCATTGCGGGCATGGCCGATATCGAGATACGCGCCTTGGTGGCGAATCTCGAAGCGGCCCGTAAGTCAGCCACCAGCCTGAGTGTTTAAGCCATGCGCCCGGCAAAGCGCATTTGCCCGCCGACGGAGTGGGCTTCTGAGGCCGAGCGCATCGTTTGGCATTTGGACGATAGCAATGGCGATGATCGGCGTTTCCGCCATGAGATTTTCCGGGAATGGCCAAACCGGATTGCTTATGCGGTAGCGAAGACATACCGGGATCGGTACGAAAGCCAGGGGCAGCAGCCAGCCAATCTGTTCCTGCTCGACATGCAGGAGAAGTTCAAGCCCGCCAATATGGCGCTGGCCTGGAATGACGATGAACTCGTCGCGGAAGCGGAGCGGGCGAGTAAACGCTGTCGGGAAGCCCTGGACCTCTACCGTAAGAACCTCAATGAAGGCCTCCGCCTGATTTTCGGTATCTGTAACAGTTACGGTCTGTACCCTACCCGTTCCGGTTCCGGTTCCGGTTCCGGTTCCAGATCCAGTTCCGGTTCCAGATCCAGTTCCGGTTCCAGTTCCAGTTCCATTTCCGTTCCCGTTACAGGGAATGAGACCCACATCCGAGTAGAACAAACCTCCCTTACCGTTACCGGATTCATCCGGCGCGTGACCGATCGGGATGGCAAATGGTGGCGTCGGCAGTTGCGTGGCCGGCATGGGCGCGATCTTGAAGCCGCCTCGATTACAGTCGGGTTAGTCAAAGCCCAGACCGGAATTTATGCCAGCGACGAAACGCTGAACCGTAAGCGGCAGCAAACCCGGCGAAACCGGCGCATTCTCGAATCCATGCAAGCGGTCAACGATTCCGGATACAGCCAGAGTCTGGCTGAGCTTTCCGATGTAACCGTATCGAATCCACGCATTCGGCGCGCTGAGCTCATGACTCGCGCCCGTGGGTTTGAGGAAGTAGCCAAATCCCTTGGGCATGTGGCCGAGTTTTACACTGTGACCTGCCCTTCTCGCATGCACGCGAGCCTCGCCAAGTCTGGCAAGCCTAATCCGAAGTATGACGAGACAACCCCAAAGGAAGCCCAAGCCTATTTGGCTAAGGTATGGGCTCGTATCCGTTCGGCTGCTGCACGCAATGGGGTGGGCGTTTATGGCTTCCGGATTGCAGAGCCCCAGCACGACGCCACGCCCCATTGGCATTTGCTGCTGTTCGTGCAGCCTGACCAGATCAATACGCTAAGAGCTTTGTTCAAAAAATATGCCCTGCAAACCGATGGCGACGAGCCAGGCGCAAAAGAGCATCGATTTACGGCCGTGGCCATCGACTGCAATAAGGGAAGTGCCGTCGGATATATCGCCAAGTACATTTCCAAAAACATTGATGGCCATGCGCTCGATTCCGGTCTCTACGGGGAAGCGCCGGTAGAAGCCGCTCAACGGGTTAAGGCCTGGGCCAGTACGTGGGGGATTCGCCAGTTCCAGCAAATCGGCGGGCCGCCTGTCAGCGTATGGCGCGAGTTGCGCCGCCTTAAGGGTGGTGGTCCTGTGGGCGTGGCTGCTGAGTTATCCGCTGCGGCCGATCAAGGAGATTGGCAGGCTTTTGTAAAGGGCATGGGTGGGCCATTGGCATCCCGTAGAGATCACCCCCTTAAGCTGGCCCACGTGTGGAGCGATCAGCCAGGCGTATACGGGGAGCCCTTAGGGTGGCAAATCAAAGGGGTGGAATACGCAAACCTGCTTATCCCGACACGCTTTCAGCAATGGCGCATAGAGCGCCGGTCCTTAGGCACCCCGCCCTTAGGGCGCATCCCCGACGCGGATTTCGAAAATTCCGCGATGCCTGAGCCTGCTCCACTTGGACTTGTGTCAATAACTGTACGGCGCAAAGTTTGATATGCTCGGCTCGCGAAGCTAAGTTCGCGAAGCTGACGCAACGGCCAGAATCAAGAATCGACAAAGCCAGCAGGGAGCAAAATGAGAACAATTACCATAGGTGCACTGAACATCGTCATGCCCGTCCCGCATAGCCCAGAGCGGTATGTCGAACTGTTTCAAGAGGCTTTTCGGCGTAGGGAACCCATTCGGCTTCGCGGGGATTTTGTTGGCATGCTTGGAGGATGTCGCAGACAGGAAGTCGAAGCGGAGGAAGCAGTTACCGGGGAGTTCTACAAGTTCTTCGATTTGAAGCTAGACGCGCAATGGTTTAACACCATTGAACAGCGGCCGGCGGAGGATGCGGACCTGGCCGAAATTCGCATCCCAGAGTACCTGAAGCCCCATTTTCAAAGCTTCACCTATATTTTCTACCCGAATAAACATCGGCTTTTTTTTGTCAGCAAAGAGCAAGACAACAACTTCAGCCCATTGCAGGCACAGAAGCTGTTGACGGAGCTTTTTGATGATTACCGGCTAGTTCGTGAATTTGGAGAAATCGAGATAACCGTTGAGCCTTCGTCTGAGTCTCTTGAGCGAATCTTGAACATGCCTCGTTTGAAGTCGCTCCACATCGAAATCAGTCCTCCGAACCCCGATGATCACGAGGAAGCGGAGCGCCGTCTATTCGCCAAAATGCAGGGGCAAAATGCCCAGAAAATCGTCACAGAAATATCTACCCGGAACCCTAACGGATTGGCTCCCGACGAAGAAACCAAGATTCTCGCTAAGATTGCGCAGTCAAACGGCAAGGTAGTCGGGCATGGCGAAAATGAAGAGGGCCAGACAGTCGACATCTCGACGGCAGAGCACCCGCTTTTAGAAAAGGTCGAATACAACCCCGCACTTCAGGCAGGAAACGACTTTTTCTTCTCGAAAGCGCGCGAATTATTACTCAAAGTCACCCGGCGGGTTTGAGCGAGAGCAGCAGTGTTTGAAGAACTAAAAAGAAGCTATCTCGGCGTTTTCAATATCTTTCAGAGATATTGGCTCGCGTATGGAGGGTGGAAAGCAATCGTTTTTTCGCCTTATTTCCATGGCGCGCTTTTGTTGAGCTTGGCGTTAGAGCACACATGGGCCGACGGGGATTGGTGGAATACCGCAATAACGATTCTTCCGAGCGTCATTGGATTCTCGCTTGGCGGCTTCGCTATCTGGCTGGGGTTTGGCGACGAAAAATTTCGCCAACTTATCAGTCATCGAAACGATGAGGAGCCCGCGAGCCCTTATATCGAACTAAGTGCCACATTTGCGCACTTTATTGTTATTCAATTGATCGCGCTCATTGCCGCCCTCATTGCGCAAGGAACCGCATTCAGTCTTCCGTTGGATCATTGGCTTATAGGAATTTTCGAGGCTTCGGCGATGCCAGCAGATCTGATCCCGACCTATCTTGCCCCTTTGTTTCATTTCTTCGGCTATCTGCTTTTCGTCTATGCATTGATGACAGCCTTGGCAGCAACATTGGCTGTTTTTAGAGTTGCATCATGGTTTGAAAAGTTTAGAAATATGCCGGAAAGCGCAGATGAAGAAACCTCGTCCAAGGAAACAAGTGAAAAAAACTAACAGCCCGGCCAGCCTTCCCACAGAAGGCCGAGCCGGTACGCTAGCGATTTAATGCCTACATTAAGTTGGATCGGCAAGGAAGCCGTCGTCAAACACCACAAGGAGGTACCGTTCAGGCTACTTGAACCGGTGGCGGAACGATCATGTGGAGATCCTGAAAGCGGCAATCTCATTGTCCAGGGTGACAATCTTCACGCCCTGAAAGCGCTACTGCCCCGCTACGCTGGGCAGGTGAAGTGCATCTACATAGACCCCCCTTACAACACCGGCAATGAGGGTTGGGTATACAACGATAACGTCAACAGCCCGGAAATCCGCAAATGGCTAGGCGAAGTGGTGGGCAAGGAAGGAGAAACCCTAGACCGCCACGACCGCTGGCTATGCATGATGTATCCGAGACTGGTGCTATTGAAGCAGTTTCTGCGGGAGGATGGATCGATTTGGATTTCAATGGACGAGTCCGAAATCGGCCATCTGCGCTGCTTGATGGACGAGATATTCGGTAGACAACGATTCATTGCCTGCAATGCTTGGCAGAAACGCTACTCGCGCGAAAATCGGGGCGCGATTGGCGACGTCCACGAGTACGTGATGGTCTACGCCATAAACCCGGATCTGTTTCAAGCAACGCGCAATCGCGTGCAAATCGACGAGAGGCAGGCAGCGGTATACAAAAATCCAAACAACGACCCCAAAGGCCGTTGGCGCGGCATTCCTATGACAGCACAGGGTTACCGACCGAATCAGATGTACGAGATCGAAACCCCATCCGGACGAAGACTACGTCCACCCGAAGGGCGATGCTGGTCAACCATCGAAAGGGAGTTTCTTAGGCTCAAGGCCGAAGGACGCATCTATTTCGGCAGGAATGGAAATTCACAACCGAATATCATCCGCTATCTATCTGAGGTTGAGGGTTTCGTACCTTGGACCTGGTGGCCCCACGAAGAAGTTGGCCACACCGACGAATCTCGAAAAGAAGTTCAAGAAATATTTGGCACACAAACGGCCTTCGACACCCCCAAGCCTACCCGCCTGATCCAGCGCATCCTGCAAATTGCCACCGACAAGGATGCCCTCATCCTCGACAGCTTCGCCGGCAGCGGCACAACCGGCCACGCGGTATTGAAACAGAATCTCGAAGACGGTGGCCATCGCCGCTTCATCCTCGTCGAGATGGACGACGCCATCGCCCGCAACGTGACCGCCGAGCGTGTGAAACGCGTGGCGCACGGCTACACCAACAACAGGGGCCGAGCCATCGCCGGTCTCGGTGACGGCTTCCAGTTCTGTACGCTGTCAGGGGAGCCGCTGTTCACTGCCGACGGCCCGATCCGCGCAGACGTGACGTACGAGCAACTCGCCGAATTCGTCTGGTTCATGGAAACGGGGAGCGGCCTAGCGCATTCGAATTTGGGCAAGAGCAATAAGCACTCACCGTATTTGGGCATGCACAAGGGGCGTGCGGTGTTTCTACTCTACAACGGCATCCTCAAGGACAAGACCGACGCTGGCGGCAACGTGTTGAACGGCCGGACGCTGGAAGTTTTAGCCGAGGCGCTGCCAGGCTTCGAGGGCCCGCGCATCGTGTACGGTGCCCGTAGCCGCTTCGATAAGACGCGGCTAGCCGCGCTCGGCGTTACCTTCCACCAGCTCCCCTACGACTTGGCGGTGAAAACATGGTTCTGAGCAGCAACGGGCTAAAGGACTACCAGGACAAGCTGCTGAAGGCCCTTGCTGCCTATCTTGCGCGTACACGGGAACTGAGAGATCCGGCTGCCGCTTTTACCGAGTCCACGCGCGAAGCCTTCGGCCAAGCGCTGCCCTACCATCCGCTGCCAGGAGCGGCGCACGTCCCCTACGTGTGCCTGCGCGTGCCTACCGGCGGCGGCAAAACGCGCATCGCCGGCCAAAGCATCAAGGGAGTGAACGAGGCATTCCTTGCCACACCCCATTCACTAGTGTTGTGGCTGGTGCCGTCCGACCCCATTCGAGAGCAGACCCTGCACGCACTGAAGACACCGGGGGAGCTGCTGCACCAGGACATGCGCGACCTGTTCGGCGCGGTACATGTGCTCGACATCAACGAGGCGCTGTACGTGCAGCCGGCCATGCTGAACACGGGCAACACGATCATTGTGGCTACCATGCAGAGCTTCAAGCGCGATACGCCGGACGGCTTGCGCGTATATCGGCAGAACGGCGCGCTAATGCCGCATTTCGAGGGCGCATCACCTGAGCAGCGCGGCGAGCACTCGTTGGTGGATATGATTCGCCTGCGCCGACCCTTCGTGATCGTAGACGAAGCGCACAACCAGGGCACACCACTGGCAGTGGATACACTGGTTCGCTTCAATCCCGCCTGCATTCTGGAACTGACTGCCACGCCGGACCGCGCAACCCAGCCTTCCAACGTGCTGCGCAGCGTATCGGCCGCCACCCTGCAGGCGGAAGACATGCTCAAGCTGCCGCTGGAACTAGCGATTCACCCCGAATGGCGGCTGTCGCTGACCGAGGCCATCGCACGACTGCGGCAGTTGGAAAAGGAAGCCACGGAAGAACTGGCGGAGACCGGCGAGGAAATCAAGCCTGTGGTCATGCTGATTCAGGCCGAACGTAGGGCCGAGGGCCGGGAGACGTTCACGCCGGAGCGCGTGAAGAGGCATCTGATCCACGACTTTCAGATCCCGGCGGAATCGATTGCCATCGCTACCGGCGCGATTGATGAGCTTTCGGGTAAGCGGCTAGGCGACCCGGACTATCCGCAATTCATCATCACTGTGGACAAGTTGCGCGAAGGCTGGGACTGTCCTTACGCCTATGTGCTATTTTCTTTCCGCAATACTACTTCGGCCACGGCTGTGGAACAGGTGCTCGGGCGAGTGCTGCGCATGCCGCACGTTACACGCAAGCGGCGCGAGGCCTTGAATCGCAGCTACGCCTATGTGGTTTCCGATCAGTTGGCCGCGACGGTTCAGGGTCTACGCGATGGCCTCGTCCAAAGCGGCTTTGAGCGCCTGGATACGAAAGATCTCATCCGCACTCAGGACGAGGGTGGGACAGATGATTTGTTCGCACAGGAACACAATCTCGTTGTCCCGTTGCCAGCGCTCGACGAGCAGGTGGCGTTGCCGGACGAAGAAGCCATTACGGCACTGCCGAGAGCCCTGCGCGAGCGCGTGGAAATCTCCCCCGAAGCTGGCACGCTGACAGTGAAAGGCGGAGCGAGCGCTGCGCAGATCAAGCAGATCGCGGAGGCCTTCAAACAGCCGGAAGCCTCTAAGGCCGTGCGCGAAAGCCTGGATACGCAAATGGCCCTCCAGAGCGCGCCGCCCGCGCGTGAAAAGACGCCGGCAGAACGCGGCGAAAGGGTGAGCGTGCCATTGCTGGGCTATACCCAGCACGGTTTCTTCGATGTCTTCGACGAGACGCCATTACTCGACGCAGACTGGGAAATTAATGATTTCGACACGAAGCTCACCGCAGGGGACTTCGCACATGATGTGGAAGCCATGCGGCGCGCCTCGCTCACTATTTCGCAGCTCGAAAAGATCGAGTGCGACGTTTACGACCGCCTAGACAGCCAGCTTGCCCTATTTGGTCGCGAGCAGGGTTGGGAAGTCAACGACCTGATTGTGTGGCTGGACCGCAACCTGGACTTCCCCTATTCGGAACGTGACCGGAAAGTTGCCTGGATCAATGCAGCCATTACGCACTTGATGGACGAGCGCGGTTTTTCGCTGGATGAGCTGGCCTATCGCAAATTCCGCTTGCGCGGGGCGTTGGAGAGAAAGCTCGTCTCCGGACTGGTTTTGGCCAAGCAGCGGGTGTTCGACGGTCTTTTCGAGGACGAATCACGCTTTGCGGTCCGAGACGAGCATGCGGTGGTGTTCGAGCAGGGCCGCTACGCTTACGATTTCCCCTACACGGGCCTGATTCCGCTGAAACGACATTTCTTCCCGGTAATCGGCAACCTGAAAAGCCACGGCGAGGAGTTCGAGTGCGCCGAGTTCATCGCCAACGACCTCGAAGGCGTTGCCTGGTGGGTACGCAACGTCGAGAGGAAACCTGCTTCTTTCTGGCTGCAGACGGCCTCGGACAAGTTCTATCCGGACTTTATCGTGCAGATGGAGAGCGGAGTGACACTTGCCGTGGAATACAAGGGCGGCCATATCGCCGATGGACGCGACAGCCAGGAGAAGAAGCGCATTGGCGAGTTGTGGGCCCGACGTAGCGATAGGGTTCGCCGGTTTGCTTGGGTCGAAGACCGAAATTGGCAATCGATCAGAGACGCATTGATATAGTCACCGTTGCGGAAGCGCGCTGAGCAAGGGGGTAACTTTGGGGGTAACAGGGGCACGCGGCGCGGCTAGATCCGCAGTTTTATGGCACCTACTGATGATTATTCGATAGCCCTCCTCCCACCACGACCCTTGTGCCCAGGATGCGTGTTTTATCCTGGGCAAGCCTTTTTGCAGCACCCGTTATGCCTGGCCGCACAGGCCGCAGGCTGACCTTGCCCCGAAACGCATTGCCGCTGGGGCGGCGCGGGATTAAAATGTTGCACTTTTCGCCTGAATTTTGCTTGTGCACTTAAATCTGCACGGCGCTGGATGACACTACGGATGGACACGACACAACAAAGCTGGCTCGACGGAACGCTCTACTCCCCTGATTTTGAACAGGATAGCTGCGGCTTCGGGCTGATCGCCCAGATCGACAATCAGCCCAGTCACGATCTGGTGCAAAAGGCGATTTCGTCGCTGGCGTGCATGACACACCGGGGCGCGATTGCCGCCGACGGCCTGTCGGGCGACGGTTGCGGGCTGCTGTTCAAAAAACCGGACGCCTTCCTGCGTGCCGCCGCGGCAGAGGCGGGCTTCACGCTGGGAGCGTCGTACGCGGCGGGCCTGGTGTTTCTGGCCAAAGAGGACATCGCCGCTCGCGATGCCGCGCGCGCGACGCTGAAAGCCGAGCTCGAAGCGCAAGGTCTGGTCGTCGCAGGCTTCCGCGTGGTGCCGACTGACCCGAAAGTGTGCGGTGCGTCCGCGCTGGAGTCGCTGCCGCATATCGAGCAGGTGTTCGTCAATGCGCCTGCCAATATGGCCGACGATGATTTCGAGCGCCATCTGTACATCGCGCGCCGCCGTGCTGAAAAAGCGCTCGCCGCCGATCCGGTGTTCTACCTGCCGACGCTGTCGTGCCGGGTGATGAGCTACAAGGGTTTGGTGATGCCGGAAAACCTGCCGGTGTTCTACCCCGATCTCAACGACGCGCGGTTTGCTTCGGCCCTGATCGTTTTCCACCAGCGTTTTTCGACCAACACCTGGCCGCAATGGCGCCTCGCCCAGCCTTTCCGCTACCTCGCGCACAACGGCGAAATCAACACGGTGCAGGGCAACCGCAACTGGAGCCGCGCGCGCGAGCACAAGTTCGAAACCCCGCTGATCCCGAACATGGACGACGTACGTCCCATCGTCGGCACCGACGGCAGCGATTCGATGAGCCTCGACAATATGGTCGAAGGTCTGGTGATGGGCGGCGCGGGGCTGTTCCGCTCGCTGCGGCTGGTCATTCCGCCGGCGTGGCAGAACGTCGAATCGATGGATCCGGATATCCGCGCGTTCTACGAATACAACTCGATGCACATGGAGCCGTGGGACGGCCCGGCGGGAATCGTGCTGACCGACGGGCGCTACGCCGTCTGCACGCTCGACCGCAATGGCCTGCGCCCGGCGCGCTGGGTGCTGACCAAAGACCGCGTGCTGACCATCGCGTCCGAAGTCGGCGTGTGGGAAATCGACCCGGCCAATGTCGAGCGCAAGGGCCGCGTCAAACCGGGCCAGATGGTCGCAGCGGATTTGGAAACCGGGCGTTTCCTGATGCCCGAAGACATCGACAACGAGCTGAAAAACACCCAGCCGTACCGCGCCTGGCTCAAGTCGAAAGCGGTCAAGATGACGCTATCGACGCACCCCGACGCCGATCTGGCGGTAATGGACGCGGCGAGCCTGCTGACGCACCAGAAGCTGCATAACGTCTCGTTCGAAGAGCGCGACCAGATCATCCGCGTGCTCGCCGAAGACGGCGCGGAAGCTATCGGCTCGATGGGCGACGACACGCCGATGGCAGTGCTCTCGCAAAAGGTCCGCTCGCCGTTCGACTACCTGCGTCAACAATTTGCCCAGGTCACGAACCCGCCGATCGACCCGATCCGCGAAGCCATCGTGATGTCGCTCGACACCGCGTTCGGCCCCGAGCGCAATCTGTTTGTCGAATCGCCCGAGCACGCCGACCGCATCGAAACCCGCTCGCCGCTGCTGTCGAAAGAAGCTTTCGACAAGCTCACCACACTGACTTACCCGGATTTCAAATCGGCGACGCTGGATCTGCACTACGATCCGTCGATCTCGCTCAAGGCCGCCCTCGATGCCCTGGTGGAAAAAGCCGTGGCCACCGTCAAATCCGGCATCGTGCTGCTGGTGCTGTCGGATCGCGCCATCAGCAAAGACAAGTTGCCGATCCACGCGCTGTTCGCGACGGGTGCCGTTCACCATGGCCTGATCGCGGCGGGCCTGCGTTGTGACGCCAATATCATTGTCGAGACCGGCAGCGTGCGCGACCCGCACCATTACGCCTGCCTGATCGGCTACGGCGCGACGGCGGTCTACCCGCATCTTGCCTACCAGATCGTCGGCGAATTCGTGAAGACCGGCGAAATCAGGACGCCGCTGGAAAAAGCACTGTCGAACTACCGCAAGGGCATGGACAAGGGCTTGTACAAGGTCCTCTCCAAGATGGGCATTTCGCTCGTCGCGAGCTATCGCGGCGCGCAGCTGTTCGAAGCCGTCGGGATCAACGAAGAGGTGGTCGACTTGTGCCTGAAGGGCACGAAGTCGCGCATCTCGGGCGCGGATTTCTCGGACTTCGAATCCGACCAGAAGCTTCTGCACAAGACTGCGTTCAATCCGCTGAAACCCCTGACAGCAGGTGGTCTGCTGAAATTCATGTTCGGCGAGGAATTCCACGCTTACAACCCGGACGTGGTGCAGCAGCTGCAAAAAGCGGTCAAATCGGGCGACTACGCCGAGTTCAAGAAGTACTCCGAGACCGTCAACACCCGTCCGGTGGCGATGGTGCGCGACCTGCTCAAGCTCAAAACCGCGACGCCCATCCCGCTCGATGAAGTCGAGCCGCTCGAAGCTATCCTCAAGCGCTTCGACTCGGCAGGCATGAGCCTCGGCGCGCTCTCGCCCGAGGCGCACGAAGCGCTCGCCGAAGGTATGAACCGCATCGGCGGTCGCTCGAACTCAGGCGAAGGCGGCGAAGATCCGAAGCGCTACGGCACGATCAAGACCTCCAAGATCAAGCAGATCGCGTCGGGTCGCTTCGGTGTCACCGCGACCTATCTGGTCAACGCTGAAGTCTTGCAGATCAAGATCGCGCAGGGCGCAAAACCCGGCGAGGGCGGACAGCTACCCGGCGACAAGGTCTCGGCCATGATCGCGTCCTTGCGCCACTGCAAGCCGGGCACGCCGCTGATTTCGCCGCCGCCGCACCACGACATCTATTCGATCGAAGACCTGGCGCAGCTGATTTATGACCTGAAGCAGGTCAACCCCGCCGCGCAGGTGTCGGTGAAGCTCGTCGCCGGCCCCGGCGTCGGCACCATCGCCGCTGGTGTGGCCAAGGCCTACGCCGACCTCATCACGATCTCGGGTTACGACGGCGGAACCGGTGCATCGCCTTTGACCAGCGTCAAATACGCAGGCACGCCTTGGGAACTCGGTTTGTCCGAAGCGCAGCAGGTCTTGCGCGCCAATGGTTTGCGCGGCCGGGTTCGCGTGCAGACCGACGGCGGCCTGAAAACGGGTCTGGACGTGGTGAAAGCCGCGATCCTCGGCGCCGAGTCTTTCGGCTTCGGCACCGGGCCGATGGTCGCGCTCGGCTGCAAATACCTGCGCATCTGCCACCTCAACAACTGCGCGACCGGCGTGGCGACGCAGAACGACACGCTGCGCCGCGATCACTTCATCGGCCTGCCCGAGATGGTCGTCAACTACTTCAAGTTCGTCGCCGAAGAGACGCGTGAGCTGCTGGCGAGCCTCGGCATGCGCCAGCTCACCGACCTCATCGGCCGCACCGATCTGCTCGAAGTCTCCAAGGGCGACACGCCGCGTCAGGGGCGCTTGAACCTCGACCGCCTGCTCTCGCACGGCAGCACCCCCGCCGACGCGCCGCGCTTCGCGCAGCAGGATCGCAACCCCTCGTTCGACAAGGGCGAGCTGGCCGAAAAAATGGTCGCGGACGCGATGACCGCGATCCAGGCCGGTTCGAAAATCGAGCTGGCGTACGCGGTTCACAACACTAACCGCTCGATCGGCGCGCGTCTCTCGGGAGAAATCGCCAAGGCGCACGGCGGCAAAGGACTGCCCGACGACACGATCCGCATCAACCTCAAAGGCTCGGCGGGTCAGAGCCTCGGCGTGTGGAATCATCGCGGCCTGACCCTGACGCTCGAAGGCGACGCCAACGACTACGTCGGCAAGGGCATGGGCGGCGGTCGCGTCGTCATCTACCCGCCGAAGAACGCGAGCTTCGTCTCGCACCGCAACACGCTGATCGGCAACACCTGCCTGTACGGCGCGACCGCCGGTGAACTGTACGCGGCGGGCATGGGCGGCGAGCGCTTCGGCGTGCGCAACTCCGGCGCGCTCGCGGTGGTGGAAGGCATCGGCGACCACGGCTGCGAATACATGACTGGCGGCACCGTGCTGGTGCTTGGCGAAACGGGTCTGAACTTCGGCGCGGGCATGTCGGGCGGGATGGCGTTCATCGTCGACGACAAGGGCGATTTCATTTCCCGGCTCAACAAGGAAATGGTCGAAATCGTGCGGATAGAAAACGGCGAGGGTGAACCCTTCCGCGACTTCTTCCGTGCTCAGATCGAGTGCCACCTTGCGCTCACCGGCTCGGCGCGCGCGCACGATCTGCTCGCCGATTTCGACGCGACTGTGGCGAAGGTCTGGCTGGTCAAGCCCAAGCGCATCACGCTGGAAAACCTGATCGACGACATCCCCGGCGCGGTGCGCGCGGCGGCGGCAGCGACGGCGTAAACTCGAATCGCCCCATCACGAGGAGCCTGACATGGACATCGACTTGCTGGAAGAAGCGAAAAAACGCCCCTTCGCCGAGAAGCTGCAACTGGTCGAAGACTTGTGGGACGCGATTGCGGAGGAGGCGGCGCAGCAAAAGCTCAGCGCCGCGCAACGCACGTTGCTCGAAGCACGGCTGGCGGAATCCGACGCCAATCCGGACGATGGCAAACCTTGGGAGGAGGTTCGGGCAGAAATCGAACAGTCTCTGTGAGGCTCGTCATCAGCACCAAGGCGCAGCGTGAAATCCGCGACGCAACGGCTTGGTACGAAGAGCAGACACGGGGGCTTTCGAATGAGTTCATGCGTGCGGTCGAGTTGAATCTCGGCTACGTCCTGCGCAACCCGGGCCTGTTCGCCGAGGTATTGCCGAACATCCGGCGTATTGGTTTGAGGCGTTTTCCCTACAGCCTCTTTTACAGGGTACGCGACGAAAAAATCACCGTGCTGGCCTGCCTGCACCAACACCGCGACCCGGAAACGTGGCCGCAACAATAGACTCGAGAGATAGAGAAGCACGATGGGTGACGCATTCCAGTTTTTGAAGCAGCAACGCCGCGACGGTGACAAGACCGAGGCGCAGGTGCGCAAGCACGAATTCAAGGAGATTTACGCGCTGATGCCGCAAGGGCAAGCGGCCGAACAGTCGGGTCGCTGCCTCGCCTGCGGCAACCCGTATTGCGAGTGGAAGTGCCCGGTGCACAACTACATCCCGAACTGGCTGAAGCTCGTCACCGAGGGGCGGCTGTTCGAAGCGGCGGATTTGAGCCACCAGACCAACTCGCTGCCCGAAGTCTGCGGTCGCGTCTGCCCGCAGGATCGGCTGTGCGAAGGCGCGTGCACGCTCAACAGCGACGGCTTCGACGCCGGCGGTGGCTTCGGCGCGGTGACCATCGGCCAGATCGAGAAATACATTTCCGAAGAAGCCTTCAAGCAGGGCTGGCGGCCGGATATGTCGAACGTCGTCGCCACCGGCAAAAAGGTCGCGATCATCGGCGCAGGCCCGGCGGGTCTGGGCTGCGCCGATATTCTGGCGAGGAACGGCGTGACCCCGGTGGTATTTGACCGCTACGACGAAATCGGTGGCTTGCTCACCTTCGGCATCCCCGAATTCAAGATGGAAAAGTGGGTCATGACCCGTCGCCGCGAAGTGCTCGAAGGCATGGGTGTCGAGTTCCGCCTCAACACCGACATCGGCAAAGACATCTCGATGCAGGAACTGCTTGACGGTTACGATGCCGTGTTCATGGGCATGGGCACGTACACCTACATGAAGGGCGGCTTCCCCGGCGAAGACCTGCCCGGTGTGCTCGAAGCGCTGCCTTTCCTCATCTCGAACGTGCGCAAGTGCCTCGATCTGGCGAAGCCCGACGAGGACTACCACGACATGCAAGGCAAGCGCGTGGTGGTTCTTGGCGGTGGCGACACCGCGATGGACTGCAACCGCACGTCGATCCGCCAGGGCGCGGCGAGCGTGACCTGCGCCTACCGCCGCGACGAAGCGAACATGCCCGGCTCGAAGCGCGAAGTCGGCAACGCAAAAGAAGAAGGCGTGCAGTTCCTGTGGAACCGCCAGCCGGTCGAAATCGTCGGCAACGGCAAAGTGGAAGGCGTGAAGCTCGTGACCACCGAACTCGGCCCGCCCGACGCACGCGGTCGCCGCACCCCGGTCGTCGTCCCCGGCTCTGAAGAAATCATCCCGGCGGATCATGTGATCGTCGCGTTCGGCTTCCGCCCGAATCCGCAGCCGTGGTTCGAGACGCATCAGATTCAGATTGACCAAGGCGGACGCGTCATCGCCAAGGGTGCTGAACACGCCTTCCAGACCGCCAACCCCAAAGTCTTCGCCGGCGGCGACATGGTGCGCGGCTCGGATCTGGTAGTGACGGCGGTATACGAAGGCCGCGAAGCAGCCAAGGGCATCCTCGGCTACCTCGGTCTGGTCTGACGTCCCATCACATCACGCCGGGGTATGCTGCAAAACGTGCAGCCCGACTGATTTTCAATGAAAACAGGACGTTACTACCCCCGCTCGTTCACCGTACTCGTCATTGTGGCGATGAGCGTACTCACCGTACCCCTGGCCAGCGGGTTGATCAACGCGATTTATGTGTTGCAGGGCGTGGTGGCAACCCAGCGGCAGTTCACCACCACCAGCCTGGTGGTTACACGTGACACCCGTGAAATCGTCGAAGCCGTCAGTCAGCTTCAGCGCGTAGCGGGGCAATATCATCTGCTGCGTGATGCCGAATTTGAGCCGGTGCTGCGCACGCATTACGCCGACCTGCGCGCTCAGCTTGAGCAGCTTTCTGCATTGCTGACCGACACGCCGGCGCGTGCCCTGCTAAGCCGACTGCAAGAACAAAGTCGGGCGTTGTACGAAAAAATGCGTCCCGGCAGCTTTCTGGAAAGTACCCGGTTTATCTCGCTCGATGGTGAGTTTGATGCCTTGCATACCACGGCGCGCACCCTGCTGGAGCAAAGCGACAGGGCGGTGCAACGGGAGATGCGCTCGCTCGAAACCGAGGTGCGCACCACCCAGGGCCAGTTGCTGTGGCTCGCGCTGGCAATTATTCCGTTGACCCTGCTGCTGGCCGCAGGGTTTTCCTGGATGATCAATCGCCCCATACGTGAACTGAAAGCCTCGATCCAGCAACTGGGGCGCGCCGACCACAGCCCGCTGCCGACTATCGGCGGGCCACAGGACATGGTAGAACTGGGGCGCGAGATGGAATGGCTGCGTCAGCGCCTGCAGGCGCTCGAAGAACAGAAATCCCGTTTCCTGCGGCATGTATCGCACGAACTGAAAACCCCGCTGGCATCGCTGCGCGAAGGCGTGGGTCTGTTGGGCGATGCGCTCGCCGGCCCGCTCAATCCGCGCCAGCAGGTGATCGTCGAAATCATGGACGGCAGCAGTCGCGAATTGCAAAAACGTATCGAAGACCTGATCCACTACGGCGGATTGACCGGCAATGCCTCGCCGGTCAATCCGGTCGCCATTGCCCTGGTGCCCCTGCTTGATGCGGTCATTGATCGTCAGCGCCTGTCGCTGGAAGCGCGTGGCATCATCATCGAACGACACCTGCAGGCGGCTGCGGTGGTCGTGGACACGGCACGGCTGGAAACCGCACTCGACAACCTGCTATCCAATGCGATCAAATTCTGTCCGGACGGTGGATCCATCCTGATCGCTGCGAGCACGCAAAATGACCGCTTGATGATAGAAGTCTGCAACCATGGTGAGCGTATTCCCGCCGCTGAACGCGAACGGATTTTCGAGCCGTTTTTTCAGGGCCTTCACCAGCCCGCCAGCGCCGTCAAGGGCAGCGGGCTGGGGCTGGCCATCGCGCGCGAGTCCCTGCGTGGCATGAACGGCGACGTCATGCTGATCGAGCGTGAACCTTGGCCCACCTGTTTCCGTCTGAGCTGTCCCTGCTCGCTCCACCCATCATGATGTCGCGCTACGCCCTGCTGTTTCCTGTCCTGGTGCTTAGTGCCTGCACTGCTTTTCCGCCGCCGCGCACCCCGGCGCCGGTGAGCGCGGAGACCGCCCCGCCCTCAGGGACATACGCCCTGCTTGACGCCCTGGTTCGCGTCCCCGTCAGCCTGTCCGATGAACAGCGCCGTGCCGATATCGCGCGACTGGAAAATGAACGCGCGGTCACGTCGCGTTTCAGGCTGGCGCTGCTGCTGGGCCGGGACGACGATCCTGTCGCCGTGGAACGCGGCATCAAATTGCTGTCCGGACTGGAAGGCGACAGCAAATCGGCGCAGGCGCTGATCGATCTCGCCCGCGCCCAGCTCAAGTCGCGGCTCGACGCACTGCGTCATCAAGCGCGGGCAGAAGAACTCCAGCTGCGTATCGAGCAGATCAAGGCACTGGAAAAATCCCTGCAACAACGCGACAGCAGCCCTGCGACACGATGAAAAACCCCCTGATCCTGCTGGTGGATGACGACGCTTCGCTGCGCGCACTCATCACCCTGCGGCTGGAAGCCAATGGTTTCGATGTCGTAACCGCCAGCAGTGGTGAGGCGGCATTGGCGCAGCTGGCGCTGACCCGGCCGGATGCCGTGCTGACGGATATCCAGATGGACGGCATGGACGGCATGGTCCTGTTTCGTGCGATACAGGCACGGGACCCCGCCCTGCCGGTCATCGTGCTGACCGCGCATGGCACCATTCCGGATGCGGTCGCCGCCACCCAGCACGGACTGTTTGGTTACCTCACCAAACCCTATGACGCGCCCACCCTGATCGACCTGCTCAAGCGCGCCACCCGGCTGGGCAGTGGTGTTGACCGCAACGATGACTGGCGCAGTGAAATCATCACGGCCAGTGCCACGATGGAAACCCTGCTGGCCGAAGCGCGTCTGGCGGCACGCAGCGAAGCCGCGCTGCTGATACGCGGCGAATCCGGGACCGGCAAGGAACTGCTGGCACGCGCGATACACCGGGCCAGTCCACGACAGGCCAAGCCCTTTGTTGCCCTCAACTGCGGCGCCATCCCGGCCGAACTGCTCGAGTCCGAACTGTTCGGCCACGTCAAAGGCGCGTTTACCGGGTCCACGCGGGACCACGACGGGCTGTTTCTGTCGGCAGAGGGCGGTACCGTGTTCCTCGATGAAATCGGCGACATGCCGACCGCACTCCAGGTCAAGCTGCTGCGGGTATTGCAGGAAGGCGAGGTACGGCCGGTGGGCGCGTCGGCCACCCGGCGCATCGACGTGCGGATCGTGTCGGCCACGCACCGCAATCTGGAAGAGGCCGTGGCGGGCGAAAGCTTCCGCGAGGACCTCTACTACCGCCTGAATGTGGTCAACCTCGCCCTGCCCCCCCTGCGTGAACGTCGCGAAGATATTCCGCTGCTCGCGCAGCATTTTCTGGAAACGCTTTCACAAACGGCACCCCGGCGTATCCGGGGGTTTGCGCCGGATGCCATCGATATCCTGATGGCCTCGGACTGGCCGGGCAATATCCGCCAGTTGCGCAACGTGATCGAGCAATGTTGTGCGCTGGCGACCACATCGACGATACCGGCCACGCTGGTGACGCGCGCGCTGCGCGACCGGCCCGCTGAAATCCGCCCCCTGGCCGAGGCGCGCGCCGAATTCGAACGCGATTACCTGATCAACCTGCTGAAGCTCACGCGGGGTCAGGTCAGTGAAGTGGCGCGTCTGGCCGGACGCAACCGCACTGAAGTCTATCGCCTGCTGCAACGTCACCAGCTCAGCCCCGCCCTGTTCAAAAACCAGGACGGCAACGCCTGAAGCCTGCCTGACGCATCACCGCATCCGGGCGAAACGTTGCGCTGCCGCGTTTCCGTCCACAGCGTCTCACCCTGACGACAGGGATTACTGTTAGCAATCAATGCGTTGCCCTTTCAGCGCCGCAGGCGTCGCTCATGGGCGACAAATCGTCGGCGTTTTCGCTGTCCCGCCCGGTGACACGCCTGAAAAAATGATTCAAGTATCTGATTTGTTTTAATAAATCCATACTGGAATGCTTATCGCTATAGCTACTCCGAGTGTTGTTCACTCACTTGTTCATCACACAGGAGTCATCATGAAATCACGATCACATCACAACACCCTCAATCTGGCACTGGCAAGCGTACTGGGTATCGTCGCGACCTCCCCAGTCTGGGCCGACACGACGACCGCACCCAAACCCGCCAACCCTGCCGCCCTGTTCCAGAGCTATGACCAGAATGGGGACAAGCAGGTCACGCTGGAAGAATTCAGCGCACAAGGCGGACAGGAATCGACATTCAAGACAGGCGACGCCAACGCAGATGGCAACCTGAGTGTGAATGAGTTTGCCAAAATTATGGCTTCGAACAAAGGCGACAAATCGTCCAAATTCATCAGCGATGCGCTGATCACGGCCAAAGTGAAGGCCATGCTGTTGAAGGATGACAGTATCAAGGGCCTGGATGTCAACGTGGACACCCATCAGGGGATGGTGCAGCTATCCGGGACGGTGGCCTCGCCCGCACAGCTTGTCGATGCCGGTCGGCTTGCCGCCAGCGTCGAAGGCGTGCGCTCGGTGCGCAACGATCTGCAAATCAAGGCTCCCAGCTAAGCACGTTCGCAACCGTTCACGCGTGGCGCTTGATGGCCACGCGTGATGAGGAGACACGCATGTCGCAATCCCCCGACTCAAGCGAGGCCAGGTTGCCTCCTTCGAAAACGCCTGCCAGCTTGACCCGCATACACGATGAAAAACGCAGCATCATCGACCAGCTGACCCAGGTGCTGGAAGACAAATTCGGCCTCACGGCAGATGAAGCCCGGCGCAAGATCGTCGCCATACAACAGAGCGTCAGCAAAACCGGGCCGACAGACTGATCCCCGCGCATCCGGCTGCGCGTGGGCACCTGCCATCGCGCGTGTTTTGCATCACCTGGCCAGCCGCACGCAGCGTCTGGCCGTTTTTTTGTACCGGCCCGGCGGGGTAACACAGCGTTACACACCGTAACCCCCTCTACACACAGCCCTTACATCAGGCTCCTACAGTGCAGTTGTCCGCTGACGCAACACTATCGCAGCGACACCTTCAACCACACAGGAGTCTCACCATGAAAAACCGCAACCTTAAGACCACCCTCTCGATACTGAGCCTGAGCCTGATCGGCCTGACTGCCGGGACAGCGAACGCAGCCTGGGGACATGACCGCGGCTTTGAGCACGGACAACATTCGCAAAGCCGGGGCTACAGCCAGCAGATCAATGCGCGTCAGCAAGCCCAGATGCAGCGTATCGAAGCGGGCCTGCGCAATGGCCATCTGACCCGCGCCGAGTTCCGCGAACTGATGCGCGAGCAGAATGGCATCCGCAACATGGAGCAGCGCTTTCGTGCAGATGGGCACTTGAATCAGCGTGAATATGCACGGCTGGATCGTGCCCTGGATGATGCCAATCGCAATATTCGCGATGAAAAGCATGACCGCCAGGCACGTTATGGTGACAGCCCGCGTTATCGTTGAGTCGACGCCAGTGCGCTACCCGCGTACTGGCATGACCTTGGACAGCGGGCCTGGATCGTCATCCCGGCTGCCCATCGATTGCGCTTTCCGTGAATCATGACAAACTTGCCGCCGGGGCGGGGCCTGTCGGGGGCATTTCGCATCGCGAGCCGCCTTTGATTGACCCGACCCGAACGAAAAGACAGCCATCATGATTTTGAATACCCTAATTTCTGGAGATGTCATGAAATCAATCCCCCTACTCGCACTCGTCGGCCTGATGGCCACTGGACCGGCGCTTGCCGATCCGCCTGCCCACGCACCGGCACATGGCTACGATAAACACGGTCGTGATCACGACGACCACAATCATCGCAAATACAAAAAGGACAAACACGCCAAACATTACCCGGGCAAAAGCGGCGTGGTGTATGTCCACGACTACGGCATCCAGTCCGGGCGCTGCAACCGTGACGAAATCGGCGCCGTGATTGGCGGAGTGACCGGTGCAGTGGTCGGCGGACAGGTCGTCAATCGCGATGATCGTGCAGTCGGCATGGTCGTCGGCGGTGTGCTCGGCGCAGTGCTGGGCCACGCCATCGGCGACCGTATGGACGAACGTGACCGCGCCTGCATGGGGCACGCGCTCGAACTGGGCCGACCGGGCGTGCCGGTGGTCTGGAGCCACGATGGTCGGCGCTATGATTTCACGCCGCGCGGTGACGCCCGCGACGGTTGCCGGCTGGCCACGCTGTCGGTAGATGGCCGCAAGCCGCGTGAAGTGGTGGCCTGTCCGTCCGGGAAGGGCAGCTGGACCTTCCGCCGCACCTGACGTCGCGCAAGCCGGGTGACCTCGCCTGCTAGAATGCGGGCTTTGTTTCACGGCTTGCTGCATGTCCGCTCTCAAGAACGACACTTTCCTGCGCGCCCTGTTGCGCCAGCCCACGGATTACACCCCGCTCTGGCTGATGCGACAGGCCGGGCGCTATCTGCCTGAATACAACGCCACCCGCGCCCGCGCGGGCGATTTCCTCACGCTGTGTAAAACGCCCGACCTCGCAACCGAGGTGACACTGCAACCCTTGGCGCGCTATCCGCTCGACGCGGCGATCCTGTTTTCCGACATTCTCACCGTGCCCGATGCGATGGGGCTGGGCCTGTATTTCGCGCCAGGCGAGGGGCCGCGCTTCGAACGTCCGCTGCGTGATGAATGGGAAATCCGCGACCTTTCCGCGCCCGATCCGAACGACAAGCTCGGCTACGTGATGGACGCGGTGCGCTCAATCCGTCGCGCACTGGACAACTCGGTGCCGCTGATCGGCTTTTCCGGCAGCCCCTACACCCTGGCGTGCTACATGATCGAAGGCGGCAGTTCGGACGATTACCGCCATATCAAAACCATGCTTTACAGCCGCCCTGATCTGTTGCACCGCATCCTCGAGGTGACCACCCGGGCGGTCATCGACTATCTCAATGCGCAAATCGAAGCGGGCGCGCAGGCGGTGATGATTTTCGATTCCTGGGGCGGCAGCCTCACACCGCACGCGTACCGTGAATTCTCGCTGTCCTATATGGAACGCATCGTCGCCGCGCTCATCCAAGAGCGTGACGGTCGCCGCGTGCCCAGCATAGTGTTCACCAAAGGCGGCGGCAACTGGCTGGAAGCGATGGCTGCCATCGGAGCGGATGCCGTCGGGCTGGACTGGAGCACGGACATCGGCGAAGCCCGCCGTCGCGTTAACGGCAAAGTCGCGCTGCAGGGCAACCTCGACCCCAACGCCCTGCACGGCTCGGCCGACAACATCCGCATCGAGGCAGCCCGCATTCTGGACGCGTACGGCAACCATCCCGGCCATGTCTTCAATCTGGGACATGGCATTTCGCAGTTCACCGACCCCGCCAAGGTCGGCGTGCTGGTCGAAGCGGTTCACAACCACCGGCGCGCCCTGCAGGCGGCCTGATTATTCACTTCATTCTCCGGAATCTCCCATGAAAAAAGTTCTTGTCGGTCTGTTTGCCCTGTTGATCGGGTTCGGCCTCAACGTACACGTAGCCGAGGCTAAACGTTTTGGCGGCGGCAAATCCTTCGGTATGCAGCGCAACGCCCCCGCCAAACAGAACACCGCCCCCGCACCGCAACGCCAGCCCGGCACACCCGCGCAGACCGCCCCGCAGCGTAGCTGGATGGGGCCGATCGCCGGACTCGCTGCCGGACTGGGACTGGCGGCCCTGTTTTCGCATCTGGGTCTGGGCGCTGAAATGGCCAATTTCCTGATGCTGGCCTTGCTCGCCTTTGCGGGATACATGCTTTTTCGTTTTCTGCTGCGCAAGAATGCGCCCGCCACCCCTGCGATGCAGTACGCGGGCAATGCCCCGGCTGCGACACCGCTGCGTTTTGACACGGGCTCGGCTCCCGCCGGGTCGGTGACGCACGCGTTTCCGCCGGGCTTTGACGCCGCAGCCTTTGCGCGTGAAGCCAAACTCAATTTCATCCGCTTGCAGGCCGCATTTGATGCCCGCGATCTGGACGACCTGCGGGCTTTTACCACGCCCGAAGTGTTCGCCGAACTGACCATGCAACTGGGCGAACACGTTACCGCCGATCAGGTGACCGATGTTCTGCTCGTTGACGCCGAGGTGATCGAAGCAACCGAAGAGGCCGGACGCATGATCGTCAGCGTGCGCTTTACCGGTGAAGTGCGCGAGGCCCCAGAGGCTGCGCCCGTCGGCTTTGACGAAGTCTGGCATCTGGTCAAACCGGCGCAGGGCACAGGCGGCTGGCTCATTTCTGGCTTGCAGCAGCTATAAGCCCAATAAAATCAAATACCTGTATGCCTATAAAGGGCACGGACCGGGGTTGGCCCACCTTTAGCAGGGTTAACTTATGCACAGTTTTAGAGCAGGGGAACTTTATTTGTGTCAGGCTATTGACAGCGCACCTGTATTTACAAGTCAATGAATTAAATAATAAAAACGGCTTGCCTGCTTTTTGACCGTTCGGGCCAGTCCTACGAAATACGGGCGTTGAGCGGCCAAACGGCTAAAGCACCCACATAATTATCCACAGCTTGCGTGGACAAAGCCGGATAAGCTTTTCATTCCAATTACTTACACGCTTTTTTCCGACGCGCCCTCAGAAATATCCGTTAATCATGCCGCCCATCATCCAGGTCGCACTCGATACGCCGCTTCCCCGGCTGTTCGATTATCGCGTGCCGGAGGGTCAGGATATTCCGCCGGTCGGCGCGCTGGTCGAAGTCCCGTTCGGTCGTACCCGCCAGATCGGCGTGGCATTGGGAACAACTGATAGCAGCCTGATCGAAACCGGCAAACTGCGCGACCTGCTGCGGGTGCTGGATGACCGCCCGGCAATCAGCGCCGACATCCTGCGGCTGGCCCAGTTCTGTGCGGACTATTACCACTATCCGCTGGGCGCGATTCTGCTGTCCAGCCTGCCGCCGCGCCTGCGCCGGGCAGCCCCCTTTACGACCCCTGCCCCCTGGCTGGTGGTCACCGAAGCCGGGCGGCTCGCCGCCCCCCCGGCGCGCGCGCAGGCACAACGGGTTTTGCTCGACACACTGAAAATCTCGGCCCAAGCACGGTCGGCGCTGCTCGAAAAAAAACAGGGCCGTCACGCCAGCACCCTGGTCGCGGCGGGCTGGGCGGGCTGGGCGAGCTGGGCGCAGGTCGCGCCTGCGTCGCGTGATGCGCCCGCCAGCGCGCCCCATCCGGAGGCAACCCCGGAGCAGCAGGCTGCGCTCGATACCTTGTTACCGACGATGTCCTGTTTCGGTGTCCATCTGGTTCACGGGGTCACCGGGTGTGGCAAAACCGAGTTGTACCTGCGCCTCATCGACCATGCCCTGCGCGCAGGCCGGCAGTGTCTGGTTCTGATCCCGGAAATTGCGCTCACGCCACAGCTGGAGCAGCATTTCCGCGCCCGTTTTCCCGGTCGCCATATCGTGACCCTGCACAGCGGCCTGGCCGAAAAGGCGCGCGCGGAAAACTGGCTCGCCAGCGCCGGATGCGACATGCTGATCGGAACCCGCCTCTCGGTCTTTGCGCCTTTGCCCCGGCTGGGGCTGATCGTGGTGGACGAAGAACATGATGGCTCATTCAAGCAGCAGGACGGCCTGCGCTATTCCGCGCGTGATGTGGCGATCACCCGTGGCAAACAGATGAACGCGCCGGTCGTGCTCGGCTCTGCCACACCCTCGCTGGAAAGCTACGCACAGGCGCTGAACGGCCGCTACCAGCTGATCGAACTGAAGCAGCGCGCCATCCGCCAGGCGCGCCTGCCCGACATACGCTTGATCGACCTGAAGCATCTGCCACTCGACAACGGCCTGTCGCATGCGGCCGTGCAGGCGCTGGCCGACACCCTGGCGCGCGGCGAACAGAGTCTCGTCTTCCTCAACCGGCGTGGCTATGCACCCGCGCTGTATTGCCCCAGTTGCGCCTGGGTATCGCCCTGCCCGCACTGCTCCGGGCGGCTGGTGCTGCATCGCGCCACGTCGCCCACCCGCCGGGCAGCCCGTCTGAAATGCCATCACTGCGGGCACGAAACGGGGGTGCCGGCCGTATGCCCGGGCTGTGGCAATCCTGATCTGAAAGCGCTCGGCCAGGGCACGCAACGCGTCGAAGAAACACTCGCGACGCTGTTGCCGGACGCGCGCATCCGGCGCATCGATCGCGACACCATGCGTCCGCGTGCCTGGGCCGAACTGGGACACGCCGTGCGCACACGCGAAGTCGATATCCTGGTCGGCACGCAAATGCTTGCCAAAGGCCACGACTTCCCCGACATGACGCTGGCCGTGATACTCGATACCGACGGTGCACTGTACAGCCCGGACTTTCGGGCGACTGAGCGGCTGTTTGCCCAGCTCATGCAGGTTTCCGGGCGCGCGGGGCGTGCGGACAAACCGGGGCAGGTGCTGATCCAGACGGCCTTTCCCGACCATCCCCTGTTCCGCTACCTGCAACGCCATGACTACGCCGGGTATGCGCGCGAACTGCTGAAGGAGCGCACGCAACTCGACCTGCCTCCGGTCACGCGGCAGGTCTTGCTGCGTGCCGAGGCGGTGAGCATGGACGCGGCTCTCGCTTTTTTACGCCGCGCAGCAGGCTGTGTTCCCGCCCGTCCCCAGGTCAGCGTATTCAACCCCACACCCGCCCCGATGGCACGGGTGGCCAATCTCGAACGCGCGCAACTGCTGATTCAGTCAACGACACGGCAAGCCTTGCAGGGGTTTGTCCGTGACTGGCGACCCGCGCTGGAAAACATCAAGCCGCGCATCGCACGCTGGTCGCTGGATGTCGATCCGCTGGTGTTCTGATCACGCTGCGCCCGGCGCTATAATCGCGGCTCTCATTGGCCAATCCGAAGCGGCATTCCGCGCGACCGTCCGCATGTCCCAGGCTTTTTCGCTTAAACCCGCACTCATCACCCTGTTACAGGATGCGCTCGCCCGCGTAGCACCTGATGCGGCACTAACACTCGAACTCGAACGCCCCAAAAACGCCGCGCACGGCGATTTTTCCAGCAATGTCGCCATGCAGCTGGCGCGTCCGCTGAAGAAAAATCCGCGCGCGCTGGCGCAAGCGCTGCTCGACACACTGCCTGCCTCACCGCTGATCGCCCGGACAGAGATCGCGGGCGCAGGCTTCATCAACTTCCATCTCACGCCGCTTGCCTGGCACGGCATCGTGCCGACGATACGCGCCGCAGGTGCAGCTTACGGCACGAGTAACACAGGCGCAGGCCACAAAGTGGTGGTGGAGTTTGTCTCGGCCAACCCGACCGGGCCGCTGCATGTGGGACACGGTCGCCAGGCGGCGCTCGGCGATGCGCTGTGCAATCTATATGCAGCGCAAGGCTGGCAGGTGTATCGCGAGTTTTATTACAACGATGCGGGTGTCCAGATCGCCACGCTGACAAACAGCGTGCAGGCACGCGCGCGTGGCTTGAAGCCGGGCGACACGGACTGGCCGGCGTCGGCCTACAACGGCGACTACATTGCCGAGATTGCAGCGGATTTTCTGGCGCGGAAAACAGTGCACGCGGACGACCGTGAATTCACCGCATCGGGTGATGTCAACGACCTCGATTCGATCCGCCAGTTTGCAGTGGCGTATCTGCGGCATGAACAGGATCTCGATTTGCAGGCCTTTGCCGTGCGCTTCGACAACTACTATCTGGAGTCGAGCCTGTACACCAGCGGGCGCGTCGCGGCGACCGTGCAAAAGCTGATCGACGCGGGCAAGACCTTTGAGGCGGACGGTGCACTGTGGCTGCGCACCACCGACTACGGTGACGACAAGGACCGCGTGATGAAAAAGTCCGACGGCACTTACACCTATTTCGTGCCGGACGTGGCGTATCACCTGGCCAAGTGGGAACGTGGTTTCGAGCGCGCGATCAATATCCAGGGCACCGACCACCACGGCACGATTGCACGGGTGCGGGCCGGTGTGCAGGCCGCCGGTGAAGGCGTTGCGCCCGGCTATCCGGACTATCTGCTGCACACCATGATCCGCGTGGTGCGTGGCGGCGAAGAAGTGAAAATCTCCAAACGCGCAGGCAGCTATGTGACGCTGCGCGACCTGATCGAATGGACCAGCAAGGACGCGGTGCGGTTTTTCCTCATCAGCCGCAAGCCCGATACTGAATACACCTTTGACGTTGACCTGGCACTGGCCAAAAATAATGACAACCCGGTGTATTACGTGCAGTACGCCCACGCCCGCATCTGTCGCGTGTTTGAAGAATGGGCCGGTGAACCCGCCACGCTGGCGCACACCGACCTTGCTTCGTTGACGTCCTCCCACGCGCTGGCCTTGATGCAGCGGCTGGCTGAATTCCCCGAGGTCGTTGCGGAGGCGGCACGCGACCTGGCGCCCCATGGGGTGGTGCATTACCTGCAAACGCTGGCGGGTGATTTCCACGCCTGGTACAACGCCGAAAAATTCCTGGTGGACGACGCAACCGTGAAGCACGCCCGCCTGGCGCTGGCCGACGCCACCCGAACCACCCTCGTGAACGGGCTGGCCTTGCTAGGCGTATCTGCACCGGAGACAATGTAGCCATGGCCAAACCCGCTTCCCGCCCCACCAAACGTGGTGGCAGCTCTGCTTTCCCTGCCATGCTGATCGGCCTGAGTATCGGTGCCATCCTCGCTGCGATCGTCGCGATCTGGGTCACCGGCAACAATCCGTTCAAATCCATCGTGCCGCAACCCGCGCCGGTCGCGGCACCGGCCCCCCCGTCCAAACCCGAGGCGGCCCCCAACTTTGATTTCTATGAAGTGTTGCCGGGGGATGCCCCCGCCCCTGCCCCAGCTGCGCAGGACAAACCGGTGATCCCCGAGGTGTTCTACCTGCAGGCCGGCGCATTCCAGAGCCCGGCCGACGCCGACAACCTGAAAGCCCAGCTGGCCCTGCTGGGCCTGGAAGCGGTAATCCAGACCAGTGATCAGGGCGACAAGGGCGTATTTCACCGGGTTCGCGTGGGGCCACTGTCCGCCATGGATGAGGTTGAACGCACCCGCAGCCTGCTGACGCTGAACAATATCCCCGTTACGCTGGTCAGAGAGACACCCCAATCACAGGAGACGCCTTGATGTTTACCCGCGCACTGGCCTTGCTGGCCGCCGCTGTTTTGTCCTGGCCTGCCCAAGCCGCGCCCGATACGGTATTTGAAGGCCATGACTATATACGTCTGGAAAGCCCGCAGCCGGTCAGCACCGGCAAGAAAATCGAGGTCCTGGAGTTTTTCTGGTACCGCTGCCCGCATTGCTTCCAGCTTGAACCGGGGCTCAACCAGTGGCTGAAAACCCTGCCCAAGGATGCACAGATCCGTCGCGTGCCCGCCGTCTTCCGCCCCGACTGGATGCCCGGTGCCAAGCTGTATTACACGCTGGAGCAGATGGGTTTGCTCGGCCGCCTGCACGACAAGGTGTTTGATGCGTATCACATCAAGCAGATCGACCTGAACAATCCGGCTGTGCTCGGCAGCTGGATTGCTCAGCAGGGCGTGGATCGCAAAAAATTCGAGGCTGTCTACAACTCGTTCTCGACCCAGTCGAAGGCGACCCAGGGCGGCCAGCTGGCAGGAAAATATATCGGTGGCCCGATCAACGGCGTGCCGGCGTTTTTCATCGACGGCAAATTCGGCACGTCGGTATCGACGGCTGGCAGTGAGCCACGCCTGTTTGAAGTGCTGGATCAATTGATCGTCAAGGCACGCGCCGAACGCGCGGGCAAGAAAAGCGGCAAATAAGCTTGACTGACGCGCCGGCGGTTTCCGCGCCGCGCTTGCGGGTTTTTATCACAGGCGCAAGCTCCGGTCTGGGGGCGGCGCTGGCGCATCACTACGGCACGCTCGGGGCGCAGCTCGGGCTGGTGGGGCGCAACGCCGACGCCCTGCAACGCAGCGCCACCGGACTCGACGCGCAGTGCTATCTGGCCGATGTACGGGACGCCACGGCCATGCGTTACGCCGCCGATGCCTTTTTGCGCGATGTCGGCACGCCTGATATCGTCATCGCCGCCGCCGGAATCAGCGTCGGCACGCTCACCGAAGAAGCCGACGACCTCGCCGTGTTTCGAGCCGTCATGGACGCCAATGTGCTGGGGCTGGTGCACACCTTTCATCCGTTTATCGCCGCCATGCAAACCCCTGCCGGACAAACCGGCGGCGTGCTGTGTGGTATTTCGAGTGTGGCCGGAGTGCGCGGATTGCCCGGTGGCGGCGCTTATTCCGCGTCCAAGGCTGCGGCGGCGGTGTACCTCGAAGCGCTGCGTCTGGAACTGAAAGCGCGCAACATTGCCGTAGTCGATGTCGCACCGGGTTATATCGACACCCCGATGACCCGCGTGAACCCTTATGCCATGCCATTCAAAATGACTGCGGCCGTTGCTGCGCGCAAAATTGCCCACGCTATTTCACGCCGTCGTGCCCGTACCGTCATCCCGTGGCAAATGGCCTGGGTGGCACGCGTACTGAAATGGCTGCCGATTCCGGTTTATGATGCGTTATTCGAGCGGGTGCCGCGCAAACCGCGCAGCCTGCCAACCTGAACTCTCTTAAAATCGCGGAGCTGTGATGCCTACACCCCTGAGCCTCATCCTCATCGACGATCATCCCCTCCTGCGTTTGGGCGTGGCCGGTTACATCGAGAGTGAAACCGACCTGAAGCTGACCGCACAAATGGCGAACGCGGCCGAGTTGCGCACCTGGCTGGCCGCTGGCAACCACGCCGATGCCGCCCTGCTGGATCGTTCACTGCCGGATGCCGACGGCCTCGATCTTGTCTCGGATCTGCGCGACCAGGGCATCAAGGTCATCATGCTCACCATCGCCGATTCCGACGAAGAAATCTCCGAAGCCATTTCCTCGGGTGTGGACGGTTATGTCGTGAAATCCAGCGATCCCGAGCAGGTGCTCACCGCCATACGCAGCGTATGCGAAGGCCAAAGCAGCTTTCCTCTCAGCATCATGCAGAAAATGGCGCGCGGCGAACTCAATCACCACGCGCTTTCCGCATTGACCGCCCGCGAAATGGAAATCGTCAGCCACGTCAAGGAAGGCCTGTCCAACAAAGCCATCGCGTTCAAGATGACGCTGTCAGAAAACACCGTGCGCAACCATCTGCGCAACATCATGGAAAAACTCGGGCTGCGTAACCGGGTGCAGGTGGCGACGCTGGCGCTGAAAGAAGACCACAAGCGGCATTGAGGCAGGCCAGGCGTGCCAAAAAATAGCGGCTTCAAGCCGCTATTTTTATTTCCACTAGGATGCTGTTGTCCTATTCCACCGTCACCGACTTGGCCAGATTGCGCGGTTTGTCCACGTCCGTCCCCTTTTGCAGCGCGGCATGATACGACAGCAGCTGCAATGGCAGGGTGTGAAGGATGGGCGATAGCGCACCGTTGTGACCGCCGGGCAATTTGATGACATGAACGAATTCGGATTCTTCGATATGCACGTCGCCATCGGCAAACACGTACAGCTCGCCACCGCGCGCGCGCACTTCCTGCAGGTTGGATTTCAGTTTTTCGATCAGCTGATCATTGGGCGCAATGGTGATGACCGGCATGTCTTCATCGACCAGCGCCAGCGGGCCGTGCTTGAGTTCGCCAGCCGGGTAGGCTTCGGCATGGATATAGGAAATTTCCTTGAGCTTCAAGGCACCTTCGAGCGCGATGGGGTAATGCACACCGCGCCCAAGGAAGAGCGCGTGGTGCTTGTTGGCAAAGCGCTGCGACCAGGCTTCGACCTGCGGTTCGAGCGCCAGCACCTGCTGGGCCAGGGTGGGTAGATGCCGCAACGCGGCCAGATGCGCTTTTTCCTGTTCGACGCTCAAACGACCACGCAATTTGGCCAGCACCAGGGTCAGGAGGAACAGGCCGGCAAGCTGGGTGGTAAACGCCTTGGTCGAGGCCACACCGATTTCCGGACCAGCGCGGGTCAGGAACTTGAGGCGCGAAGCGCGAGTGAGCGCTGACTCGGGCACGTTGCAGATGGTCAGCGTCTTGTCCTGGCCCAGCGATTTGGCGTGGTTGAGTGCGGCCAGGGTATCGGCGGTTTCGCCCGACTGCGAGATGGTGACGACCAGCGCATCCGGATTGGGAACGCTGGTGCGGTAGCGGTACTCGCTGGCGATTTCGGCACGCGCGGGAATACCGGCAATTTCTTCCAGCCAGTAGGTGGCCACTTTCGCGGCATGGAAGCTGGTGCCGCAGGCGAGGAAGGTCACGGCGTTGACCTGGTTCAGTATGTCCGCCGCATCAAAACCAAACCATTCAGGCTGGATATGATCCTGCGCCACCGCGATCAGCAGCGTGTCAGCCAGCGCACGCGGCTGTTCGTGGATTTCCTTTTGCATGAAATGGCGGTAATTGCCGAGCTCGGCCATGTCGGCGGACAGTTCCGAGACGTGAATATCGCGGTCGGTTTTGCGCCCTGCGGCGTCATAGACCGCCACGGTCAGCAGGCCGATATCGGCGACATCGCCTTCTTCCAGATAAATCACCCGCTGCGTCACCGGCAGCAGGGCGGACACATCAGACGCAATGAAATTTTCCTCGATACCCAAGCCGATCAAGAGCGGGCTGCCCTTGCGCGCGCAGATCAGGCGATGCGGGGCGTCTTCGCTGACCACGCCAATGGCATACGCGCCCTGGAGTTCGGCCACGGCAGCCTGGGTGGCGGCGAGTAGGTCTTTCGACTGGCGGTAATGGTGTTCCAGCAGATGCACAATCACTTCGGTATCGGTTTCCGAGGTAAAGACAAACCCCGCCGCCTTGAGCTGCTTGCGCAGGGTTTCGTGATTTTCGATGATGCCGTTGTGCACGACGGCCAGTCCGCCACTGACGTGCGGGTGCGCGTTGGCTTCCGAAGGCGCGCCGTGCGTCGCCCAGCGGGTATGGGCGATACCGAGATGACCATGCACCTGCTGGGCGGCGCAGTCTGTCGTGAGGCTTTCCACCCGGCCGACACTCCGCACCCGTTTCAGCCCGCCGTTAATGGTGACCAGCCCGGCCGAATCGTAGCCGCGATATTCCAGCCGCCGTAGACCTTCGAGCAGAATGGGAACAACGTTACGTTGCGCAACTGCGCCGACAATGCCACACATGGATTAGCCTTTGAGTTCTGAAATGTTTGCGGTGAAGCCGATGCCACGCCGGGGTTCGCGCGGCGATTGCATGAGCTGGCGGATCGCGTCGATCAGTCCGGCAATGGTCTGGTCATGCGTGCCGACGGTGCGTTCCAGCGCTTCGAGCTTGTCACGCAGTTCAGCGTTGTTTGAAAACTGATCGCGCAGCGCGACGAAGGTGCGCACGACGACGAGGCTCATGGCGACGGCGCGCTCGGAGTTGAGTACGCTCGCAAGCATGACCGCGCCGTGTTCGGTGAAGACGTAGGGCAGCTTGCGGCGCCCACCATGGCGCGCACTTGATGTCGCAATTTGCGACATCAAGTGCGCGAACTCCTCCGCTGTGAGCTGGAACATGTAGGCGTCGGGGAAACGTGTGATATTGCGCTTGACCTGCTCGTTCAGACGCCGGGTCTCGACGCCATAGAGCGCCGCCAGATCCGCATCGAGCATGACCCGCTGCCCGCGTACAACGCGCACGGCGGCGGCCAATGCGGTCAGGTCATTACTCATGGTTTCGGCGTTTTCACCGGACGTTGCCAGCCGCTAAAGGTCGTTTGTTTGGCGCGCGACAGCGTGAGTTCGCCCGGCGGCGCATCGCGCGTCAGCGTGGTGCCTGCACCGAGGGTCGCACCCTTGCCCACGGTTACCGGCGCGACCAGCTGGGTATCCGAACCGACGAAGACATCATCCTCGATCACGGTGCGGTGCTTGTTCGCGCCATCGTAATTGCAGGTGATGGTGCCCGCGCCGATGTTGACGTTTTTGCCCATGGTGGTGTCGCCGACGTAGGACAGGTGATTAATCTTCGAACCGTCGTCGATCTGGCTGTTCTTGATTTCGACGAAGTTGCCCACGTGCACATCGCGCGCCAGCGTGCTCCCTGGCCGGATACGCGAAAACGGGCCGATTTTGTTGGCTTCCCCCACGACGGCGTCGTCGATGAGCGTGAAGGCATCGATCTTCGTGCCAGCCGCGACCGTGACATTGCGCAGCACGCAGTTAGCGCCCACTTGCACGCCATCGCCCAACGAGACACTGCCTTCAAATACACAGTTGACGTCGATTGCGACATCGCGCCCGCAGCGCAGGGTACCGCGCACGTCGAGCCGGGCCGGGTCTAGCAGCGTAACGCCAGCTTCCAGCAGCCCCTGCGCGACCTCGTGCTGGTGGATGCGCTCCAGTTCGGCAAGCTGCGCCTTGCTGTTCACGCCGAGCACCTCCCAGGCGTGTGCCGGGTGATGGGTCTCGATCATGACCCCGGCTTCGACCGCCATGGCGATAATGTCCGTCAGGTAGTACTCACCCTGGGCGTTGTCGTTTTTGAGCCGGCCGATCCACTGTCTGAGCTGGCGCGTATTGGCCGCCAATATGCCGGTATTGACTTCCTGGATACTGCGCTCGGCAGGCGTCGCGTCCTTGTGTTCGACGATGCGTTTTACCTGGCCTTGTTCGCGCACGATCCGGCCATAGCCGTCCGGCGGGTTCAGGTTCACGGTCAGCAATCCGAGCCTGCCCGCCAGAGCGGCTGCGATCAGCGGTTGCAGCGTGGTCACCTGCGTCAGCGGCACATCGCCATAGAGCACCAGCGTCACGCTGTCATCTGATAACCGGGGCAGCGCCTGCTGCACCGCATGGCCTGTACCCTGCTGTTCGGCTTGCAGCACAAAAGTGAGCGGCTCACCGGCCAGCGCCTGCGGCACGGCATCGCCGCCAAATCCGTACACCACACAGGTTTGCGTCGCGCCCAGCGCACGCGCGGTATCGACGACATGCCCCAGCAACGGCTTGCCGGCCAGTTTATGCAACACCTTGGGCAGATCGGAACGCATGCGGGTGCCTTTGCCCGCAGCAAGAATCAGGATTTCGAGCATGGCCTACAAAACGATGGGGTCAAGGGGTCGTCAGCGCGTGGAAACATGAGGATTGTATACGGCCATGCGGATGAAAAACCTGTGGTCTGTTCAGTCCCTGCGCGTGATGAGGAGACCGGTCAGACTGGCCGCACCTTCAGCGCGTCGTTGCATCACCGGGTTTGCGCCGGTTGAGATCGAGCACCATTGCACATTTTTCATAAACCAGCGGAGGAACCGGTGGCGGCGGCGAGCGGAGGTCGGATCCCAGCGTGGTCAGGATGACCGCGCAATTCAGCATGCTCGCGCGATCCAGCAGATCGACGACGTAATCCATGCAATAAAGATGGAAGTTTTCCAGCACCAGCAGCAGCGGCACCTCGATATCACTCATTTTCATCCAGTCAAGGATGCCGGGGATACGCCGCCGCACTTCGTCCACGCTGCTTGGCGCGGTGTGCGAATTGAACTGGAGCACCGACACTGCGCGACGGCTTACCTTGAGCTTGCGCCCTTTCTCGATCCCGATGTGCAAGGCGTGATATCGACCCGCACCAAACGCCCTGTGCGCTGTTTCCCGCAGCGGGGCGGCCAGCTGGGGGACCAGACTCTCGGTCACGTAAATCACCCCGAATCCGGCCATGGCGGCATCGCCACATAAAGCCGACACGGCACGAGTCCGGCCGCTGTAGTCTTCACCGCGTATCAGCACATGGCCCATCAGGCCGCGTGGCGTCAGCACCACTTCGCTGATCGGCGAACCCCCCGTAAAACGCAGGCGGAATTCGGTTTCCACCGTTTCGCGGCGCGGCTTGACCCGCTCCAGCAGGCTGTTGACGCTGGTCTGGCTGGAAGACGATGCCGTCATGCTAGCGGGGATCACGGTCAACATCGGGTTGGGGCGTCCGGGTAAGCGTGCAGTCTGGTTGCTGTGAGTGCGTGTCGTCGGTATACCGGTTACAGCGTTATCGCTGCTGGAGACTCAGCAAAAGTTGCGCCACACAGGCTGGCACATTTCAACCAGCACGCCGGAATCCCGGTTCAAGGACAGGCCTGGCTTGTCACCCCGCTGGCTCCGGACGCGATTCGTGAATGTCAACAGCGTGTCGAACTGTCGTCAAACTGAGTCTGTCGCTCGCCGCCGCACGCTCTGCCCGACTGCACAAAACAAAAGGCAACCCGGACACAGGTTGCCTTTGCCTGAAACGCCAAACGATCAGCTCTTGCGCAGTTTCTTGATCGCCGCGAGCTGTGCCACGGCCTGCGCCAGTTCGGCCTGCGCCTGCGCGTAGTCGATGGTCGCGGCTTTGTCTTTCATCGCTTCCTCGGCGGCACGCATGGCTTCCAGTGCCTTGGCCTCGTCAAGGTCGGCACCGCGAATCGCGGAATCGGAGAGGATGGTCACGGTGTGCGGCTGCACTTCCATGATTCCGCCCGACACGTACACCAGTTCTTCTTCGGCCTGATTGGGCAGCTTGATGCGCACCGAGCCCGGCTTGAGCGTGGTCAGCAGCGGGGTATGGCGTGGATAAATACCGAGTTCGCCGCGCAGCCCGGGGGCGATCACGACTTCGGCAGTGCCGGAGTAGAGTGATTTTTCTGCGCTGACGATATCCAGATGCAGGGTCATGGCCATGTTAAAACCTCGTGAGGCGTTAGGCGTGAGGAGCGGCGTGGGGTTTCCCTCACACCTTACCCCTCACACCTCGCCGCTTTATTGAATTGTCTTCGCTTTTTCGACCGCTTCTTCGATGCCGCCGACCATGTAGAACGCCTGCTCGGGCAGGTGGTCGTATTCGCCCTCGACAATCGCCTTGAAGCCGGCGATGGTCTCTTTCAGCGTGACGTATTTGCCGGGCGCGCCGGTGAACACCTCGGCGACGAAGAAGGGCTGCGACAGGAAGCGCTGGATCTTGCGGGCGCGGGACACGGCCAGTTTGTCTTCCGGCGACAGCTCGTCCATGCCGAGAATGGCGATGATGTCGCGCAGCTCCTTGTACTTCTGCAGCGTGCCCTGCACCGCGCGGGCGACGCCGTAGTGCTCGTCGCCGACGACCTGGGGATCGAGGATCCGCGAGGTCGAATCGAGCGGGTCCACCGCCGGGTAGATGCCGAGTTCGGCGACCTGGCGGGAGAGCACCAGGGTCGCGTCGAGGTGGGCGAAGGTGGTCGCGGGCGACGGGTCGGTCAAGTCGTCCGCCGGCACGTACACGGCCTGGAACGAGGTGATCGAACCGGTGCGGGTCGAGGTGATGCGCTCCTGCAGGCGGCCCATTTCGTCGGCCAGCGTCGGCTGGTAGCCCACCGCGGACGGCATCCGGCCGAGCAGCGCCGAGACTTCAGTACCGGCCAGCGTGTAGCGGTAGATGTTGTCAACGAACAGCAGCACGTCGCGGCCCTCGTCGCGGAAGTATTCGGCCATGGTCAGGCCGGTCAGCGCGACGCGCAGGCGGTTGCCCGGCGGCTCGTTCATCTGGCCGTAAACCAGCGCCACTTTGTCCAGCACGCCGCCTTCTTTCATCTCGTGATAAAAGTCGTTGCCTTCGCGGGTGCGCTCGCCGACGCCGGCGAACACCGAGAAGCCGCTGTGCGCCACGGCGATGTTGCGGATCAGCTCCATCAGCGTCACGGTCTTGCCCACGCCCGCGCCGCCGAACAGGCCAACTTTACCGCCCTTGGCGATCGGCATGATCAGGTCGATGACCTTGATCCCGGTTTCCAGCACTTCGATCGCCGTTGCCTGATCGGCGTAGGCCGGCGGTTTGCGGTGGATCGGCATGAAGGTTTCGGTGTTGACCGGACCGGCTTCATCAATCGGCGTGCCGAGCACGTTCATGATGCGGCCCAGCGTGCCCTGACCGACCGGCACCATGATCGGATTGCCGGTGGCCAGAACGTCCATGCCGCGACGCAGGCCATCGGTCGAGCCCATCGCAATCGCGCGTACCACGCCGTCGCCCAGCTGCTGCTGCACTTCGAGCGTCAGCTCGGGGGTTTGCATTTTCAGTGCTTCGAAGACCCGGGGCATGGATTCACGCGAAAACTCCACGTCCACCACCGCACCAATGATCTGAACAATTTTTCCGTTGCTCATGCTGCTTCCTTAAAAAATGAATTCTTGCGCGTCGCCATCGCTATATAAATGGTGGCTGATCAAACCGCAGCCGCACCGGCGACGATCTCGGACAGTTCCTTGGTGATCGCAGCCTGACGGGTTTTGTTGTACACCAGCTTCAACTCGCCGATCACGTCCTTGGCGTTGTCAGAGGCGGCCTTCATTGCCACCATCCGTGCCGACTGTTCGCAGGCGATGTTTTCCGCCACACCCTGATACACCAGCGATTCGATATAACGCATCAGCATCGCATCGACCACCGGCTTGGCATCGGGCTCGTAGATGTAGTCCCAGTGCGTTTTCAGGCTGGCCTCTTCGGCGTCTTCAATCTGCGCCAGCGGCAGCAGCTGCGTCAGCGTCGGCTCCTGCTTCATGGTGTTCACGAAGCGGTTGTAGACGATGTAGAGCGCGTCGATCTTGCCACCCAGATAGGCATCGAGCATGACCTTGACCGGGCCGATCAGCTTGTCCATATGCGGCGTATCGCCAATCCCGGTCAGCTGCGACACCACATTGCTGCCGAGACGCTGCATAAACCCCAGGCTCTTGTTGCCAATCGCCGTAACATCAATGCCGACACCGGCGGCTTCCCACTGTTTCATCTGAGTCACCAGCATGCGGAAGGCATTGGTGTTGAGGCCGCCGCACAGGCCCTTGTCCGAGCTGACGACGATGACGCCGACGCGCTTGATGTTCGCGCGCGCGATCACGAACGGATGTTTGTATTCGGTATGCGCGTACGCCAGATGCGCCGCCACGCGGGCGATTTTCTCGGCGTAGGGGCGCGCGGCCTTCATGCGCTCCTGCGCCTTGCGCATTTTGGACGCCGCGACCATTTCCATAGCCTTGGTGATCTTGCGCGTGTTTTCCACGCTCTTGATCTTGGTCCGTATCTCTTTTCCGGCTGCCATCTCAATAAGCCCCGATCAATAGACGCCGGTTTTCTTGAACTCGTCGACCGCAGCGGTGAGCGCTTTTTCAGTCGCTTCGTCCATGTTGCCGCTGGTCTCGATGCTGTCCATGATGCCGGCGTACTTGGATTTCATGAACGCACTCAACGCCGATTCAAATGGCAGAATCTTGTTCACCTCGACATCGTCCATGTAGCCCTTATTGACCGCAAACAGGGTGAGCGCCATTTGCGACACCGACATCGGCGAGTACTGCGCCTGCTTCATCAGTTCGGTCACGCGACGGCCACGCTCCAGCTGCTTGCGGGTCGCTTCGTCGAGGTCCGACGCGAACTGCGCGAACGCCGCAAGTTCGCGGTACTGCGCCAGCGCCAGACGGATACCGCCGCCGAGCTTTTTGACCACCTTGGTCTGCGCGGCACCACCGACGCGCGACACCGACAGGCCGGCGTTGATCGCGGGACGGATACCGGCGTTGAAAAGGTCGGTTTCGAGGAAGATCTGGCCGTCGGTGATCGAAATCACGTTGGTCGGCACGAAGGCGGAGACGTCGCCGGCCTGGGTTTCGATGATCGGCAGCGCGGTAAGGCTACCGGTCTTGCCCTTGACTGCGCCGTTGGTGATCTTCTCGACGTAGTCGGCATTGACGCGCGCAGCACGCTCGAGCAGACGCGAGTGCAGGTAGAACACGTCGCCGGGGTAGGCTTCGCGACCCGGCGGGCGGCGCAGCAGCAGCGACACCTGACGGTAGGCCCAGGCCTGCTTGGTCAGATCGTCGTACACGATCAGCGCGTCTTCACCGATGTCGCGGAAGAACTCGCCCATGGTGCAGCCGGAATACGGCGCGATGTACTGCATGGCGGCAGCGTCGGCAGCAGTCGCGGCGACGACGATGGTGTGATCCATCGCGCCGTGCTCTTCGAGCTTGCGCACCACGTTGGCAACCGACGACGCCTTCTGGCCAATGGCGACGTAGATGCATTTCACGCCGGTGCCTTTTTGATTGATGATCGCATCGATCGCCACCGCGGTCTTGCCGGTTTGTCTATCCCCAATAATCAGTTCGCGCTGACCGCGACCAATCGGCACCATCGAGTCAATCGACTTGAGACCGGTCTGCACCGGCTGATCGACCGATTTACGTTCGATCACGCCCGGCGCGATGCGCTCGATCGGCATGGTGCGATCCGCTGCAATCGGGCCTTTACCGTCGATGGGCTGACCGAGCGAGTTGACGACGCGGCCAAGCAGGCCACGGCCCACCGGCACTTCCAGAATGCGGCCGGTGCACTTGGCAACATCGCCTTCCTTGATATGTTCGTAGTCGCCCAGGATCACTGCGCCGACCGAGTCGCGCTCGAGATTCAACGCCACGCCGAAAGTGTTGCCCGGCATTTCGATCATTTCGCCCGACATCACGTCGGACAAACCGTGGATGCGGACGATGCCGTCGGTGACCGAAACGATCGTGCCCTGGGTGCGCAGTTCGCTGGCCGCGCCAAAGTTCTCGATCTTGGCTTTAATCAGTTCGCTGATTTCGCTTGGATTCAATTGCATGTTTGTTCTCCGAACCGCCCGGTTCAAATGCGGGCAGTGTTCCGAATAAGTGAGTTAGCCCTGTAGCGCAAAGCTCATGCGCTGCAGCCGTCCTTTAACTGAACCGTCTATAACCTGATCGCCAATCGCAATCACTGCGCCACCGATCAGCTCGGGATCGACCGCGACCTGCACGTTGACTGCGCGGTTGAATTTGGCCTTGAGTCCCGCCACCAGCGCGTCGATCTGCTCCTGCGCCAACGCCTGCGCGCTGGTGATGGTGGCTTCAAGCGTGCCTTCGGCGCTGGCTTTCAGCGTTTCAAACTGACCCGCAATCACCGGCAACAGCGACAGGCGGCCGTTTTCGGCCAGCACCTTGACGAAGTTGGCACCGCGCGCACCCAGCGGGGCACCCGCGACATCGATCACCAGTGCAGCCACACGATCCGACGCCATCGCCGGGTCCGCATTCAGGCGCGCCAGCTGGCTGTCTGAAACAATCGCCGCCAGGGTTGCCAGACGGGACGACCAGCCCGCCAGATCGCTTTCGCCCTGCGCCAGACGGAAGACCGCTTCGGCGTAAGGACGTGCCAGGGTAGAGAGTTCGCTCATGGCCTACAGCTCGGCTTTCAGTTGACCGAGCAGGTCAGCATGGGTTTGCGCATTGACTTCGCGGCGCAGGATTTTTTCTGCCCCCGCCAGCGCCAGCGCGGCCACCTGCTCGCGCAGGGTTTCGCGCGCACGGTTGGTTTCCTGGGCAATGTTGGCCTGGGCAGCGGCAAGCTGACGCTCACCCTCTTCCTTGGCTGCCATTTTGGCTTCTTCAACCATTTGCGCTGCACGCTTTTCGGCCTGAGCCAGCACCTCGGCGGCCTGTGCCTTGGCATCACGCATGTTGTCGCCGGCTCTTTTGGCAGCCAGTTCCAGTTCATGCTTGCCGCGATCCGCTGCGGCCAGACCGTCGGCGATCTGCTTTTTACGCGCTTCGAGCGCATTCATGATCGGCGACCACACCATCTTCATGCAGAACCACACGAAGAAGATGAAGGTAATGGACTGGCCGATCAAAGTTGCGTTGAAATTCATGTCCGCACCATTTGAATTTAAGGGTTAGGGAAAACCTGGGGTCTAGACCCCGCCTTTAACCGGCGACGGCGAACAGCACGTACATGGCCAGACCGACGGCGATCATCGGCACGGCGTCAACCAGACCCATGACGATGAAAAACTGGGTGCGCAGCATCGGGATCAGTTCGGGCTGGCGCGCCGCGCCTTCGAGAAAGCGGCCACCGAGGATGCCGATGCCGACGGCAGCGCCGAGTGCACCCAGGCCCATCATCAATGCGCCAGCGATAAATAGCAGTCCAGTAACTTCAGTCATTTTCTACTCCTTGGTTTCGATTAAAAATTAAAAATATTGCGAAAAATCGGTACGCGTATCAGTGATGCTCGCTGTGCGCCATGTCGAGATAGACAATGGTCAGCGTCATGAAAATAAAGGCTTGTAGTGTGATGATGAGGATGTGGAACACGGCCCACGCCCATTGCAATGCGCCGCCGAAGATCGCAAGCACCCAGCCGCCGCCGAACATCAGCGCGATCAGGATAAAGATCATTTCACCGGCGTACATGTTGCCGAAGAGTCGCAGTGCGAGCGAAATCGGCTTGGCGATCAGACCCACGCCTTCGAGCAGCAGGTTGACCGGGAACAGCCATTTCGGGAACGGCTGGAACGCCAGTTCGGAGAAGAAACCGCCCGCGCCTTTCATCTTCACGCTGTAGTACAACACCAGGAAGAAGATCGACAGCGACAGCGCGAAGGTCACGTTGGGGTCGGTCGAGGGCACGACTTTCAGATACGGCACACCGGCGAGGGTTGCGACCCACGGCAGCCAGTCCACCGGGATCAGGTCCATGAAGTTCATCAGGAACACCCAGATGAAGATCGTCAGCGCGAGCGGCGCGACCAGCGGATTCTTGTGCGAGAACGAACCGCGCACCGCGTCGTCGATGAATTCGACGATCCATTCGACGAAATTCTGCAGGCCGGTCGGCACACCGACCGTCGCTTTTTTGGCGGCCATGCGGAAGAAAAACAGGAACAGCGCGCCGAGCACGATGGAGAAACCCAGGCTGTCGAGGTTAACCGCCCAGAAGCCCATGTCCTTGGCTTCCTGACCATTGTGGGCAACGGTCCAGGTCGGCGCGTTCAGGGTTTCGACATGGCCGTGGTGGTCGGTGCGCTCATAGCCTGCGGGCAGCTGTCCGTAGGTCAGATTCTGCAGGTGGTGCTTGATGTACTCGCCAGAAGTCGCGTATTCCGTCGCCATGGTAATCAAATTCAAAAGTGGGTTTTGAATGCGGGCTTGAGACACCCATTCAAAACCGACCTCGTGCCCGACACGCCTAGTGACGTGTGGGGGTGACGGCTGCGGCCAGCCAGCCAAACTGCGCCAGGACCAGCCCGGTCATCAAAGGCAGCGGCAACAACGTGAGCCCGCCCAGTCCCAGTCCCAGCAAACCCACCAGCACGGCCAGTCGTTCGACTCCAGTGCGGATGAACAGCTTGAACAGACGATGCTGATCCCATTCCGGATGCCGCAGGGCCTGTCGTTCACGCCAGACCATCACGCCACTGACCGCCAGCGCCGTGAACGCGCCGTACAGCGCCGCGCCCGCGGTTGCAGGGCCGCCCAGCGCCAGCCCGGCCAGCGCCGCCACAGGTGCGAATCCGGCTTGCGCCAGGACTACACGCCGAATGCCGGTAGGACGACCGCTGAACATTAGCCGGGCATGATACTCGAATCAGCGCGCCCCATGCAATCATCAGATACGCTGATGATGATTGTTTTAGCGTACATTTTTGCTGTTACAGCCTTACATCTCGATACCCAGGCGCTGCAACAAACCCTGCAATTCCTCGGCGCTGCCAAAGTGCAGCGTCAGTTTACCGCTGCCTTTCTTGCCGGAATGCAATTGTGCGGTCATGCCCAGCGTATCCGACAGGACTTCTTCGAGGCGCAGCGTATCGCGCGTCGGACCGGACGGCACGGGGTGGGCGGGCGCTGTTTTCAGGCGCGCGACACGACGTTCCACCTCGCGTACCGATAAATTCCGGGTTTCAATTTCATGCGCCAGCTCGCGCTGTGCGCCCGCACTCAGCGACAGCAAGGCACGCGCGTGGCCCATTTCCAGCAATCCGGCAACCAGCATGTCCTGTACCGGCCGCGACAGATTCAACAGCCGCAACAGGTTGGACACCGCTGCGCGCGATTTGCCCACGGCCTGCGCGACGGCGTCGTGAGTCATGCCGAATTCCTGGATCAAGCGGTGCAGGCCGTTTGCTTCGTCGATGGCGTTCAGGTCTTCGCGCTGGATGTTTTCGATCAGCGCCATGGCCGCCACCTCGGCATCGGCCACGTCGCGCAGCAGCACCGGCACTTCGCTCATGCCCGCCAGCTGCGCGGCGCGCCAGCGACGCTCACCCGCGATGATCTCAAACCCGCCCGACACTTCGCGCACCAGGATCGGCTGCATCAGCCCCTGCGCGCGGATTGAATCAGCCAGTTCCTGCAGCGATTCGCTGTCGATCTGGCTGCGCGGCTGGTATTTGCCCGGCGCAAGCTGCGACACCGCCATCATGCGCAGATCGCCCTGCGGCGGCGCGGCGCTGTCTTCACCGCCCAGCAATGCATCGAGGCCGCGCCCCAGTCCCTTGAGTTTGGCCATTATGCTGTTTCCCCTGCCGTGATGCCGGCACGCCTGAGCGTTTCACCGGCGAGATCGATATACGCTTTTGCGCCCTTGCACTGACGGTCGTACGCCAGCACCGGCAAACCATAGCTGGGTGCTTCGGCAAGCCGCACGTTGCGCGGAATCACCGTGTCGTAGACCTTGTCGCCAAAGTGCTGCTTGATCTGGTCCGACACCTGCTGCGCCAGCGTGCTGCGCGGGTCGAACATCACGCGCAGCAGGCCTTCGATCTGGATCGCAGGATTGAGCCGCTGTTTGACTTTCTTGATGGTGGCGACCAGATCGGTCAGCCCTTCCAGCGCGTAATACTCGCACTGCATGGGGATCAGTACCGATTCGGCCGCGGCAAACGCGTTGACCGTCAGCAGGTTCAGCGTGGGCGGACAATCCATCAGGATGAAGTCGTAGTCGTCGGCCACTGCCGCCAGCGCCACTTTCAGCCGCAGATCACGCTGCTCCAGGTTGACCAGGTCGATTTCCGCCCCGGCCAGCTCGCGGTTCGCCGGAATCACGTCGAACTGGCCCGGCCCGGAACGCATCCGCGCGTCACGCACGCTCACCTGGTTGAGCAGGATCTGGTACACCGTCGGCAAGGCCGTACGCTTTTCGATCCCCGAACCCATGGTCGCGTTGCCTTGCGGGTCGAGGTCGGCGAGCAGTACGCGCTGCCCCAGTTCCGCCAGCGCAGCGGCCAGGTTCACCGCTGTCGTCGTTTTGCCGACGCCGCCTTTCTGATTGGCTATCGCCAGTATTCTGCTCATGTCACCGCTTCCAGAACCATCAAATGCCGGCTCGCATCGAGCCCGGGAACGACCAGAGTGTGGTCAGCGCTTACTTTCACGTCGTGTGGTAACAAATCGACTTCTTCTTGCGGGTATACGCCCTTCATCGCCAGCCAGCATCCCCCCGGTTTGCGTAGATGCCGGGTCAACGCCACGAAATCCTGGAGGCTGGAAAAGGCACGCGACGTGATCACGTCAAATCCGGTTTCGGGACGAAAATCCTCGACCCGACCTGTCACCACGTTGAGGTTGTTCAAACCCAGTTCGGCTTTGACCTGCAACAAGAAGGCGGTTTTTTTCGCCACGCTGTCGATGACCGTCACCCGCAATTCCGGCCGCGCGATTGCCAGCGGAATGCCCGGCAAACCGCCGCCACTGCCGACATCCAGCACCGTCTCCGACTGAAAAAATGGCACGGCGGCCAGGGTATCCAGCAGATGCAATCCGACCATATCTCCGGTATCGCGCACTGCCGTCAGGTTGTAGACGCGATTCCATTTAT
>JAJXUA010000038.1 GCA_021783275.1 Pseudomonadota bacterium
TGTGATTTACGCCGAAAACGATGACCCGCAGCCACAGGTTGTCGTGGCGTTCGGGTTCTTGATCACGAACTGCGCGCCTTCCAGCCCTTCGCTGTAATCGATTTCCGCACCCACCAGGTACTGAAAGCTCATCGAATCGACCAGCAGCATCACGCCATTTTTCACCATGACGGTATCGTCGGCGTTTTGCGCTTCATCAAACGTAAAGCCATACTGAAAACCCGAGCATCCGCCACCCGACACGAACACACGCAGTTTCAGATCGGGATTGCCTTCCTCGTCGATCAAACTTTTTACCTTGTTTGCCGCACTGTCGGTGAAGATCAATGGGCCATCCAGTTCGGGCGCTGCCATTTCGGTCATCGCGTTCATGCTTAACTCCTTGAAATTAGTGCTTCGATTATCCGGGTCACAGGGTATACGTCAAGTCTGACTTGCCCCGGGGCGGTCGGTTCCTTACGGCAGCAGGCCCACATCGGCCAATCCGAGGTCTTCGTCCAGGCCAAACAGGATGTTCATGTTCTGCACCGCCTGACCAGCCGCGCCCTTGACCAGATTATCAATTACCGACAACACCACCACCGTATCACTGCCCTGTGGACGGTGTACGGCGATACGGCAGACATTGGCGCCGCGTACCGAACGGGTCTCCGGATGGGAACCTGCGGGCAACACATCAACAAACGCCTCGTTGGCATAACGTTTTTCAAACAGGCTCTGCAAGTCGATATCTGCGCTGATCTTGGCGTACAGCGTGGCGTGAATACCGCGTATCAACGGCAGCAAATGCGGCACAAAGGTAAAATCCACCGGTTTTCCGGCGAAGTTTTCCAGCCCCTGCTTGATTTCCGGCCAGTGGCGATGCCCGCTTACCGCGTAGGCTCTGAAATTATCCGATGCTTCTGCAAACAGAATATGGGTTTCGGGCTTGCGGCCCGCACCCGACACTCCGGACTTGGCATCTGCCACCAGAAAACCGGTATCGATCACCCCCGCTTCCAGCAAAGGCAAAAAGCCCAGCTGCACGGCAGTGGGATAACAGCCGGGGTTGGCGATCAAGCTTGCACCCTTGATCTGGTCGCGATTGATTTCGGGCAAGCCATATACTGCCTGGGCCACCAGATCAGGGCAGGCGTGTTCCATCTTGTACCACTGCTCCCACACCTTTACATCCTTGATACGGAAATCGGCTGCCAGATCGATCACCTTGACGCCTGCATCCAGCAACGCCCGCGTCTGCTGCATGGCCACGCCGTTCGGGGTGGCGAAAAACACCACATCGCATTGATCCAGCCCGGCTTCCTCGGGCGTAGAAAACGCCAGCGAGACCCGGCCACGCAGATTGGGAAACATCTCGGCCACCGGCATCCCGGCTTCCTTGCGCGACGTGATCGCCTTCAATTCCGCCCCGGGATGGCGCGCCAGCAGGCGCAGCAATTCGACCCCGGTGTAACCCGTTCCGCCGACGATACCAACTTTAATCATGGTGAGACCCTTCGCAAAGAAGCGTGAATTTTATGCCACGCAGATGACGGCGGCGTAAAAAAGCCGCCCTGCAACAGGCGGCTTTTTGTATCCCGCGCAAACAATCAGCGCTTGGAGAATTGCTTGCGACGGCGCGCCTTGTGGAAGCCGACTTTCTTGCGCTCGACTTCGCGGGCATCGCGGGTAACCAGACCGGCGGCCTTGAGCGTGGGCTTCATTTCGGCCGAAAAATCGATCAGGGCACGGGTAATGCCATGACGAATTGCACCCGCCTGGCCAGTTTCACCCCCACCTGCAACGTTGACCATGATGTCAAACTTGTTCAGGTTATCGGTCAGCACCAGGGGCTGGCGAACGACCATACGGCCGGTTTCGCGCGAAAAATATTCATCGACCGGCTTGTCGTTGACAACGATCTTGCCGCTGCCCGCTTTCATGAACACGCGAGCGACCGATTCCTTGCGACGCCCCGTACCGTAGTTGTAATTACCAATCATTGGGAGTGACCTTAGACTTGTGCGTTGATTGCCAGCGGCTTGGGCTGCTGCGCTTCGTGCGGGTGCTCCGCACCTGCGTAAATTTTCATTTTCTTGATCATGGCATAACCGAGCGGGCCTTTGGGCAACATGCCCTTGACCGCTTTTTCCAGCGCACGCCCCGGAAAACGCTCTTGCATCTTGCCAAACGTCGTTTCGTAAATGCCGCCGGGGTACCCGGAATGGCGATAGTATTTCTTGTCGAGTTCCTTGTTGCCGGTCACGCGCATCTTGCCTGCGTTGACGACCACGATGTAGTCACCGGTATCGACGTGCGGCGTAAACTCGGGCTTGTGCTTGCCGCGCAGACGCCGCGCGATTTCAGAAGCCAGGCGGCCCAGCACCAGATTGTCAGCGTCCACCACGAACCAGTCGCGTTGAACTTCATGCGTTTTAGCGGAAAAGGTTTTCATGACCCAACCTCTGTAACAGAGGACTAACTCGGAAAGCCGGGCATTTTAACTGCGCCCCACCCGCAAAGTCAAACACTCCCTGCAAATTTGCCCAGCCACCCGACCATGCCGATTCCAGACCCCTGCTGGCGCAAAATCAGCCCGCAGGCCGTGCTGAAGCAAGGCGAAGGCGATCAAAGCCCGTATTAGGCAAGGATCGGAATTACAATCCGCGCATGACCGTCTGGATCCTTACCAACCTGCTCGCCCTTGCCCTGCTGCCCCCGCTGATTCTGGTCATTTTGCTGGTCATCGGGCTGATGTTGCATCGCCACCGCCGTCTATCCATGTCCCTGATCCTGTTTGCCGCCACCAGTCTGTACACCCTGTCTACCCCCTGGATAGGCGGCGTCCTGCAGAAAAGCCTGGAAATCAGCGGCCCCGTTACCCCCGAAGCCTTGCGCTCCGCCGACGCAATCGTCGTCCTCGGCGGCGGACGACGGCTGAACGAAGCCGAATACGGCAGCGACACGCTCAACAGCGCCAGTCTCGAACGCCTGCGGTATGCCGCGCATCTCCACCGGCTTAGCGGTCTGCCCCTGCTGGTGACCGGTGGCAAGCCTGACGGTGGCACCCTGGCCGAAGGCCGCATCATGCAGCACATCCTGCAAACCGAATACGGCATGTCTGCACGCTGGGTCGAAGACGCCGCGCTGACCACCTGGGACAACGCCCGCCTGTCCGCCCGGCTGCTGAGCGGCGACGGCATCCGTCGCGTCGCCCTAGTCACCCACGCCTGGCACCTGCGCCGTGCTGTCCCGCAGTTTCAGGCCCAGGCGCTTGAAATCATCCCGGCCGGACTCCAGTTCGCCAGTACCCGCCCAGACAGCTTCTTTGATCTCTTGCCCACCCCTGCCGGCCTGCGCGACAGCACCTTTGCCCTGCATGAGTGGCTGGGCATCCTGTGGTACAAACTCCGCACCCAATTCAGCCAAGGAGCAACATGAAAGCCCGCGTCAAACTCATCGAAGGCGTCAGCTTCGCCGGCCAGAGCGAATCCGGCCACACCGTCGTCATGGACGGCGCACCCGAATCCGGCGGCAAGAATCTGGGCGTGCGCCCGATGGAAATGCTCTTACTCGGCCTGGGCGGTTGCTCAGCGTTTGATGTCGTGCATATCCTGCGCAAAGCCCGCCAGCCGGTCACCGACTGCGTCGCCGATATCGACGCCACCCGCGCCGACACCGACCCCAAGGTGTTCACCCGCATCCACCTTCATTTCACCGTCACCGGCAAGGGGCTCGATCCGAAACGGGTCGAACAGGCGGTGCAGCTGTCCGCCGAGAAGTACTGCTCGGCCAGCATCATGATGGGGAAGACCGCCGAGATGACGCATGATTTTGAGGTGGTGGACGGCTAATTCCAGAAGGCCAGCGCGTGCTCGTTCGCTTATTCGTGCACAGTCAATGCGTCGTTCCCCAACTCGACAAAATCCGCCGCAGCAAACGCATCGGCTATCTCGCCAACATGCTCACGCACAATACTTTCAAGCACACTATTTGCAATATTCCCGGTTGAAACCAGCAGCAGTTTTGCGGGACGCCCCGTGATCAGAAAAGATTGCACAAAGTCGTCGTCCTTTGTCACCACAGTCCGCTGTTCGGCTGCCGCAATGTCCAGAATTTCGTTGTCGGTCGTCCCATTTCCCCGGGGTAAATCCAGCGTGTGCACGGCATCGTGTCCCGCTTCGTCCAGCCACATGCAAAATCGCCTGGCAATTGCGCATCCACCAGAAACCTCATGCAGCGAAGCGCTCCATTCGCTTGACGTGCGCGAGCCGGGCGGCATACGACAATGCAGCGAGAACATCGTCGCGTTCCAAGTCTTCATAATCCGCCAGAATGTCTTCAGTGGTCATCCCGCCCGCCAACAACTCCAACAGACTCTCAACGGGATATCTCAGCCCGCGAATGCAGGGTTTGCCATGGCAAATCGCAGGGTCCAGCGTGATTCGGTCAGAATGATTCATTTCAATGTCCGGTTGTACTCTAAGTCATGTTTATTTGTGGCAGCACGACGTCCTCAGGCCGCGATTTGCTCGAACGAGAATTTCGGAATATCTGCCCGGTCACGCGCATGCTCGACAGCAATCCCGCACACATTTCCTTCCGCATCCAGGTCAAGCAGCGTGTTTTCATCCAAATCTCGGCTTTCGCTCACCGTACTGGGCTTGAACTCGATATAGAGCGTATCGGTATCCTGAAAGTACTTGATCTTCATGGCACGAATCTCCGATCAAAGAATGTGTTGTGGACGGTTTCCCCATCCGCTAAAAGAATTACGCGTAAATATCTGCCCTCTGCATCTGCAATCGACGCCCGTCGGACTGAATCGCCTCACGCTCGGGATGCGCAATCACATACCGAACCCACTCCAATTCGATTGAGGCTCGGTCAGGCCGTTGCCGCATCGCAAGAAAATACTGGGTGAATTTCACGCATGTCAGTGTAACAAACACTGACGCCTCCACGGGCTTTACATCATCGTTCCCAGAGCCAAGCACGCCAGCCGGTCACCGACTGCGTCGCCGATATTAACGCCACCCGCGCCGACACCGACCCCAAGGTGTTCACCCGCATTCATCTGCATTTCACCGTCACCGGCAAAAGGCTCGATCCGAAACGGGTTGAACAGGCCGTGCAGCTGTCTGCCGAAAAATACTGCTCGGCCAGCATCATGCTCGGCAAGACAGCAGAGATGACGCATGACTTTGAGGTGGTAGACGGCTAATTCCCCCAGCAACTACTCTTGTAACAAGCTGAGCAACGGCGCGATATGGGGTGCATAGTTTTTCCAGCGATCTACTGAGCTTGAGTACATTTTCTGTCTGACCTGCCAGATACTGGCTGTGCGTACGACGCGTTCATTATTCTGAAAATCGAGACACGCTGGCTCCCAAGTCAAACCACAAAACTCAATCAATTTACGGCTCATCATTTCCTGGTCCGCGACCAGAGTCTCATAATTGAAATCCAGAATGCGATCTGCCGGAACGACGCTCACCCAGTGAGCCATCAAACGCTTGTATTGTCGGTAATAAAAAGCAAGATCTTCGAGATTGCTGCCGTAGTCATGGCCATTGAAATTCTGGAAGAAAATCGACAGGCAGGTGTCTGCTGGATGGCGGTGAACATGCACGAATCGCGCGTTTGGAAACAAGCCGTGCAGGATGCCGATACGCTTGAAATTGTCCGGCATCTTGTCAGTCATGCGCAGTGCATCCGCTGCCCCGCTCACTGTGTTGAGATCATCCAGATAGTGCTGCACGACCGCACGCATCGCCGCGTCATCTTGCTGCGCAAAGTATTGCACCAGCTTCACATCCTGAACAGGCCAGAAAGATCGCTCACCCCCACCCACCACTGCCGAGTGCGCTGACAGTATCTGTTCGGTCAGTGTCGTTCCTGAGCGCGGCATCCCCACAATGAAGATCAGTCGGTCTGTCGCATGGGCAACGGGTTCCAGTCGGGCAATCGCTGCCGCGTCAAATTCAGCAATCCGGCGATCCACCCAGGCGGAGAATTCCCCCCGGTCAAAGGGACTTTGCCCGGTTTTGATCCGGTTAGCTCTGGCATAACAAGCGAACGCCTGCTCGAATGCTCCGAGCCTGTCGAGTGACTTGCCCAGGGCAAAACACAGGCCCGGCACGTTCTCGTCCGACTCCGCTGCCTCGTCCGCGCGCATCATGGCATTGCACAGGTCCGGGTCATCCAGCCGGTCAAACCGGCGTGATTCGATCACACTCGCCAAAGCCTTGATATTGGCGGGTTCCAGTTCAAGCGCACGGGCGAAACAGGTCTGCGCCTGCGCGAAATCTCCTTTGGTTTTCAGGGCCATGCCCAACTCGACCTGTGCACTCGGCAAATCCGGGTACCGTGTCACCACCTGCCGATAGCAATCCACGGCCTTTTCTGCTTCTCCGGCATCCAGCCAGTATCGCCCGAGATTCGACCATATACCCACATTGTCAGGCTCAATCTCGGTTGCCTCGATCAGTATCTTCAAAGCTTCCTCACGCTGCTGTGTCATGGCCAGCGCGGTCGCCAGACTGGTGCGCAGCGGTACATTTTTCGGCATCAGTTTCAATGCTTTCCGATAGTGGCCGACCGCCGCGTCATACGCGACCGGCCGACTTTTCATGCAGGCATTGCCGAGCAGAAACCAGGCTTGACCCACGCCGGGCGCCCGTACAGTTGCCTGTGTCAGCGATGTCATGGCCTCATCCACATGTCCGTGCATGAGCAACAGGCTCCCGAGCAGCAAATGGCGCTCTGCATCCTCCGGTGATAAACGAATCGATTCACGATAAGCCGCCATGGCCGCCTCAGGCCGCTGCGCCGCTTGCTCAATCAGAGCGGCGTTGGCCCAATAATCAGCCTCCCGGGGCTTCAGTTCCAGGGAACGTTTAACCATGGCGTAGGCCATGTCAACACGCCCCGATTCCATGGCCAGCATGCCCAGATAATGCAAAGCGTCCGGGTGATCCGGGCTCAGGGACAGTACCGACTGATAAAGCCGGGCCGCTTCCGCCTTGTGGCCCTGAGCATGCGCCCGATGTGCCCGGGCATAGAGTGCAGCAGCGCTCAGCTGTGAGTCCTGCCCGGCAGCTTCCATCCCGCAACAATGTTTGTATCGCTTGCCACTGCCACATGGACAGGGGTCCTTACGTCCTATTCCTGCCATTTCCGATTCGACTCCTGGTGTTTCAATCTGCCTTGTGCAATCACAATACAGCTGCTAAAAGCAGAGGCAGCATACTATGCGTTCCCTCTGGATACCCACTTTGAATCAAACGCTTACTCAGGCCATCGAATTCGCGCGTACCGGCCAGCTGGATCGGGCACGACGACTCTGCGATGCACAATTGACCAGCGAACCCGCGAACGCCGAAGCCTGGCATCTCTCCGGATTACTGTACACACTATCTGGCGAACCCCAGAAAGCGATCGAACGCATAGAACGCGCGATCAAAATCCACCCAGAGTCAGCCAAATTTCACAGCAACCTCGCCAATGCGCTGCTTGCCACAGGTGATACCGTCGCAGCAGAACGCCATTATCGCCAGGCCTTGCAGTACGAACCACGGCATTCCGCAACCCTCCACAATCTCGGCCTATTGCTGGCCCGGCAGTTTCGATACACCGAGGCCGTTGCGATACTCGAACTGAATCCCACGCTTGAAGCGAGCGAGCACAAACTGCTCGGTGACTGGCGGCAACAATCGGGGGACATGGCCGGCGCATTGCAAAGCTATCTCGCCGCGCACGATGCGGGCTCGGACGATGCTGCGCTTTGGGCCGAACTCGCGCACGTCGAGGAATCACTCAATCAGATCGATGCCGCCACACTCAGCGTAGCCCGTGCACTAGACCGGGATCCGGCACATGCGTTTGCACAACTGGTAAAAGGACGTTTGCTTCGGCGCACTAACCACTTTATCCAGGCGCGCGACACACTGGATGCGATTGATACCGCACAACTCCATCCTTCCGCCGCCGCCGCCCTTGTCAACGAACGCGGACATATCCTGGATCGACTTGGACACAGCGAGCCCGCGCTGGCGTGCTTTGTCGAAGCCAAACGTATTCAGTACCGCCAAACGTCACAAGACGCCTCTGTCCAGACCCAACGCTATCTTGAAGATTTGCAATCCCTACTCGAACTCGATTTGCGTACCCGTGCCGAAGCCACCCAAGCTTCAGATGAGCCACAACCGGTATTTCTGATCGGTTTTCCACGCTCCGGCACCACCTTGCTCGGACAGATACTCGACTGCCACCCGTCACTACAGACACTGGAAGAAAAGCCACTGGTGCAAACCGTGGTGGCAAGTTGCCCGGAGTATTTCTCCCACGATGCCTCCCCACTCACCCCTGCTGCCAGGCGCGCAGTCCAAGCCCTGTATTTCACTTTGAGCGAACGCGAAACCCCGTCTCGGCCTGGTGTCACATCCATCGACAAGCTGCCGCTCAATCTCACCCGGGCTCACCATATCCTGCGGATTTTTCCGCGCGCCCGGTTTATTCTCGCCTTGCGACACCCATGCGATGTTTGCCTCAGTTGCCTGATGCAGCTTTTTGCGCCCAATAGCGCCATGGCGCAATTCCAGTCTCCAGAATCCACGATCCGTTTCTATGTACTCGTGATGCGCCTCTGGGAGAAATTCACCCGTGAACTGCCACTGAACCTGTGCACTGTGCGCTACGAAAGTCTGGTGCAGGATTTCGACGCCGAAATCGGCAAGGTTCTTAGTTTTCTCGGCCTGCCCTGGGACGAAGCTCTGCGTCAGCACACACAGCACGCGCGGAAGCGTGGCCATATCGACACACCCAGCTACCAGCAGGTCAGCGAGGCGCTCTACCAGCATGCGCAAGGTCGCTGGCTGCGCTATCGCAACGCATTTGAGCCGTGGCTACCGCTACTGGAGCCAGCACTCAAGACTCACGGCTATCTGCCATAGCGTATTCAGCCGAAGCGTACGGGCGAAAAAAACGGGCAGCCTAAGCTGCCCGTTTAAGTTTCCGATCAAACCGGGGTTGCCCCCGGCACAAATCAGAAGCTGTGCTTGACGCCCAGCGACAAGCCCGACGGATCGTTACCGAAACCGGGGTTGAACGCACCATTGGTGCCGTTGCCGCCGATGCGGTAGTTGGCATTGGTGTCGTTATCCAGCGCGGTGTAGAGCGCATAGGCCATGGTTCGCTTCGACAGCGCGTAGTCCACACCCAGCGTCCAGCTGTCGGCCGCATCATCAACGCCACCAAAACCGCTGACATCAGTCTCGTCAGCCTTAGCGTAGGCGGCTTTCAACGTGATGTTGCCCATCTGGTGCGCCAGGCTCAGATACCATGCGTCACGCTCAAGATCAACGCCGAAGAAATCATCAGCCTTGATACGCTCGTAGATCGCGGCCAGACGGGTATTACCAAACACATAACCCGCGCCCAGTTTCCAGGCGGTCGCATCAGAGGTGTCGGCAGTGGTTGAGAACGCAAAGTTTTCGTCGGTGTGCTTTTCGTAAGCCGCCACAACACTCAGGGGGCCATTCGCATACACTGCAGCCAGCGACCACAGGCTGGGATCGACAAGCGTAGCGCCAGCTTCATTGCGCTGACCGTAAGAGCCCATCACCTTGAAGCCGCTGAATTCCGGCGTTTCATAGCTGATGCTGTTGGTTTCACGCAGATCGAAGACACCGGTATTGGCGTTCACCGAACCCATGATGGTGTTGTAGTCACCCAGGGTATCGCTGAACACGTCGTAACGGCCGGTCGCCATTTTATAGGCGGTATCGTAACGACCAATGCGAGCCGTACCCAAAGTCTTGCTCGACAGACCGACGAAGGTGTTGCGGGTGGCCCAAGTGTTGCCGCCAACATCCACGTCCAGACCGGTTTCAACCTGCCAAATGGCGGACAGACCGCCACCCAGGTCTTCAGCGCCTTTGAAGCCGATGCGCGAAGCGGTCGACGACACGCGGAATTCATCTTCCTGCAAGGTGTCGTCACGATCAACGATATCGACGGACGCACCGAAAATACCGTACACATCAACATTGCTCGTCGCAGCAAAAGCGGCGGGAGCGGCGACGGCGCTGGCAACAGCCAGAGCGATCAGGGATTTTTTCATTACATTCTCCTAACGATTTAGAAATTAAACCGGATGGTTTGGAAGCTCTGCAGAGCTGTCCTGCGCAACGTTGCACGGGGACAGCGCTGATTATCCAGACGCGCCCGAGCCCGGCAAGCAAAGTTGTTGTTTTTTGTGTAACAAATACGCGAAAGTGTTGTTTTGTTGCACGACTGCAACAGCGTGGCCATGGTCTCAAGGGCTGCGTGATTGATTCTGTACGCGATGTGCCCTTCGACGGGCTCAGGGCGAACGGGCTTATTGATCTCTCCCAAAATCACGACACGCTTAGTAGCCGGTCATTGCGAGGCGAAGCCGAAGCAATCCAGCAGCGTGCGACCGAAAACTGGATTGCTTCGGCTTTGACTCGCAATGACCCCAAGCGTCATGTAACAAGGGAACATCAATAATCAGCGATGTCCAGGGGGCTGCGCTGCTCCAGGATGGTTTGCCTGAGCGCCAGATCGTCCAGGGTGTCCAGACGCACGATATCGAGGTGGTAGATCAGCGGGGCGTGTTCCAGCGCGTCCAGCAGTGCCTGCCAGCGCGCCCCGGACATGGCTGGGGCCTCGATGGTGAGATCGATATCGGAGGCACGGCGCGCCGTGCCCACGGCGCGCGAACCAAACAGCCAGGCGTGGTGAATTTCGGTAAACGGGCTCAAGGCGCACCTAAGCGCCTGCAGGTCTTGTGGGCGCAATTGCAGCACGGCGTTCAGTCCAGCTTGAGCGCGGCGATGTGTTCGGCCATGCGCAACAGCTAGGCGGCGTAGTCGGCACGGATATGCCCGGCGATGGTTTCCGCGAGCGCTTCGCGGTAGGTGTGGTGGTGAGATTGCGGTCTTCGAGCATGGCCAGCCAGATATCGGCGTCCTCGGGCGTCTGGATCAGTCCCTGGGCAAAGCTTTGCTTCAATACCTGACGCGGGCCGGTCGCTTCGAGGCCCTGATGCAACAAATACAGTTGCAGGGTTTTCCAGGCGGCCTCGAAGGTAAACTCGAAACGCTGGAGGGTCGCATCCCGCAGGATGTCGTCGCCCTGCTGGCTGGCGGCCTGGTGCAGGCGATGGGCGGCACGCAGGAATTCCTGTTGTCTTTGCTGAAAGCGCTGGCTGTCCATGCCCGGATTGTGCGCAGCAATACGGGGTTAAGGCAAGAGATGGCGCCGGGTCGCAGGCATCGACTCAGTCCCTGCGACTCCACACCGGCTTCGCGTTTGCCTCGCGACAATCGGCTGTGGCGCAAGCGGGAAACATCCCTATCGATCCGGAACGACTAAACTTGGATACCGTTCGCCCTGAGCCTGTCGAAGGGCTGTGCTTCGACAGGCTCAGCACGAACGGACTCACGGATAAACCAGGCCGGATCATAGAATGACCAGCACCGACTCAACCCCTTAAAACCAAGGAGCCGCCATGCGCTGGGAACGTGGACGTCGTAGCGACAATATCGAAGACCGGCGCGGGATGCGCGTGGGCGGCAAAGGCCTGGTGGGCGGCGGCATTGGCACGATCGTGCTGGTGCTGGTGGCCCTGTATTTCGGGGTGGACCCTTCGGTAGTGCTGAACCAGGCGGGCGGCCTGGCACCGCAGACCACCGAGCAGCAGCCAGCGACCTTCAGCCCGGAAGAAGAACGGCTGAAGGAATTCATGTCGGTGGTGCTGGCGGATACGGAAGATGTCTGGGGCGCGCTGTTCCAGCGCTCGGGGCAGACCTATCAGCAGCCGCAGCTGGTGCTGTTTTCGGGCGCAGTGCAATCGGCCTGCGGCCATGCCGAGGCGGCGATGGGGCCGTTTTACTGTCCGGGTGACCAGAAGCTGTACCTGGACATGAGCTTTTTCAACGATCTGGCGCAGCGCCACGACGCACCGGGCGATTTTGCCCAGGCATATGTGGTGGCGCACGAGGTGGGCCACCATGTGCAGACCTTGCTGGGGGTGTCGAAAGAGGTGCATGCCGCACGGCAGCGTGCCAGTGAGGCAGAAGGCAATGCCCTGCAGGTGCGGATGGAATTGCAGGCCGACTGTTTTGCCGGGGTGTGGGCGCACCACGCCAATCAGCAGCGGCAGATTCTGGAACCGGGCGATACCGAGGAAGCGCTGGCCGCAGCCGCCGGGGTGGGCGACGACCGTCTGCAAAAACAGGCGCGCGGCTATGTAGTGCCCGAATCCTTTACCCATGGCTCGTCGGAACAGCGCATGCGCTGGTTCCGGCTGGGGATGCAAAGCGGCGATCCGGCGCAGTGTGATACGTTCAAGGCAGCGCGGCTGTAAGGCGCAAGCGGATACAATTAAACTTGTTCAAAAGCAGAAGACAGGGACAAGATGAACAGCCAGACGCAGGAACGCATTACCGTCAACCCCGATCAATGCGGCGGACGCCCCTGCATCCGCGGGCTGCGCATCCGCGTGAGTGATATTCTCGAAATGCTGGCTGCAGGCGAGAGCCGGGACAGCATTCTCGCCGACTATCCCTATCTAGAAGCGGAAGACATACAGGCAGCGCTGCTGTATGCCGCGCGCCAATTTGACCACCCGACCCTGAAAGCCGCTTGAGTGCCTCACTTTCTGGTTGACGCGCAATTGCCGCCAGCGCTGGCCAGAAAACTCGCAGCGCTGGGCTACACGGCTTGGCACCTTGTTGATCTGGACATGTTGGCGTCAAGCGATGGTGCGATTTGGGATTACGCCGTTGCACACCAAGCCACGATCATAACCAAGGACGAGGATTTCGTGATCCGCGCTTCAGTCAGCGCTATGCCACCTGCCATCGTGTGGCTGAGGATCGGGAATTGCTCCAACGCCAGGCTGCTAGCATGGTTTGAACAGGAAATACCCACAATCATTGCCGCGCTCGATGCGGGCAATCGTCTGATCGAAGTCACTTAATCCCTCTGTAAGTTTCACGCCCAGCGCCCTGCGCCGACCAGGCCCACGATTCCCCGCACCACGCCATACGCCAGCCAGGACAGCACGCGTCGTGTCCAGGGGCGGCGTTGCCAGCGATCGGGGTCGAGCGCGGACGCGGCGTTAAAGGCAGCGTCGAGGCGCTGCCCGAGATCGGCGGCAAATCGGGCGTCTTCGACGACGATATTGGCCTCGCGCGCCATCAAAAGACTGAACGGGTCAATGTTGCTGGAGCCTACCGTGGCCCACTGGCCATCGATCACCGCAACTTTGGCGTGCAGTTCGCTGGCGCGGTATTCGGCAATCTGGACGCCGGCGGCCATCAGGTCACCGTAGAGAGCACGCGCGGCAGCCTGAAAAAAAGGGTGGTCGGTGCGCCCCTGCACCAGCAGTTTGACAATGACGCCCCGCGCCGCCGCTTTTTTGAGCAGCTTTCTGAAACGCGATCCCGGCAGGAAATAGGCATTGGCCAGCAGGATTTCACTTTGGGCGCGTGCCAGTGCCGCTACATAGCTGCGCTCAATGTCGCGCCGATGGGCAAAGTTGTCGCGCTCGACAAACGCGACGCGCTGGTGACCCTCATTTGGCCAGGAGGGCTTGATCACAGGCGAGGTGGCCTCATCGCGCTGCAGTTGCGCGCGGGCCACCCGTTTCCACAGTCGGCGAGTGCTGTGATGAATGCGGGCGAGGATCGGCCCCTCGACGACGGTACTGAAGTCGAGCCGGGCCACTTCATGACGCCGGGGCTCAAAATCATCGATCAGGTTGATGCCCCCCACAAAAGCCAGGCGGGCATCGATGACCGCCAGTTTGCGATGCAGCCGCCGCAGGCTGCGCGGGTTGGCACGCCAGACCGACACCAGCGGATGATAGGTGAGCAGGCGCACGCCGGCAGTCTGGAAACTTTGCCGCCAGGCGTCCGGAAAATCGCGCGAGCCGATGCCGTCGATCAGCACCTGCACCGCCACACCGCGCGCGGCAGCGCGCAGCAAGGCGTCATGCACGGCTTCGGTGCTGCGGTCGGCGTGAAAAATATAGGTTTCGAGATGGATTTCGTGCTGCGCGGTATCGATAGCCGCCACCAGCGCCGGAAAAAACGCCGCGCCATTTTGCAGCAGGGTGATGTGGTTACCCGAGACAGGTTGCAGACGGGCACGCCACCGCCGCCAGCGACCACGTCCGATCATCGCGTCAGCTTGAGACGCGCGGTCAGCGCCGCGTGGTCCGAAATACGATGCCAGGCATTGCCGGTATGAACCTGTGCGGCCTGGATGCTGAAGCGGCGCACATAAATACGATCCAGCTGAAACACGGGCAAAAACGACGGGTAGCTGCGCGCGGATTTGCCGTGGTGGGTCTCGAATACTTCGGCCAGCCCCAGCTCGTCTTCGAAATAACGCCCGGTACGCATCATCCAGTCGTTGAAGTCGCCCGCCAGGATCAGCGGCGCGTCATCCGGCACCAGCGCCCGCACACGTGCCGCGATCATGGCAAGCTGCCGCTTGCGGCCCCGTTCGGTCAAACCCAGATGGACATTGATGCAATGCACCGGCATACCTACGCCGGGCACATCGATTTCGCAATGCAGCATGCCCCGGCTTTCGTAGGCATGGGCAGAAATGTCCTCGTTTTCCCAGGACAGGATTTTGTAGCGCGACAGGATGGCGTTGCCATGGTGGCCAGTGTCGTAGACACAATTCTTGCCATAAGCAAACTCGGTGTAGGTGTGTCCAGCGAGAAACTCGTGCTGGGGTTTGCCCGGCCAGTGCTGGAAACGGCTGGCACGCTGACCGTGGCTGCCCTGCACTTCCTGTAAAAACACGATGTCCGAACCCAGCGTGCCGAGGCGGTCGCGCAGCTCGTGCACCGTCAAGCGCCGGTTGAATTGCGACAGGCCCTTGTGGATGTTGTAGCTGGCGATATGCAGGGGCGCGGTCATGACGCGATTATAAGCGTGTGCCCAGCAGGCGAATGGCCGCCGCATTGCTGGGCGAAAAACAGCGTTCGGCCGCGTCTGCCCAGGGCAGCCACTGGTAGCGCACATGCTCGCGTGGCGCGAGCGTCACGGGCTGCGGGGCAGGTAAACGCAGGCCGAACACGTGCTCGGTGTTATGCGTGGTACCCGGTGCATAACGGTGCCGCCAGCGCGCATAGATTTCGTAGCGGGTTTCGATCTGCCATGCGCTCAATTCAAATTGCGCTGCCTCGAGCCCGGTTTCTTCACGTACTTCGCGGATTGCGGTGTCGGTCAGCGTTTCACCCGGGTCCTGCGAACCGGTCACCGATTGCCAGAAATCCGCAGCGTCGGCGCGCTCCAGCAACAGTACTTGCCCGTCGTCGCTGTATATGACGACCAGCACCGAAACAGGAATCTTGTAGCTGCGGGTCAAGGAATATGGGCGCTGAGTGCGATGCCGCTGGCCACGATGGCAAGCAGGCGGTCAATATTGGGATGCTTGCCCGGATGAGCGCGCGCATCCAGCGTGTGCTCGGCAAAAATCTCCAGCCCTTCGGTCGCTGCGTGCGGGCTGATCGCGCCGAATTTCTGCGCCAGATAGGCATACACGCGAAACGACCCTGACGTGCCCGGTGCATTGAGGATGGACGCCACACGCTGACCGTTCGCATCGGTCAGCACGATTTCGTGCCCGGTGTAATCGGGCAGGGTTTTGAGTGTGTCGGCGAAGGTCATGGGGGGTTATTCACAGGGAGGAGGGGCGGTATGGGAGTAAAACAATAACGGGTTGCTCTCTCAATACTGTTCAGCTTAAGCATGCACCTTGACCGTTCGCCCTGAGCCTGTCGAAGGGCAGCCCTTCGACAGGCTCAGGGCGAACGGCTCGCTGACTTGAGCGAACAGCATTGTCCTCTCTTGCCTGCCTGTTAATCAAATACTCAAGCCACTTTGTCGGCAACCCCCACGTTGCGCAGCTTGATATGCAGCTCGCGCAGCTGCTTCTCATCGACCACGTTCGGCGCATTGGTCATCAAACACGACGCGCGCTGAGTCTTGGGGAAGGCGATGACGTCACGGATCGAGTCGGCACCGGTCATCAGAGTCACGAGCCGATCCAGTCCAAACGCGAGTCCGCCGTGCGGCGGCGCACCGTATTGCAGGGCTTCGAGCAGGAAGCCGAATTTTTCCTGGCGTTCTTCTGCGCTGATGTTGAGCGCGGCGAAGACCTTGTCCTGTACATCCTGTTTGTGGATACGCACCGAGCCGCCGCCGACTTCCCAGCCGTTCAGCACCATGTCGTAGGCTTTCGACAGGCACGCGCCCGGGTCGGTCGCGAGCAGGTCTTCGTGGCCGTCTTTCGGCGCGGTGAAGGGGTGGTGCAGCGCGTCCCAGCGGCCTTCGTCTTCGTTGAATTCGAACATCGGGAAGTCGACGACCCACAACGGTGCCCAGGTGCGGCCATCGACGTGGCCTTTTTCGTGGCCGACTTTCAAGCGCAATGCGCCCAAGGCATCGGTGACGATCTTGGTCTTGTCCGCGCCGAAGAAAATCAGGTCGCCGTTCTGCGCACCGGTACGTTCCATCACGGCTTTCAAGGCGGCTTCGGAAAGGTTCTTGACGATGGGCGATTGCAGGCCGGTCTCGTTCAATTGCGTGACATCGTTGACCTTGATGTAGGCCAAGCCTTTCGCGCCGTAGATCTTGACGAACTCGGTGCAGGCGTCGATTTCGCTGCGCGGCATCGCCGCGCCGCCGGGGATGCGCAGGGCCGCGACGCGGCATTTCGGATCGTTGGCGGGGCCAGAGAAAACCTTGAACGCCACGTCTTTCATGGCGTCTTCGACGTCGACGATTTCGAGCGTGACGCGCATATCGGGTTTGTCTGAGCCGTAGCGGCGCATCGCGTCGGCGTAGGTCATGCGCGGGAACTGCGCGGGGAGTTCGATGCCCTGCGCCTTCGTCATCATGTCGCGGATCATGCCCTCGACGACGGCCATGATTTCGTCCTCGCCCATGAACGAAGTTTCGATGTCCACTTGCGTGAATTCGGGCTGGCGGTCGGCGCGCAGGTCTTCGTCGCGAAAGCACTTGGCAAATTGAAAATAGCGATCGAAGCCCGCGACCATGAGCAATTGTTTGAAGAGCTGCGGCGACTGCGGCAGCGCGTAGAACATGCCGTCGTGAACGCGACTCGGCACGAGGTAATCGCGCGCGCCTTCGGGCGTCGAGCGGTTAAGCACGGGCGTTTCGACTTCCATGAAACCGTTGGCGTCGAGGTAGTCGCGCATCAGTTTCGAGACGCGGTAACGCAGCTTCATGTTGTGCTGCATCGGCGCGCGGCGCAGGTCGAGGTAACGGTATTGCAGGCGGATGTTTTCGTTCAGATTGTCGTCGTCGATCTGGAACGGCGGCGTCAACGAGGCGTTCAGTATTTCGACTTCTTTCGCGAGCACTTCGATCATGCCGGTCGGAAGCGCCGCGTTTTCGGTGCCCGCCGGGCGCGCGCGAACCTTGCCGGTGATCTGCAACACGAATTCGGAGCGGACTTCTTCGGCGGCTTTGAAAGCCTCGGCGGTGTCGGGGTCGATCACGATCTGGACGTTGCCGCGCACGTCGCGCAGGTCGATGAAAATCACGCCGCCGTGGTCGCGGCGGCGATGCACCCAGCCGCACAGGGTGACGGTTTGATCGATGGCGGCGGCGGTGACTTCGCCGCAGTAATGAGTACGCATGGTTCTTCCTAGGATTGGCCGTTCCTGGGTATGCCACCTGTGGCGACACCCATCGAGACGATGTATTTCAGGGCGCGATCAACCGGGATATCGATCTCGACCGTCTCGCTTTTTTTGACGAAAAAATAAAATCCGTTGACCGGCGACGGTGTCGTCGGAACAAACACGGCAACGTGCTCCTCCGGCAGATGTCCGACCACTTCGCCCGGCAGATGGGTCTGGAAGGCAAGCGACCACGCCTGCGGATGTGGATAGCGCACCAGCAGCACCTTGCGGAACGCATGACCCTTGCCCGACAGCAGGGTATCGGACACCTGTTTAACGCTGCCGTAGATCGAATTGATGAACGGTATTCGCGCCAGCAGCGCTTCGGCCCAGTCGATCAGTTTCTGGCCGAAGAAGTTGGCCGCGAACATGCCGGTCAGCAGAATCACCAGCCCCGTCAGAATGACGCCCAGCCCCGGGATCCGCACACCCAGCCACGCCTGCGGCTGCCATGCGGCCGGCAGCACGGTCAGCGTCGAGTCCATGGTGCCGATCAGCAGGTCGAGCACCCACAGGGTGATCCCCAGCGGCACCCAGATCAGCAGGCCGGTAATGAAATAACGTTTCATAGGTGGGTTGAGCAAAAACAAAGAAGCGGGCGGCTCGCACCGCCCGCTTCGGGGTCAGGGTTCCGGATCAGTTACACGCGGGGCATGCGCCCGTGCCGCAAGCGTGCGAGGGCGTATCGGCTTTGGTTTCGGTTTTGGTTTCAGCCGGCTTGCTGCCCCCCTTGAAGTCCGTGGCATACCAGCCCGAACCCTTGAGTGCGAAACCGGCTGCCGAGAGCTGTTTGGTGTACGCAGCCTGGCCACAGGCAGGACATGCCGTCAGCAGTGCGTCCGATATCTTTTGCATTTCATCCGCCGCATGGCCGCAGGCGGTACATTTGTAAGCGTAGATTGGCATGAAAATTCTCCGACAATCAATAAGTTGCCGGATTATACCCGCGCCGGGCAGATGCCCCCAAACACCATTTACCAGGCGAAACTCAGGCTGCCATAGACGCGGCGGCTGAAGATGTTGGTATCGCGGAATTCGGCGTAGTCTTCGCCGAGATTCTGGCCCACCACGGCGGCCTCGACCTCGCGCCCCTGCCAGCTCCAGCGGCGTGCCAGACGCAGGTCCACCCGGGTATAGGCTTGGGTCGCATCGCCGTCCGAGAGCCATTTCATGTCACTGCTGCGATAAATGCCCGCACTGGCCGACCAGCCGCTGTCCCAGTCGTAGCGCGCCAGCACGCTGTACTGATTGTGCGGTGCCGACAGACCGACATCCGTATCCACACCGGCCCCGGTTTCAATGAAAACCCGGGCGTACTGCACATTGAGCCTGAATTCGCGCACCGGATGCCAGCTCGCCTGGATGTCGCCGCCCTGTAGCTGGAACTCGCCACGATTGCGAAATTCGAGCGGCAGATCCCTGTCGTTATTGACATGGCCATTGTCGATGCTGTCGTAGACCGTATCGCGGAACAGTTTGACATCCCATTGCAGGTTGCCCGGCGCATATCGGCCCACATAGCCGATTTCGCGCGACAGGATGCGCTCGGGTTTGAGGTCAACAGGCGTCCGGCTGAAAACCTGTTCGAGCAGGATACCGGTCGTCGAAAAATAGGCCAGATCGCCTTTCTGCTCGAAGAAGGTGGGCGAGCGGTAGGCCTGTGAAACATTGAGCCGCAGGGTGTGGTCATCCGCCAGACTGTAGTTGACCGCAACACGTGGGGAAATGTCGGTGCCAGTGAAGTAGTGGTGTTCGAGCATGGCCCCACCCTGCAACAGCCAGCGCGGATGCGCGCGCCATTCCAGATTGGCAAACGCCCGGGCCAGGCTGCCTTCGAGCTTTTCGCGCGTGTTGAAATAGCGCACGCTGGTGGCCGACTCATGCCGCCAGTCTCCGCCCATCGACAACCGCCAGTCGGGCGACAGCCGGCGGTTCAGCAGGAATTCCAGGTTGGCACGCGTTTGCAGCACATCGATGCCGGCTTCCACATCGATGCCTATGCCGGTATAGCGCGGCGGCTGGGGCACCCCGCCCGGGCAGGCGACGATGTTCCCGTTGTTGTTATCGACACAGACTGCCGACTGGTTCGGCGCATCCAGATCGTTGCGGCTGAAATACGCCTGCACCATCCACTCGTCGTCGGCATTCAGGCTGCGCCGAAACTTGAACTGCACGAATTGCGAGGTCACGTCCTGCTCGGTGGGTTCCTCAGCGCTGAAAAAACGCCCCGCACGCCAGTCACCTTTTGTCAGGCCGAACTGGGCAGACACCTCGTCGGTTGCCGACAGCCGGTAATCGGCACGCCCGCTCAGCACGCTGGTATGGCTGCGTTCATACAACTCTTCCGGGCCATTATTATCGACAATGTCAGTTTCAAAGCGGTCGCGCGACTGCCTTGAGAAAGTGAACCGATAGCGCAAATCCCCCGTGCCGCCGCCGTGACGCAGCGTTGTCCCGGCCATGCCCTGTTCACCGTATTGCACTGAAGCAAACGTGCCCGGGGTCTGCGATGCGTGTTTGGAAACGATGTTGATTACGGCGAAAAAGGCATTCGCGCCGTAGGTTGCGGCATTCGGCCCGCGCACGACCTCGATGCGTTCGACATCGTCGATCGACAGCGGCAGTTCGGTCCAGTTGACCGAGCCATACGCCGGGTTGTAAATCGAGCGCCCATCCACCAGCACCTGAAAGCGCCGCGAGAACGCGTCTGCAACACCGTGATAGCCGACCGCCCAGCTGTTGTCCCGGGTATAGGCCACGGAAAATCCCGGCACCAGCCTCAACAGATCGGGGATGTCGCGAAACCCCGAAGCCCGGATCATGTCCTGGTCGATCACACTGACCGCTGCAGGGGCATCATTCTGCGGCTGCGCCAAACGCGAAACCGACAGCACCACCGGCAGTTCGTCCAGGTAGTCCGCTTCGGTGACCGCCTGACCAGGGCCTGAAAACGCACAGGCGACGATGCCTAGCAGCGCCCCTGCCCTTGCCCCTGCGATGGATCGTGTCCCTGGATTCAACCCGTGCCGGTACGATTCCGTACCGCTCCCTGTATGCGCAACGTCTTATCGGTTATCTGGCCAGCGATCAGGCCTGGCCGCGTTCGGATTAGAACGGAATATCGTCATCCATGTCATCGAAACCGCTGCCGGATGCGCGTTTCCCGGTATCCGGTGCGCTGGCGCGTGGCGCGCTCTTGGGCGGAGCCTGTGTATAGCCGCTGTCGTCCATATCGGCCATGCCGCCGCTGCTTTTGCCGCCCAGCATCTGCATCCGGTCGCCGCGAACTTCGGTGGCATATTTTTCGACGCCATCCTTGTCGGTGTATTTACGGGTGCGAATTGAGCCTTCAACGTACACCTGGCTGCCCTTTTTCAGGTATTGCCCGCACACTTCGGCGGTGCGGCCAAAAAAGCTGACCCGATGCCATTCGGTCGCCTCGACCATCTGGCCGGTTTTGTCCTTGTATTTGTCGGTGGTGGCCAGAGCCAGGTTGGCGACGGCCTCGCCGCTGGGCAGATAGCGCATTTCCGGGTCACGCCCGAGATTGCCGACCAGTATGATTTTATTGACGGATGCCATGCTTTCCCCTGAATTAATGCGTGGTGGTGTTGCGGATTCTATCAGGCGCGGACGCGGCTCAGGTCTGGTCGTTGATCAGACTCAGGGCACCGGCCTCATCCCATCCCTTGAGGCTGACTTTGAGCATGGCAACGCCCTCTTCCGCCAGCACCACAGCCTCAACAACGCCCGCCAGACCCGACAGTTGCATCCGCAGCAGGGCGGCCTGGTCTTCGGCCAGACTGCCGATGCGAAACAGCCGGGTTCTGATCGCCGGCGGCGGCAGCATCGACAGGCTCGCCGCCAGCCAGACTGCCATCAGCACCACGCAGAAAATGAATACAGCAGGGAATCCGTAATGCTGCGCGAGCCAGCCGCCGAAGACGCCGCCAAAAAACAGCCCCAGCGCCTGGGCGGTGTTGTACACCCCCATTGCCGTCCCTT
>JAJXUA010000124.1 GCA_021783275.1 Pseudomonadota bacterium
GCGCAGGAAATGCACCGCCGAGGTCTTCTCGTCGTTCTCGCGCGCGAGGTCTTCGTCGGCAATCGCAAAAACCTTAGCCTGGTCGGCAATCTGCACCCAGATCCGGTCTTCGATGCCTTTCAGTTTGCCGAGCGCGATTTTGCGTTCGTCAGGGTCGGAATACTGGATCATCATCGTCGCCTTCCAGTTGCTGCCGTCGGGCACCAGCGGGTTGTAGGCACTCAGCTCGTCCTGGATGCCGGATTCTTCGTAGGTGCGTTCGGCGCGCAACATTTCCTGAATCTGGTAACGCATGGTTTTTTCGTCTTCGAAGATCAGCGTGATGTGATCGCCGAAGGTGACCATGCGGTTCTTTTTGTGCGCCATGATTTCGGCACGCATCGTCGGGCGGACCTTGGCATAGCCTTCGAGGGTCAAGAGGCTTTCGCGGGTGATGTGCGGCATGGGGGCTCCTTGAGTGGGGGTTGTTTCAATGTGGGTTTATTTCAAACCGTAGGCAATGCGCATGAGCGTGATGGGATGCTGTTTCTCGGCGGTCGCGCCTTCGCCCATGCCTTGCAGGATGTGGCGCGCGGCAATCGCGCAATCGCTGGAGACGTAATCGGGTTGTGGTGCGGCCATCTGGCGGAACACGGCCTTGCCGATTTTCATCGACTTGTCGAACCATTCGCTCTTCACGCCCCAGGTACCGTCATGGCCCGAGCAGCGCTCGACCAGCGTCACCGTCGCGCCCGCCAGCTGCAAGGCGTCGCGGGTCTTGTTGCCGATGTTCTGCACCCGCTGGTGGCACGGCACGTGGTACGCGACCTTGCCGAGCGGGGTGCTGAAGGTGTTTTTCAAGAGGCCGTCGGCGTTGCGCGCCATCAGGTATTCGAACGGGTCCCACATCGCGGCCTTGACCGCCTGCACGTCGGCGTCGTCTGGGAACATCAGCGGCAGTTCCTGCTTGTACATCAGCGTGCACGACGGCACGGCGGTGAGGATCGCGTAGCCCTCGCGTGCGAGTTTGGCGAGGTGCGGAATGTTGACGTTCTTGAGCTTTTCAACGGCGTCGAGATCGCCCAATTCGAGCTTGGGCATCCCGCAGCACGCTTCTTTTTCGACCAGCACCGCCGGGATTTCGTTGTGCGCCAGGAGCTTCAACAAATCATGGCCGATACCCGGCTCGTTGTAGTTGACGTAACACGTGGCGTAGATCGCGACCTTGCCGGGGGTTTTCTTGCCATCCTTGACCGGGAAACTCGCGTCCGGCTTCGCGGTCGAGCGGAATTTTGCACTGTCGTATTCGGGCAGTTCGCGGTCGGCGTGGATGCCGAGGTTTTTGTCGAGCAGCTTGCGGATCGGCTTGCTCTTCAACGAGGCGTTGACCGCCTTGACCACCACCGGGATGGAGGCGAGCTTGCCCATCGCGTCGGTCGATGACAAGAGCTTGTCGCGGAAGGTCGTCTCGCCTTTTTTGAACTTGATCGCCTTGGCGCGCAGCATGGTGTGCGGAAAATCCAGATTCCACGGGTGTGGCGGCACGTACGGACATTTGGTCATGTAGCACAGGTCGCACAGGTAGCACTCGTCCACCACTTTCCAGTAATCCTTCTTCTCGACGCCGTCGACTTCCATGGTCTTGGATTCGTCGATCAGGTCGAACAAGGTCGGGAACGCGGTGCACAAGGACACGCAGCGACGGCAACCATGGCAGATGTCGTAAATGCGTTCGAGCTCGTGGTTGAGCGAATCCTCGCTCCAGAAGTCGGCGTCCTTCCACGCGAGTGGGTGGCGGGTGGGGGCTTCGAGGCTGCCTTCGCGAGAACTCATGGTGTGGGTGTCGGGTGTCTGGAAAAAAGGAGTATGCACGCAGGACGCGCAGCACGCGTTACCCGCGTGGCGGCGCATCCTGTGTGGATACTGCTTTTCTGAATACCGGCAGGCTTGCACCTGCCGGTTTCTTCAAGTCTGGCGATTCAATCCGGGCTTATTCAGCCCGGATTGAATCAAACCAGCGGGTCAGGCTCCCAGCGTATCCAGCGTCTTCTGGAATTTGTTGGCGTGTGAGCGCTCGGCTTTCGCCAGCGTTTCAAACCAGTCGGCGATTTCGTCGAAACCTTCGCCACGTGCATCCTTGGCCATGCCCGGGTACATGTCGGTGTACTCGTGGGTTTCACCGGCGATTGCGGTCTTGAGGTTGTCGGCGGTGGGGCCGAACATCATGCCGGTCGCGGGGTCGCCGCACTTTTCCAGGTATTCGAGGTGGCCGTGGGCGTGGCCGGTCTCGCCTTCGGCGGTCGAGCGGAACACGGCGGCGACATCGTTGTAGCCTTCGACGTCGGCTTTTGCTGCGAAATACAGATAACGGCGATTGGCCTGCGATTCGCCCGCAAAGGCGTCTTTCAGGTGATTCTCGGTTTTCGAGCCCTTAAGTTCCATGACTACTCTCCTTAATGATTGACTGACATGACTTGCAGCATTCTCCCGCCTGTGTGCATCCAGCCGGGGTAACGGACAGGGTATAGACCCGATCTAAATTACAGATTCAATATATTCTGATGTGCCGGGTTGAGTCAACACTCCAGACAAAAATATGCTGCGCCCTTCAAACCGGCGGCAGCGGTAAACTTCGGACTTTGCAGGAGACCGCACATGAGCAGCGACAAAATCAAGACCGATGCCGAATGGCGTGCCGAACTCAGCCCGGAACAATACCGTGTGCTCAGGAAAAAAGGCACCGAGCGTGCCTTTACCGGCCAGTACTGGGACAACCACGAGTCCGGCCAATACCACTGTGCGGCATGTGGTGAGCCCCTGTTTCCGTCTGAAACCAAGTTCGACTCCGGGACGGGCTGGCCCAGCTTTTATCGTGCCATCACCCCGGCCGCCGTCGCCGAAAAAACCGACACCAGCCTCGGCATGAGCCGTACCGAAGCCCTGTGCCAGCGCTGCGGATCACATCTCGGTCATGTCTTTCCGGACGGGCCCGCACCTACCGGCATGCGCTATTGCATCAATTCAGCCTCGCTGGATTTCAAGAAAAAACAGGATTGAGCTTTGCACAGTTACGATGCGGTCATCGCCTCGGTGACACCGGCCACACCCAGCATTCATGTTCTGCAGCTCAAGATTACTGATCCCGGCTTCCGGTTTTTGCCGGGGCAATGGGTAGACCTGAGCATCGCGCTTGACGGCATCACGCACCAGGCGGGCTATTCCGTTACCACCTCGCCCGTGCATCAGGGCAGCATCGAGCTGGCGATCAAGGCCAGCAGCCACCACCCGGTAGCACGCTGGGCACACGAGCAAGCGGCGGTGGGCGACCGGGTCCGGATCACGCAGGGTCAGGGGCCCTTTGTCTACCTGCCGGAGATGAGCGAAAACGTGGTGCTGATCGGCGGCGGCGTGGGCGTCACCCCGCTGCTTTCGATATTTCGCCACGTGCGCGATGCCCGTTTGCCTACGCGGGTGCACCTGCTGTACAGCGTGTCGGACAGCCGTGAAATCCTGTTCCATCCGGAACTGGACGCCGCACCGCACACCCACCCCAACCTGCATGTCGCCATCACCGTCACCCAGCCCGACTCCGCCTGGCACGGTCTCACCGGCCGTATCGATCCGGTCAAGCTGCGCACGCTGGAAGTACCGAACGATACGCTCTACTACCTGTGCGGCCCCAAGGGCATGGTCGAAGACATGAGCACCCTGCTGCATGACATGGGCGTGCCAATGAGCCGGATCATTTTCGAAAAATGGTGGTAACGGCCTTTCTTACCATCGCCATCGCATGTCGCCCGGCCTATTCTGGCCTCACCCCGATACGGAGATTCTGATGCGCATTATTGCCCTGCTAGCGGGTGCCTGTATGGCACTCACCGCCCATGCCGGACCCGGCGACACGGTTCGTGCCTATCCCGCCCAGGAAGTGGCCCCCGATACCTGGGTGATTACCGGACCGCTGGGCGAACCGTCGGTCAGCAATCAGGGATTCATGAACAATCCCGGCTGGGTCATCGCAGGCGATCAGGTCGTCGTCATCGACCCCGGTTCCAGCCTGCAGGCCGGACGCATGGTGGTGGCGGCGATCCGCAAAACCACGGCCCTGCCCGTCACGGTGGTGTACAACACGCATATCCATGGCGATCACTGGCTGGGCAATCAGGCCATCCTCGAAGCCTGGCCAAAAGCCCGCCTGGTCGCCCATCCCGACATGATCGCCAAGGCCCAGGCCGGCGAAGCGCAAACCTGGGTAAACCTGATGAGCCGGCTCACCGAAGGCTATACCGACGGCACCCGCGCCGAGATTCCCAACATTGCCGCCACCGACGGCATGAGCCTGAAACTGGGCAACCGCCAGTTCACCATCCACGCCTCCAACGACGCACACAGCAAAACCGACATCATGGTGGAGGTGGACAACGGGGTGCTGTTCACCGGTGACAACGTGCTCAACCGGCGCGTTGCCCGCATGGACGATGGCACATTCAAGGGCAATATCCGCATCATCGAACGCGCGCTCAAGCTCCCGCTGAAAACCGTGGTGCCCGGGCATGGTGAGGTGGGCAATCCGCAGATCCTGCAGGCGCAGCGCGATTATTTCCAGGCACTGATGGATGCCGTAAGAACCGAATACGACGCAGGCAAGGCCGATTACGAAATGAAACCCGCGGTGATGGCCAAACTGGCTGCGTTTCAGTCCTGGGACAATTTCGAAGGGGCGATCGGCAAGCACATCAGTCTTGCCATCCTGGAAATCGAGCAGGAGTGATTCCGTTCACGGAGTGATCTCTGTCGTGCCGGAATCGTGACCGGGCCAGTATGGGGTATAAGGCTAAGGGAAACGCTGAACAAGTCCTTCGACAAGCTCAGGACGAACGGCAAGCGCTTGATTCCGTTCGTGGTGAGCTTGTCGAACCAAAAAGCAAACCCACTTGTTCAGCGCTTCCTTAGTCCACAATACTTGAAACAGAAGCGACATGCCCTGGCTGCCATTCCCCGTCCAGGCTGACCCAGTCCACGCGCTTGCCCAGCATGCGCACGACACCCGGGCGACGGTTATCGCCGGTATCCGAAAACTCGAAATGGTAATCGCGCTGCAAGC
>JAJXUA010000039.1 GCA_021783275.1 Pseudomonadota bacterium
TCAGGACGGCATGAACAGTTTCTCCATCGGCCTGCATCGTCTGGCCGACAAGCTGCGCAAGGGTGAAGCTGTGATGGTCGAACGCACCTCCATCACCGAGTCGGCCTTTGGCAAACTGATGGGGCTGTTCAAGCAAAAGCTCGGCTACGCCTGACGCCTGCCTTCTGCGAATGCCGCCGCCGACAGGGGCGCGGCAACGCTGACGGGATGCTACCCTGCCGGGATGAAATCGTTTGCATCCCGCGTGATCGACTGGCAACGCCTGCACGGCCGCCATGACCTGCCCTGGCAAATCAACCGGGATCCCTACCGCATCTGGCTGTCGGAGATCATGCTCCAGCAGACGCAGGTCGCGACTGTCATTCCGTATTTCGAACGTTTCATCGCCCGTTTTCCTGACCAGACTGCGCTCGCAGCCGCCAGCGAGGACGAGGTTCTCGCGCTCTGGAGCGGACTTGGCTATTACAGCCGGGCGCGCAACCTGCTCGCAGCCGCACGCGAAATCACCGCCCGCCATAGCGGACACTTTCCCGATACACCCGAAACGCTCGTCACCCTGCCCGGTATCGGACGATCCACAGCAGCGGCCATCGCTGCACTGGCATTTGCACGGCGCTGCGCCATCCTCGACGGCAACGTCAAACGCGTGCTGGCGCGTCACGCAGGGATTACCGGCTGGCCGGGCGAGAAAACGGTCGAAAACCACCTGTGGCAACTCGCCGAATCACGCCTGCCGCGAATCGCCATCGCGCCCTACACCCAGGGCATGATGGATCTCGGTGCAACCCTCTGCACCCGCAGCCAACCCGACTGCCCAGCGTGCCCGGTTCGCGCTGATTGCGTCGCCCGCATTGAGCAGCGCACCGCCGAACTGCCGACTGCGCGCCCCCGGAAAAAGCTGCCGGAAAAGCAGATCCAGATGCTGCTGTTACTGGACCGGGGCGAGCTGATGCTGGAAAAAAGACCGCCGCGCGGCATCTGGGGCGGAATGTGGGGTCTGCCTGAACTGTCGGTGGGCGAGGATCCTGCCCGGCATTGCCTGGAGCGCTTCGGGTTCACCACCCGGTCGCTTCACAGGCTGCCGCAGTTAAGCCACAGCTTCACGCATTTCAGACTGCACATTCAGCCGGTTCGGCTTCAGCTTGCTCCGCGCCTAGCCACGCCACCCGGCCAGATATGGCTGCCGCTGGATGAAGCCCCCCATGCCGCCCTGCCCGCCCCGGTACGCAAGCTGCTGGCGCAACTGAACAGGTAGTTCTGATTCCAAATCAATACTGACTTTGTCGCCGTCGCCTTGCCGTGCTACAGCACTGTCTTCGGCTCGGCTTCGCGTCATTATTGATTTGGAATCAGAATAGCCTCAATGCCTGCTGGCTCATTCGGCACGGCGTGCTATGTTGAAAGACCCGCCCCTGTGTCACAGGAGGTGCCATGCAAGGCCCTGGTGCACCCAACCCTGCCATTTTCGACTCTGATGGATTTCTGATCGATCCTGCCGTATGGAGCGAAAGTCTGGCTGACCGGATCGCCCAGACCGATGGTCTGGGTGTGTTGAATGAATTGCAGCTCGGCCTGCTGCTGGCGCTGCGTCGCGAATACGCCAGACACGGCACGGTTACGGCGCTGAGTCATGTGTGCCACCTGACCGGGCAACGCTCGGACTGCATGCAGCACCTGTTTCCCAATCCGCGTGCCGTATGGCGTATCGCGGGCTTGCCCAACCCCGGCGAAGAAGCCAAATCCTACCTGTAGTGTCCGGGGGGCAGGCCCCGGTTGCAGGCAGGCGTGCCAGATGGCGCGCGTGGGCGGCAAATTACCCCGCAGAATCCGGTAAAATCGCCGCTTTCCATTCCTGCAAAGCGATTCCTTACCATGTCCATGGCCGACCGCGACGGCGTCATCTGGTACGACGGCAAGCTCGTCCCCTGGCGCGACGCCACCACCCACGTCCTCACCCACACCCTGCATTACGGCATGGGCGTATTCGAAGGGGTGCGCGCGTACAAGGCGACCACCGGCACGTCGATTTTCAAGTTGCAGGAGCACACCGACCGGCTGTTCCGCTCGGCGCACATCCTCGGCATGAAGCTGCCGTTCGACAAAGCCACGCTCGCGGAAGCGCAGCGCATGGTCGTGCGCGAAAACAATCTCGAATCCGGCTACCTGCGCCCGATGGCGTTTTTCGGCGCGGAAGCGATGGGTATCTCGGCCAAGAATCTGTCGGTGCACGTCATCGTCGCGGCCTGGCCGTGGGGCGCGTACATGGGCGACGACGCGATTACAAATGGCATCCGCGTCAAGACCAGCTCGTTCTCGCGCCACCACGTCAACATCACGATGTGCAAGGCCAAGGCCAACGGCAACTACATGAACTCCATCCTCGCGCACAAAGAAGCCGAGATGGACGGCTACCAGGAAGCGCTCTTGCTTGACGTCGACGGCTTCGTCGCCGAAGGCTCCGGGGAAAACATCTTCATCATCCGAAACGGCAAGCTCTACACGCCCGATCTCACCAGTGCGCTGGAGGGCATCACCCGCGACACCATCCTCACGCTCGCCGCCGAATACGGCATCCCGGTGATCGAAAAGCGCATCACCCGCGACGAGGTGTACAGCGCCGACGAAGCCTTCTTCACCGGCACGGCAGCCGAAGTCACGCCGATCCGCGAGCTGGACAACCGCGCCATCGGCGAGGGCCATCGCGGCCCTATCACCGAGAAGCTGCAAGCGCGCTATTTCGACTGCGTGTACGGTCGCCACGAAGGCCACCTCGACTGGCTCACGCCGGTCAAGTAAGGGGGCGTTCTAAATGGAAAACATGGCATGAACGAGCGGCGCGACAATCCCCAACGCGAGATCGAAGTCGGCGAGGATCAATTGCCGCTGCACTGCCCGATGCCGGCGCACGCCGACTGGAATTCGCATCCTCGTGTATTCCTGCCAATTGAGGATCGCGGCGAAGCCCTGTGCCCCTACTGTGGCACGCTCTACCGACTGAAGGGCAAACCAGGCAGTAGTGGACACTGAGCCTCCAAGCGACACCGTCATGCCGCATGCCGAACTGATGACACAGAGGACAAACCCGGCGCGGCCGCTCTAAGCCTGGAGCGCGCTGCCGATGTGCAGCAAGCCTGTACCACCCTGATCGAGTCCGTCACCCGCCTACACCGCTGTGGCACCATCGTCAGCCGCGAGGATATTCCGACACGTTATTCCACTCTTTGCGCCGTGCCCTGTCTGCGCACGCCCATTTGAAGCGGGGTTCCAAGCGGGGTAAGAGTGGAACATATCTTGCTGGAATGCCAAACAGAAGTACCAATAGACAATCTTTACGGAGGACGTTTCATGAATACTTTATCCTTGATGGCTGCCCTCGCCGCCACACTCGCGATCCCCGCTGCGCAGGCCATCCCCCTCACCCCCCTGGTAGGCGGCAGCTTTACTGATGGCGATGGTGCCAACAGCCAGTGGGTGCAGGTCACCGACAGCTGGCGCGGCAGCATTTACGGCAGCGAATCCTGGGGCACCGGTATCTGGGGTCTGGCCGACCACACTCTCGTCATGGGTCTAGCCTCGGGCCACCCCGATGTGGTGCGCACACACACCGGGACCGTGAGCCAGATCAGTTTCGCTGATGAGCGATTCATCTCCGATTACGGTACCAGCTGGGCTTCTCCGGCACTCGCCCCGCTGTTTACTGGCGGCGAGGGACAAGAGAACTGGGCCGCGAGCTTTACTGGCTACATCGCCATCCCCACGACGGGTTTTTACAATTTCGGGGTTTTGTATGACGACGGATTCCGCTTCACCCTGACCGACCAGTCCGGCAGCAGCAGCCTGGTCATGGATGGCCTCAATCCGCGTGACCGGCTGGGTTTTTCCAGCGACCTTGAACTTGCAGCCGGACTGTATGGCTTTTCGCTTGAGTCCTACGAGCGGCTCGAAGCCGGGGTGGTTCAACTGTCCTGGTTTACCCCGGGGGCCAGCGACTGGTCAGTGATTCCGCAAAGCCAGCTATACACCACCGTGCCCAGCCCGGTGCCCGAGCCCAGCCATGCGGTCTTGTTTGCCAGCGGCCTTCTGCTGCTTTTCGCACGTTACCGTGCGCGCCGCACCGTCTGAACCATGCAGCGCCCTGACCTGCCAAACTGGCCCATCCGCCTGCTGCATGCGGGAGGGGTCATTGCGGGCTGGATCGTGTTCGGCTGGTTCTGGTGGAAAGTTCTTTTTGTGCAACCACAGCCGTTTTCCACCACAAACCTCGGCCTGCTGATTGCAAGTGCCTTTCTGATCATGCCGTTGATTACCCTGGCCTGGGTCGTCCACAACCGGGGCATCTATGCCCGCAAGGGGCCACGTCTATCCACTGTGTCCGTATTACCTGCCTATACACGCGACTGGACGGGCAGTGCGGTGCACGCCGATTTCACGCAGTTAAAGACCTCCGCCCGTATCGTCATCGAGCGCTCTCCTGCTGGTAAGCATTTTCGCAGCCCTGATCAGAAGACCGCTCATGATTGATTTTCTCGCTGCAGTTCAGCACAGCACACTGTACTGGCTGGCGATGATCTACTTCGCCGCCTACCCCATCGTGACCAGCATAATCTGGATCACCACTTCAGTCTTTTTTCGTGTTCGCTGGGAGTCACCGCACCCCCCCACCCCGCTCGCCAACACCCCGTTCGTCTCTGTCCTGATCCCCGCGCACAACGAAGCGCGCGTGATTGGCGATGCACTCCGTGCTGCCTGCGCAATCGACTACCCAAATTACGAAGTGGTGGTCATCGACGATGGCTCTACTGACGAAACACTACAGGTGGTCGAAGCGTTCGTTGCCGAGGGCAAGGTCCGGCAAATTCACAAGGCACAAAATGAAGGCAAGGCCATGGCGCTCAACGATGCGATGGCCTGTCTGAACGGTGACATCGTGCTGATAATCGACGCCGACGCCGAGCCGGAACCCGACATCCTGCAGCGTATGGTCCCGCATTTTGACCATGCACGCGTGGCTGCTGTAACAGGAAACCCCCGGGTCAAGAATGTGGATACCTTTCTGGCACGCCTGCAACTGATCGAATTCACCTCTATCGTCAGTCTGCTGCGCCGTTCCCAGCGTATCTGGGGGCGCATCATGACCGTTTCCGGCGTGGTCGCCGCCTTCCGGAAATCGGCGATTCTCGACGTCGGCGGTTTCTCGCCCGAGATGCCGACCGAAGACATCGAACTGACCTGGAAACTGCAAAAGCGTTTCTGGGACGTGCGCTACGAGCCCAGCGCACGGGTCTGGATGACCGTGCCCTCGACCCTGCGTGGTCTCATCAGTCAACGTCGTCGATGGTCACGCGGACTGATGCAGGTATTGCACAAGCACCGCGACGTAATGGCGCACTGGCGTTTTCGCCGGATGTGGCCGATTTTCATTGAATCCTCGCTGTCGATCCTGTGGGCGATCTGCTTTGTCTCGCTCACCACACTCTGGGCGGTGTCTTACTCGGCGGGATATCCCCCGGTAGGCGCGCACCCCATCCCCAATCTGTGGGGCATGGTCATTGCCACTCTGGCCATGATGCAGCTGCTCACCGGCACCCTGATGGATCGCAGATACGATCCCGATACGATCAAGTATTACCCCTACGCCGTCTATTACCCCATCGTGTACTGGATGATACTTGCGCTCACCCATTTCATCTCCATCGGCTGGCTATTCAAACGCCCCAGCCGGCAGGCCATACGCTGGCGCACTGCACGCAAGGTATTCGCCCCGTGATCTGCCGCCTGGTCCTTACGCTGGGGCTTGCCCTCAGCCTGCCCGCTCTGGCCTCGGAGCGCGACACCGCACGCGCCTGGGTCGAGCAGAAAAACTACCCTGCGGCGATCGAAATTCTGGAACGCCTCGTCGCGCAACACCCAGACGACGCTGATCTGCTGATCGAAACTGCACGGGTTCACGCCTGGGCAGACCGTCATGACGCCGCGATTCACCACTATCAGACCGTCGCTGCACGTTTTTCCGACCGGCGCAGCGACGTTGCCCTGCCTCTGGCCTGGCAGCTACTCTGGCATGGGCAACCTGACCCGGCACTGCCCTGGTTTGACGAAGCCGCGCAGCAACCCGCCTTGCGCCGCGATGCGCAGCATGGCCGCGCCGAAAGTCTGATTGCGCTACAGCGCTTGCCCGAGGCCGAAGCGGTCTATCAGATGCTCGCTCTCGACCCTGACGACATCAAGGCACAAAAGGCTGCCGCGCGGCTTGCCCTGTGGCAGGGCCAGACCGAAACGGCATTACAACGCTACACCGGGCTTGCCCAGCGTTACGCCGACGATAACGAAATCCGCATCGGACTTGCCCGCGCCCTGAATGAACGCGGCGCCCATCAGGCCGCTACCCGTCAGTATGCTGCCGCCGTGGCCGATAACGCCGCGCTTGCGCAGGACACGCGTCCGGAACGGGCACGCGCGCTGCGCTGGTCCGGACAGGACGCTGCAGCATTGCAAACTCTTGGCAATGCTCCCGACGCCGATGATCTGCGGCAGGTGCTGCGCCGGGATACGGCATCGCACCTGCGCAGCGAAATCGAATCCTCGCACGACAGCGATTCACTCGATATCCATGCACTCACGCTCGGCTGGCAACCGCATCGCGGCGCTGCGCTTCTGGATGCGAGCGTACGCCTGGCGCGTATCGAACAGAACACGGTGCGCATCGACGGGCAACAGTTTCTCCTGCGTGCCAGTTCCGTATTCGGCGGAACCCGGGGGGTATTCCAGCCGTCATTGAGCGCGGGCGTGCGCGACTACGACGGATGGACAACCGCTGCCTGGAAACTGGCTGCCAAGTGGCTGCCAGCAGATTTCTGGCGCATTGATGTCGAAGCCGGCAACGATGTCGTCGAGACGACCACGGCATTGCAACAGCAGGTCGAATTCAATTACCTCACTTTGGGGGCAGACTGGCGTTTTGCCCCTCGCTGGCTCGCCACGCTCGGCACTGCTGTACTAGATTTTGACGACGGCAATCAGCGCCGCCGTGCACTCGGCAGACTCGCCTACACCTGGCTGGCGGATGCGCCCCGCATCATTACCGGTCTCGAAGTGCTGCACTTCACCGACAGTGATCCGACCATCGCACGCGGTTACTACAATCCTGAAACCTACCGCGAAGCCAAGGCATTCGTGCAGGCCGAATACCATACTGGAGGCTGGCTGCTGGCCGGTCGGCTGGCGCTCGGCCGACTCAGCGAATCGCCGGGCAGCAACAGCAATCTCACCCAGTGGGAACTCTCTGCCGAACGCGCATTCACGTCTGACTTTTTCTTCCGCGTCCATGCGAGTGGCAGCGACAGCCGCAGCCTCACTGGCGGTGGCTCCGGGTATGAGCGCACGGTTTTGGGTGCCAGCCTGCACTGGCTATACTGACCCGATGCCTGACCAGCGCTACCCTACGCCTGAAGCTGCCGAAGCCGCGTTCTACGCGGCTTTCGAAACCCGCGACCTCGATGCCATGATGGACGTCTGGGCACACGACGAACACATTGCCTGCATCCATCCTCTGGTCGCACCGCTGAACGGGCGTGCAGCCGTCGCCGCTGGCTGGCGCAGCATGTTCGAAGCCGCCGGACAGTTTCGCGTGCAGACCGAACTCGCGCACGAAATCCGCAGCCCGGGGCACGTGATCCGCATCGTGCGCGAGTACCTGATCATCGGTCACGAGACCGAACCCCGGCCGCCGATACTCGCAACCAATCTTTTTACTCAGCAAGACGGTCACTGGCGCATGGTGCTGCATCACGCGTCGCCGATGCAGGTTGGCGGCGGCGCACCTGCCCGAGTGGCTCCGGTCGTACTGCACTGAGTCACTGACGCTTCAGTCAGCAGCCGCTACTGCGAGCGGCCTGTTCCGTCACGACAGCCTGAAATAAAAAACCGCGCCACAGCGGCGCGGCCCAACTCCGTCCGGCCAGCAGTCCGGACTCAGCGTCCCTTCATATCCTTCAACATTGGTGCCAGTTTGGCCAGCAGCTTGTTCTGCGCACGGAATGGGACATTGGCAGCATCCATCGCGAATTGCAGATCTTCCGCAAGCGCGTTGAATTGTGCCGTCGTGATGTTCATGCCCTTGTGCGCTTCGGTCATGTTCTTGCCGGGATAGGTGCAGCCACCACCAGTTTCTGCGCAGAATTGCTCAACCAGAAAAACCACCAGCCGAGCCGCCTTGGCGTCGTCAGTCTGGGCAAACTGCACTAGCACGGGATTCTTGCGCCAGCGGTTGACAGCATCAGTGGTGAAGGTCGTAACAACATCGCGCCCGCCCAGTGCGTCCCAGTCGGTGGTTGCGGCGTGTGCGCCGCCCGTTGGAACCAGTCCAAAGCTGCATAGCAGGACCACCGACGCTAGCGCGCGGCGCAGGGAAAATTCAGATTTCAGCATGGTCATTCTCCGGATTAAAAGCCGAGTTGCAGCGACAGGAAGCCGCCGCGTTGCGAGTCGTTCTGGGTCAGGGCGCCGACAATTTCGCCGAGATCGACATAGGCTGCGGTAATCGCAATGTTTTTGGTCGGGAAGTAGGCGACGAACACGTCGTACGCATTGTCTTCGCTAAGGTTCAGGCCCGGGTTATCCAGATTGCCGCGTTTGGTGCGGATTTCTGCACCGACCGCCAGATCCTTGCGCAGCAGATACGCAATCGAGCCTTCGAATTCCGGCTGATAGCTGTCGCCGTCCGGACCTTCGAAACCGAGCAGGCCGAACTGGTTGGCCTTGGTCAGGCGCAGCGTGGCGTTGACCAGCACGCTCTGGTCGAGATACAGCTTGGTTGCGGCGACGTAGAAATCCGTGCCACTGTTCTCGATGTTGCTGCCGAGCGCACCATTCAGGAACGGGATGACGGTGTCGTCCTGGTTATCCTTGTATTGCAGGCCGACGGCGATCTGCGGCATCCAGCTGTCCTGGTCATAAATCGCGTCGCCGATGAGACGCACCTTGATGCCGAACACGTCCTGTTCGAGTTTGTGGTTGCGCAAGGTCGCACTGATCGGGACGAGCACGTTCTGGGTATTGAATTCCTGGTGCGCGAACGACAGCTCGACGCGATCAAAAATTCCAACGGCGACGCCATAACTGCGCAGTTCGTAGTCATCCAGATTGACGCCGGTGGCGTGGACGGTTGCGCCGATCTGCGTATCGGTGCCGTAGCCCGCGATGAGTGCCCAGGTGGCAAGACCGCCACCGGCCGAGCCTTCAACGGTGGATACGCCGCCGGTGGCGAGCAGTTTGTTGCTGAACCCGGCGGCTGCGGCATGGCCCGCAAGCCCTGCCGATACAAGTATGCCTGCCAGACACGCCGACACTGATTTCATTCTCATGCTGTTTCCTCCAATGGGTTGGTACTGCACGCCCGTTACGCGCCGCGCAGACTTGCCGGATGCAGAGAACGCAAAAGAAAACGGCTATCAGTGGATTTCGCGCAACACTCTGAAGCCCAGCACCGAGTAACGCGTCCCGGGCGCATCCGCTGCGCGATAGGCCGGGCGCACCAGATGCGGCGCGCAGTGATAGGAGCCACCGCGTCGTACGCGTTTGTCACCTTGCTGCTGATTGTCCGGATCGGCCGCAGGCAATTCACGATAGGCATCGGCAGCGTAACGATCCCCCACCCATTCCCATGCGTTACCCAGCATGTCGTACAGACCCCAGGCGTTGGGCTGGCGCGTCGCCACCGGCTGCGGCGCATCGCCAGAGTTGCCCAGTGTCCACGCATGGTCACCCAGTGCTGCGGCCGGAAACGGCCTGGGGCCAGTCGAGCCTGCGCGTGCGGCGTATTCCCATTCGGCTTCGGTCGGCAAGCGGTAGCGGGTGGTGCGCGCGTGCTGATTGAGCCGCGCAATGAATCGCCCGGCGTCGTGCCAGCTGACCGACACCACCGGCAATACGCGCCAATCCGGACGTTGCCACAGGGCTTCCGGCCCGGGGCGGGACTGCATCAGGTCAAACCACTGCCCCTGCGTGATCTCGGTGCGTGACAGCTCGAAAGGCCGACTGATTTTCACCCGTCTGGCCGGGGTTTCGTCCTCAACCACCCGGGTGTCACCATCGGGCAGCTCAAACGCGATCTCGCCAATATCCTGTGTGCCCATTACAAACTCACCGGCTGGCACAGACACAAACTCGATGGAGGGCGCGGCGGTGGCAGCCCCTGCCCACACCAGCCACATCCACATATGCCAGCCGCGATGCGCGCTGTTAGCCATGATCACTCTCCTGTATTCATTGCGATTACGCGTGCCCGGCACATGCGGATGCAAAAAGTCTGCTGCATCCAATCCACCTGGGGCACGCGTATTGATGACATTCCGATGAATCTCACAACCGAGTTCACATGAGTTATCCGCCGAGCCTGATCGACACGACCGCTATACTGGCGCGCATGCACCCCGAGCCCGCCACTGCTGACACGGCACAGCCCGTCGTATTACTGGAAGACCTGATCGAGCGCATCGCCGAAGGTGATGAAGCGGCGTTGTCGCGCTTCTATGACTGCACCCTGTCGCGGGTGTATGGACTGGCGCTGAAAATCACCGGGCGGCACGACCTGGCCGAAGACGTGTGCACCGAGACTTACTGGCAATGCTGGCGCGAGGCTCGCCGCTACGATGCCCAGCGCGGCCAGCCCATGGCCTGGCTGATGATCATGACGCGGACCCGCGCGCTTGATGCCCTGCGCCGTCTCGACTCGGTGATGTACTGCCCCGATCCCGAAGTGCTGCTGGAAAACGAACACACACCCGACACGTCGCCGCTGGATCATCTGCTGGACGGTGAGCGTTCTAGCTCGCTGCGCCAGGCCATGACACGGCTGACCCCGATCCAGCGCCAGCTGGTCGCGCTGGCGTTTTACCGGGACTTGTCGCATCAGGAAATCAGTGACCATACCGGGCTGCCTCTCGGTACGGTCAAATCCCATCTCAAACGCGCGCAGGATTGTTTGCGGCGTGCACTTTGCCCCGTATGAGGCCCGAACATGAACAAGCCCAACACTCCTTCCGTCCTTGATCCGTCGCTACTGGAAGCACTCGCCACTGCGGGTCCATCGGTCACGCCCGATGCCGAAACCGTCGCGCGGATACGCGAGCAGTTATTCCAGCGGGTACACTCATCGATTGATGATTACCTGTTTGTGCACAGTCACGAAGGCGAATGGATCCGGTTACTGCGCGGTGTCGAACTCAAATTGCTGCGCCAGGACGGCGACAGCCGCTCCTATCTGCTGCGCATGGCGCCGGGCTCGCGGATCCCGTCGCACGCCCATGCACTGGACGAGGAAAGCCTGATTCTGGAAGGCGATGCCACCATCAATGGCGTACTCTGCCGCGCGGGCGATTACCATTTTGCCCCGCAGGGCAAACCGCACAGCGCACTCACTTCGCAGGATGGCTGCTTGCTGTTTGTGCGTGGTGCCGCCGAAATGCGGCCTGCACGGCGCTGATACGCCGGACTTGTATGTTGCTGGGCAGCGCCGCCATGATGGCGGCCATGTCCGCCCCCGCCCACGCCGTCGATAGCACTTACCTTGCACCCGCCTGGCTGCCTGGCGGCCACCTGCAAACCATCTACACCAGCCTCTTCATCCCCGTCCCTGCGGTGGACTATCGCCGTGAACGGCTGGAACTGGCTGATGGCGATTTTCTGGATTTTGACTGGGTAGACGGCAAGCCGGATGCACCGGTCGTGGTGCTGTTTCACGGACTGGAAGGCGATTCATCCAGCCACTACGCCCGCAGCCTGATGCAGGCCGTCCGCGAAAAAGGCTGGACCGGTGTCGTCGCCCATTTCCGCGGCTGCTCGGGCGAAGACAATCGTCTGCCGCGCGCCTATTTCGCCGGAGACAGCGAAGAAATCGAGCGCATCCTGCGCCACGTCAAATCGCAGCACCCCGCCGCGCCGCTGTATGCCACCGGCGTCTCGCTCGGCGGCAACGCCCTGCTGAAATGGCTGGGCGAAGCCGGTGCCGACGCGAAAATGCTGGTTGATCGCGCCGCTGGCGTGTCGGCGCCAGTTGATCTCACCGCAGCCGGAAATGCACTCGACCAAGGTTTCAACCGTCAGGTTTACACCGCGCGCTTCCTGATTTCATTGCGCCAGAAAGCCCTGCGCAAAGCCGAAGCCTTCCCCGGCACACTCGACGCTGACGCCATTCGCCAGTCCACCAGCTTCCGCGAATTTGACACTTTGGTGACAGCGCGCCTGCATGGCTTTCGCGATGCGGATGATTACTGGCATCGCGTCTCGGCCAAACCGCTACTGAAATCGATCAGCGTACCCACACTGGTGCTCAATGCACGCAACGATCCTTTTCTCCCCGCCAACGCCCTACCCGTTCCGGACGAGGTGTCGCCTGCAGTCATGCTGGAGCAGCCGGACAACGGTGGGCACGTGGCGTTTCCCAGCGGCCCGTTTCCCGGCAACATGCGCTGGCTGCCGCAACGGCTGCTGGAATTCTTTTCGGATTCCGGGGGCTGACCTGCATCCGGTTGCTGCGACCTCCACGTAAGGACAGGATACGGCGCATCGTGCGCCGCTATTCTTTTCGAGGAGGAATCATGCAACGCACCCTGCTAAGTCTTGCGCTCACGCTGGCCTGCACCAGCCTGTCACACGCCGCCAACCACCGTGAAGCCCCCATTACAGCACTCGATCACAAAGCCGATATCACTGACGTGTACGCTTTCCGCAGCTATAGCGGCGAAGCCACGCCGAAGGTCACGCTCATCATGGGTGTCGATCCACTGCTGGAACCGGCCAATGGCCCGAACTGGTTTCCCTTCGATCCCGATATCCTCTACGAACTAAAAATCGACAACAATCACGATGCCAAACAGGACATCGTGTTCGAATTCCGTTTCACCACCGAACAGCGCCTCCCCGGTTTGTTTCAGGTGTATGCAGGTGTCCCCGGCGGCGCAGTGTCGCCCGCCAATTCTCCGGCACCTGTTCCCGCTGGCACGCCCATCGTGCCGGATCAGATCGACAGTTTCGATGACGCCGGGCTGGGGCAAATCCAGCGTTACTCCGTCACGATGGTGAAATACAACGCCGCTGGAAGAGTGCTTTCACGCCAGGTACTGGCGCAGAACCTGCCCGCCGTGCCGGCCAATGTCGGCCCGCGTACCATGAACTACAGCGCGCTGTACCAGGCCGCGATCCACACCCTGCCCAATAGCGTGAAAGCGTTTGCCGGCACCACCGACGATGCGTTCTGGATTGATCTCGGCGGCGCATTCGACACCTTCAACACCCATGCCTTCCCGGTGCTGTCTGCCGCACAGGACGCCGCCGCCGAAAACATCGCGCCGGATACCGTGTCGGGGTTTGCCGTCAACCACCTGGCACTCGAAGTCCCGGTCGCAATGCTTACCCGCACCGGCGCCATTGAAGCAGCGAGCTCACCGGCGGCCACCATCGGTGTGTGGGCGACGACTTCACGCCCGCAAGTGACCGTACGACGCTCGCCCCTGCCTATGGCTAATACCGGCGCATGGCGGCAAGTGCAGCGCATGGGTAATCCGCTCATCAACGAATTGCTGATCGGCACCGGATCGAAAGACCGCTTCAGCATGGATCAACCCAAGAACGATAGCCAGTTCGCCGGCTTCCTGCTCGACCCGGCCTTGCCGCGCGTCATCAATGCGCTGACCGGTGGCGTTGTCGCCAGCCCGGCTGCGCCGCGTGTTGATCTGCTGCCTGTGGTGACCTATGCCGCGCCGATTGCCGCCGCCGGTACTCCGCCCGGCCCGGTGGCTGATCTGTTGCGACTCAACACCGGCGTCGCCCCCACCGACCCGGCTTCGGCCAGTCGCCTCGGTCTCTTGGGCGGCGACGGCGCAGGCTTCCCCAATGGTCGCCGCGTCTTCGACGACGTGACCGATGTCGCGCTGCGGCTGGTGGTAGGCGGCGTACTCGCGGCGCCCTTCCCGGGATTTGACGCCAACATCGGCGGCAGACTCGGCGATGGCGTCAACGTCAACGACGCGGCGTACAAGACCAGCTTCCCCTATGTCGGCGAAGCGCCCTCAGGCCGCGACCGTCGCCATATCGACCCCGGTGAACCGGGGTGCACCGCAGGCGGCGGGGCGGATTGCCCGCAGTAAGCTGCTCGCCGCTGGCACGGCGTGCCAGCGGCTGGAATGCAACGCTCAAAAGGCATCGCAATGAAATTCTCTATCCTGTTACTCAATCTCGTTTTGTTAAGTGGACTGTCCCATGGAGCTGTCCTGACGGCATCTGCCGAAGCCACTCCCGCCGAACAGCGCATCACCCTGGCACGTGCTGCGATCAAAAAAAATCCGCAGCATTATCAAACCCACGCCCAGCTTGCCATGGCGCTGGCACAACGCGCGCGTGAAACCGCCGACACCAGCTACTACACGCAGGCCGAAGCCGCCATTGCGCAATCCCTGAAACTGTCGCCCCGCAATCTTGAAGCCCGCAAAGTTCAAATCTGGGTCATGCTGGGTCAGCACGAATTCGCCGAATCGCTGAAAGCGGCGCAGGCCCTGAACAAGGAAGTGCCCGACGACGTACAGGTCTATGGTTTTCTTGCCGACGCCCAGGTCGAACTGGGCAACTATGCCGAGGCCGAGCGTGCGGCCCAGTGGATGCTTGATCTGCGTCCCGGCAATATCCCGGGGCTCACCCGCGCCGCGCACCTGCGTGAACTGTTTGGCGATATCTCCGGCAGCCTCGATTTGATGGAACAGGCGTATCAACGCACCCCACCGAGCGAACGCGAAGACCGCGCCTGGCTGCTCACCCACATGGCGCACCTGCAATTGCTGGACAATCAGCTGACCTATGCCGATGCCTTGCTGAAACAGGCGTTGCAGCAGTTTCCTGACTATCACTATGCGCTGGCACAACTCGCCAAAGTGCGGCAGGCGCAAGGCCGCCCCGCCGAAGCGATCACCCTGCTGCGTCAGCATGTCGAAGTGGCGCCGCATCCGGAAAACTTCTTTTATCTGGGCGAAGTTCTGGCGCAGAACGGACACGCTACCGAAGCGTCTGCGGTATTCGGGAAGTTTGCCGGTGCCGCATTGGCCGAAAGCGCTTCGTGGGACAACGCCAACCGCGAACTGATCGCGTATTACGCCGACTACGCGCAACGCCCGGCAGACGCCTTGAAGCTGGCCGAAACCGAAATCGCCCGGCGACAGGATGTGCTCACCCTCGATGCCTACGCCTGGGCGCTCTACCGCAACGGTCATTTCGAAAAAGCACGACAGGCGATAGATCGCGCGCTGACGGTAGGTGTGCGCGACCCCAAGCTGCACTATCACGCCGGCATGATCGCGCTCAAACAGGGCGCCCACGCACGTGCCCGCGACCACCTCGAATCCGCGCTGCGCTTTGCTCCCTGGGCCGATTTTGCAACTTCGGCGCGTGCCGCATTGCAGCAGGCGGCTCTCGGCATCCCCTCACCCGCCTGATTGTTTAATCCGTTACTCCGACTTGAAGGAGTAAGTCATGCTAATGACACGCCCCCCAGTGCGTGCATCCCGGCTGGCGGTTAATCATTTTTCCACAGCTTTCCGGCAGCGGGAGTATTGCTTATCGATGGAAGCGAATTAGAATCCGGAAAGCTTGGAGTCGAACCCGGCTCGACTCAGCCTCACCTTTTCCGGAGCACGCAGTGGACACCCCCAAGGAAATCTTCAAGGCCTACGACATCCGTGGCATCGTCGGCAAAACCCTGACGCCAGACATCACCGAAGCCATCGGCCACGCTATCGGCTCGGAAGCCTTCGCGCGCGGACAAAAAGAAATCTGCATCGGCCGTGACGGACGCCTGTCCGGCCCCGACCTTGCCGCTGCGCTGGCGCGTGGCATCCAGAAGGCCGGTATCGGCGTCGTCGATCTCGGCATGGTCGCCACGCCGATGACGTATTTCGCTGCGTACCAGCTCGGCACGAACAGCGCGGTCATGGTCACCGGCAGCCACAACCCGCCCGATTACAACGGCCTGAAAATGGTGCTCGGCGGCGAGACGCTCTCGGGCGAGACCATCCAGAAACTGCGTCAGCGTCTGGTCGATAACGATCTCGTGCACGGCGCAGGCGGCTACCGCACCCACGACATCGCGGGCGCGTACCACGACCGCATCGTTTCGGACATCAAGCTTGCGCGGCCGATGAAGATCATCGTCGATTGCGGCAACGGTGTACCGGGCGCGTTTGCCGGGCCGCTCTACCGCGCGCTCGGCTGCGAAGTCGAAGAAATGTACTGCGAAGTCGATGGCAATTTCCCCAACCATCATCCCGACCCGTCGGTACCTGCGAATCTTGCCGACCTGATCGCACGCCTGAAAACCAGTGACGCTGAAATCGGCCTCGCCTTCGATGGCGACGGTGACCGGCTGGGCGTGGTGATGAAGGACGGCACGATTGTGTTCCCCGACCGCCAATTGATGCTGTTCGCCGACGACGTGCTCTCGCGTAACCCCGGCGCGGAAATCATTTTCGACGTGAAGTCCACGCGCAATCTCTTTCCATGGATACGCGCGCGCGGCGGCAAGCCGACGTTATGGAAAACCGGCCACAGCTTTATCAAGGCCAAGATGAAAGAAACCGGCGCGCTACTCGCGGGTGAAATGAGTGGCCACGTATTCTTCAAGGAACGCTGGTTCGGCTTCGACGATGGACTGTATGCGGGTTCGCGCCTGCTCGAATATTTGAGCAAACAGGCTGACCTGAATGCCACCCTGCGCAGCCTGCCGGACACCGTGAACACGCCCGAGCTCAACATCAAAATGGCCGAAGGCGAACACTACGCGCTGATGAATACGCTGCAAAAAACCGCAAAATTCCCCGATGCGCAGGACGTGATCACGCTGGATGGCCTGCGTGTTGAATATGCCGACGGCTTCGGTCTCGCCCGGCCTTCCAACACCACGCCGGTCATCGTGCTGCGTTTTGAAGCCGACACCCGGGCCGCGCTGGAAAAAATCCAGGCCGACTTCCGCCGCGTGATCCACGAGTCTGCACCGGGGCTCGCGCTTCCATTTTGAGCGCGCCTCTGCCGCGCAGCCTGCATATCATCGGCGGCAAGGGGTTGGGGGGAGCCGAACGGTTCTGCATCCGTCTGGTGAATGCGCTTGCACGGCACGGTGCGCCTGTGGCTGCGATCACCGTCGCGGGAGGCGAAATTGCCCGGGCGATTGACACCACGATCCCGCACTATCATGCGCCCATGCTGGGGGGGTGGGACGTGTATTCGCGTTGGCGCATACGCCGCCACATCGCCGACTTTCAGCCGGACATCGTGCAAACCTACATGGGGCGCGCAACCCGCATGCTGCATCTTGCACGCGGTCAAAAACCCGTCCATATCGCCCGTCTGGGCGGATTTTATAATCTCAAAAGCTATCGTCATGCCCACGCCTGGGTCGGAAATACCCAGGGCATCCTCGACTATCTGGTCAATCAGGGAGGCTTGCCCGCCGAGCGTGCGTTTCACATAGGCAACTTTGTGGACACGCCAGCGCGGGTGAACCCAGCCGATCTCGACGCGCTGCGCGCGCAGCTGGGCCTGTCGGGCAGTCGAGTCGTGCTGGGTCTGGGGCGACTGCATCCCAACAAGGGCTGGCAGGATCTGTTGCAGGCGTTTGCCCGGCTGCCTGAGGTCATTGAGGATCAGCCGCTGCGCTTGCTGATGGTGGGCGATGGCCCGGAACGCGCTGCGCTAGCAGCCTTGAGCGATCAACTCGGAATCAGCACACGCGTCCACTGGGCGGGCTGGCAAGTGGATCCCGCACCGTATTATCAGCTGGCCGATGTGTTCGTCTGTGCATCGGTGCACGAACCGCTGGGCAATGTGATTCTGGAAGCCTGGGTCAACAAGGCGCTGCTGGTGTCCACGCGCGCGCAAGGGCCGCTGGAGCTGGTTCAGGATGGGGTGAATGGATTACTGACTCCGCTGGCCGATCCCGGCACGCTGGCCAGCACACTGCTGACGGCATTGAACCTGGACACCGCCGGACGGGAAAAGCTGCTGAATGCTGGATGGGAAACATTGATGGCCCAGCATTCCGAGTCAGCAGTCGTGGGCGCGTACCTCGCGCTTTACGCCGACTTGCGCGACCGTTAATTGCTTGTTGTAGCCAGCACCGGCTCGGGCCGGTGCAGCCAGTAGCCCTGCGCGAAATCCACCCCGATATGGCGGATACGAGCCAGTTCCGCCTCGGTTTCCACCTGTTCCGCGACGGTGGTGATACCGAGCTCGTGCGCCAGGGTGTTCATGGCTTTGACGATGGCCTGCTTTTCGCGGTCGGTATCGACGCCGCGCACAAAGTCGCCATCGATTTTCAGCATGTCTACCGGCAGCCGTTTGAGATAGCCGAACGACGATTGTCCTTTGCCAAAATCATCGAGCGCGAAATGCATGCCGCGTGATTTGAGCGCGAGAATCAGTTTTTCACATTCATCCAGGCTGTCGATGGCCGCAGTCTCGGTGATTTCGAATGAAATGCGTGCGGGATCGAAGTTATGCATGGCCAGCTCATCCAGGATGAATCCGGCCAGGCTGCCCTCCCCCACACTGCGGCCCGACAGATTGACCGCGTAGGATGCATGATCATCAGGATGGGTATCCAGGTAGGCAAACAGATTGCGGATCACCCAGCGATCAAAACTGGCGGCCAGGCCATAGCGCTCGGCGGCAGGAATGAACGCCCCCGGCGTGATCAGACTGCCATCTTCGCCGCGCAGGCGTATGAGTACTTCGTAATATCTGATCGGGTTGCCCTGCACCAGTGCCACTTTTTCCTGGCGGTACAGCAGAAAGCGGTTCGACTCGAACGCGCGGGAAATTTCGACCACCCACTGCATTTCATCGGTAATTTTTCGCAATGCCGGATGTGTATGCTCGTACACCTGGATGGAGTTTCCGCCGAGGTCTTTGGCGTGATAACAGGCAGTATCGGCCTGCGCCAGGATTTCACCGATATCGGTCATTTCGCCGTGCAATTCGGTAATGCCGAAGCTGACGCCCACCTGGAAATGCTTGCCTTCCCATTCAAAATGGAAACGGCTGATTTCATCGCGAAACGCCTGCACTTCGGAAATGACATCCGGCAGCGACAGGTCCTGAAACAGGATGCAGAATTCATCACCACCCAGCCGGCCCAGATAATGACTCGACAATTCCAGTCTGCGCGCCATGATGGCGGTCAGGCGCTGGAGCAAGGCATCACCGGCGCGATGGCCACAGGTGTCATTGACCAGTTTGAACCGGTCCAGATCGATATAGCAGAAAACGAATTTCCGCTGCTCGGTACGTACGGTATGTAATGCCGCTTCCAGTCGCTGTTCGATCGAACGCCGGTTATACAGGCCGGTGAGATGATCGCGCTCGGCCTGCCAGGCCAGGCGCTGTATCAGATGGCGTCGCTCGGATTCATCCTGAAACACCAGAATGCCGCCGATGACCTTGCCGGCAGGATCACGAATCGGCGCAGCGGTATCGCGTATCGCAATCTGCACGCCATCACGGCGCATCAACTCCGTATGGTTATCGAGCGCCACCACCACATTGCGCCGCAGGGCGATTTCAATCGGACTGGTGACTTCAGCCTGGCTCTCTTCGTTGAACATTTTCATCACTTCGGACACCGGGTGACCGACTACCACAGCGTTGCTCTGCGCCAGCAATGATTCGGCTGCAGGATTGATGAATTCGATCCGGCCTTCAGCGTCGGTCACGACCACGCCGTCGCCGATTGACTCAATCGTCACCCGCAGGCGCTCTTTTTCATGCAGCAGTTTGCCGCGCTCATCGGCCAGCTCCGCCATCAGACCATCGAGATGGCTCGCCATGTGATTGAAGGCCACTTTGGTATCGCGCACTTCGGGCGGAGAAACGCCGGTCATTTCCACGCGTGCCGTGTAGTCACTGCGACTGAACGCGCCCGCCGCACGTTGCAGGGCATGCAGGCCACGCAGATTAGCGACCAGTACTCCATGCAGGATCCCAGTCAGCAGCAGCAGACCCAGCCCCACGATCAGGTTGTAGCGCAGGGCCAGCTTCCACAACGCCTCGATCTCGGCCGCCGCGCTGAGTGTCACGTCGAGCTCGCCGTAACGCACGCCACCCAGTATCAATTCGCCTGTGGCCGCTACATCCTTGAGCTGGCTGACCGCGCCAAACCAGGCCGGGTAATTGCTCGGGCGCGGGTCATCGTGATGGAGCAGATGGATCCGTCCATCACTGAATGCCGTATTCAGAATCAGCGGTGACTCGACCCGCTGCTGCAGAACCTGGTCGATCGCCGTCACATCGCGCAGCAGCACACTATCCTGCAGCGCACTCGACAGCGCAGCCAGTTCACGTGCGGCTTCCGCAGTGAGGGCCTGACGGGCACTATCGCGTAGCGCAGCGCCCACACTCAGCAGGGTCGCAACATACAAAATGGCCGCCAGCACCAGCACAGCACCGAGAATGCGGCTGCGCAGGCTGAGCCGCCCGATCAGCGTGGGCTCACTCATTCACAGGCACACGGGTCTGCTTGAAAAAGCGTTGATAGTTGGCGTAATCCCGGTCGTCGGCCTGCGCAAAGCCGCGAACTTTCTCCTGCCCCAGCGCTTGTGCGGCACGCGCCAGCACGCGCGCGCCTTCGGGGTCATCTTTCATGCCGACAAACACGCGGCGGATTTTTTCGCCATCGGCCTCGCTTACACGCGGTGACGCCATGATCGCCAGATCAAAATACGGCTCCGAATCGGCCAGTACCCGGTACTGAAACTGTTTGCGCCGGGCAAAATCCGCCATCACCTGATGGTTCACCCCGGCGGCAGCGACCTGGCCCGCCAGCAACTGCCCCATCGCCGCTTCCTGATTGCCGGCAAAGACCGGTGTCACCATCACATTCGCCCGCAGCAGGCTATCCATCGGCACGTAATAGCCCGCATAGGCGTAAGGATTGGCAAATGCCACCGCCTGACCCTGCAAGTCTGCCAGCCTGCGTGCTGCCGAGCTTGCCAGCACCACCACCTGCCCGCGTATGCCTTTGGAATCCTGGCGTGCCAGAACCCGCCAGCCCAGCGCGCTGCGCTTGGGCGTAAAAAGATGGTTGGTATAGGCCAGGTCAATTTCACCCCGGACGATTTTGTCGGTGGTTTCGTTGGCAGTGCGCCCGATATGCAGTTCCAGCGGGATGCCGGTGCGGGCGGTGACATAGCCGAGGATCGGATTCCAGTACGCTGCGGTCAGCTGCAGGCTGCGCTGGTTCAGCACGCCAAACGCATAGGGCACGGCGGGGACGGGATTGGCGGCTAACGCAGAAAAGCCCGCCAGTCCCAGCAGGCAGGCAAGCCAGAACGATTTCATGATGCGTCTCCTGTGGAAGCTTCCACGTATTTAGGGTTCCTGTCGGAGTATTACGGTACTAAAGTACCCAACTTGACCTGCCGGGCTGACGCCGCCCATGGC
>JAJXUA010000125.1 GCA_021783275.1 Pseudomonadota bacterium
CGTTGGATCCCCACGCGGCGGCGCAATAAACACAGTCGGGTTTCTTCAGCTTGATCTTGTTGATGAGGGAGTTGAAGTTGGTATGGCCGAGCGGGTAATACTCTTCGCCGACGATGCTGCCCTTCTGGAAGTTTTCGATATGCTTGCGCGCGATTTTCATCGAGGTGCGCGGCCAGATATAGTCCGACCCGACGAGGAAGAAAGTCTTGGCCTTTTTCTCCTTCTTCGCCCAGTCCAGTCCCCAGATGATCTGCTGGGTCGCTTCCTGTCCGGTGTAGATGACGTTCTTCGACTGCTCCAGACCTTCGTAGAAAGTCGGGTAGTAGAGCATGCCGTTTTCCTTCTCAAACACCGGCAACACCGCCTTGCGCGACGCCGACGTCCAGCAACCGAAAACTGCCGCAACGTGATCGCTCACCAGTAATTTGCGCGCCTTTTCAGCGAAGGTCGGCCAGTCGGACGCACCATCTTCCTTGATGACCTTGATCTTGCGGCCGAGCACGCCGCCCATCGCATTGATCTGGTCAATCGCCAACTGTTCGGCCTGGATGGAACCGGTTTCCGAAATCGCCATGGTGCCGGTCGCCGAGTGCAACTGGCCTACCGTGACTTCGGTATCGGTAACTGCGAGATTCGTCGTATTGATCTTGGCGGTTGGAAGCGGCGCACCAAAACCCAGCCTGGGCAAGCCGATCAGCGGTAGCGCGGCCATACCTTGAAGAATTCGGCGCCGGGTTAAAAACGGATCGTGGGGTTCATCGAAATCGGACATCAGGGACTCCTGTCAGCAGTGGATAAAGTTGTCTCGACTGGCGGTATGAATCAAGTTTTCCGCCAACGTGATGACACCTTACTGACAATGACGGGTGATCGAAATACGTAAAATGACGCATAGGCGAGAGAGCGGTATCGAGCATCGCAACCGCCACGAAAATAATGCCCTTAAGTCCGGTGCCGTCCCCGTCGAGTGGCGCATAACCACGGCCTTGCGGCGCAGATAGAATCGGTGCTCGCCGGACGAAGAAAGGCGGGCAGCAGGATGAAATCGGGTGGAAGATCGCCTCCGCAAACCTTGCTCGCTGGATAGGGAGGCGTGGCAGGACAAGATCGACAACCTGATCCGACCTGACAATCAGCACCTTCAAGCAGGATAGCTGTCAGATCAGAACTGAATGTCTACACCCAGTGCTCCGATGGCGTTCTTTGAGTGTGCGCTTGCGCCCACCACGCACCAAGCCTGTAGTCACCCCAGCTTGGTGCGTGTACGCCCGCAGCGAGGCGCACCCGTTGCAGGTGACGCCATTTCCTGAGCGGGCCGCTTAGCGGTGGCGTGGCGTGCTCTGGTTGGGAATGCCGTCGATCGGGCATTCATCGGTGCCGATGGTCGGGCGAGTGATCGCCTCGGCCATGGCGCGCGCGACTTCGGGGTCGTTGACCCAGGTGCGGTAAAACGAATACGGCATCTCGGCAACGCCGCGCTCGCCATCACCGGAGTTGATGACGCCGGTGTAGCCGCGGTGCAGGAGCTTGAACAGATGGTTCTGCGACTGGCCGTTGCGGCGCGTATCGCGGATCAGCGACATTGACAACTCGGCGTACTGGATGCCGTTTTCTTCCTCGCCACACTCGCCGAGCGTTCGGCCGTCGAAGCCGACAATGGCCGAATGGCCGAAATACGAATACACGCCGTCGAAGCCACTGGCGTTGGCGACCGCGACGTAGACGTTGTTCATCCACGCCATCGTTTTGGACACCATCACCTGCTGCTCCTTGGCCGGATACATATAGCCCTGGCAGCGCACGATCAGTTCGGCGCCCTTCATCGCGCAGTCGCGCCAGATTTCCGGATAATTTCCGTCGTCGCAGATGATGAGGCTGACCTTGAGTCCCTTGGGACCTTCAGAGACATAGGTGGAGTCGCCGGGATACCAGCCCTCGATCGGGCACCACGGCATGATCTTGCGGTATTTCTGCACGATCTCGCCTTGGTCGTTCATCAATATCAGGGTGTTGTACGGAGCCTTGTCAGGGTGATTCTCGTGGCGCTCGCCGGTCAGCGAAAACACCCCCCATACCTTGGCTTTGCGGCAGGCCTCGGCAAATATCTCGGTTTCCTCGCCCGGCACGGTCGACGCGGTCGCGTACATCTCGTCGCGGTCGTACATGATGCCGTGGGTACTGTATTCGGGAAAAATCACAAGGTCCATTCCGGGAAGGCCGGACTTCATCCCGACGACCATGTCGGCGATGGCGCGGGCGTTGGCAAGCACCTCGGCGCGCGAGTGCAGGCGCGGCATTTTGTAATTTACGACTGCGACGCCGACACAATCGCGGCTGCTGGAAATATCTCCGTGTCTCATCTTTTCTCCAAATAGACTTGCCGGCGTCATGCCGGGTTTCGGTTGATGATGGTAGGGGTTAGTACTGTCCAGGCGAATACGCAATTCGACGTAAGCCGGACCTGTCTGCCACGCAAACTATTGAACGCTTATTGCATGATCAAGACGATCATGTTTATGGTTTTCAGACGCGCGGTGATGATTTTGGTTTTCCGGGATCGACCTTCATTTCGCTCATGCCGGCGAGTTTTACCTTCATTGTTGTGCGCGCTAATCGGTCATGATGGCGCTGGCGCGCAAACTGTATTTCGAGATTCCGCTGGGCACCCATGGCGTCAACCTGATCAGCCACGTGCGGCCGACCACGCAACCGGCGTGCTGGCGCTGATGGTTTGAATGGCATGATGCCGGACAGGGAATGCATGATGCCGACCTTGATGGGATCGGCGGCGAGGGCTGACAGGCCAGCCTGGCCCGACAATGTCAGCATGCCTGGGGCACGGTCAACCTCATGAATTCACGACGGTTTTCGAGGTGAACTCCTGATGACAAAGGAAAACTGAAATATGGTCTTAAAGCCTCGATACGATGGGTACAGCGCGGGGCCGCACCCATCCCGTCTCGTCAGAACTGGACTTGCAGCGCGAGGGTGAACGCATCCACATCGCTGGCGCCGGTCACGTCCGTGTTCGAGTAAAACCCGCTGAGCTGGGCGTTGTAGCCATCGATGACATAGTTCACGCCAAGATCGTACTTCTTGGTGTCGATGTCGTTGTCCGGAGAAAATTTCTGGTAACGGAAATACGGCTGGAACTGACCCCAACCCACTTTCTGGTCGAAGATGTAACCGACGCCGGCCGAGTACGCCGTGCCCTGTTCGCTGAGGAACACGTCGTCGGTGTTGTAGTCGTAACCCGCCGCTTCGATCGACAGCGCGCCGGGGCCGACGCCTTTCTTCTCCAGCAGGAAGTCGATGCTGTAGGAAGAATAATCACCTGTCACGTCGTCTCCCGGAACCCCTGGCGTTCCGGAATCAGTAACAGAACCGTTTTTTTGGGTTCTGCCGGCAATGCCGATCGCCAGGATGTCCTTTCCGCCCAGGTAGTTGCCGGTGCCGTAGTAGCCCGGCTCGGCATCCCAGAAGTCGTACTGCAGGCGGCCGGCGTACATCAGGCCATCCGATCCGGTACGCGTGCCCACCGCCACCGGCGCGATCTGGAACGCGGTATTGCCTTCGAAGGCACCGAAGGAATAGGCAAACTTGCCGCCCATCGCGCTGCCCACCACTGCCACGCCGTCGTCGCGACCGATGTAGCCGCCGTTGTAGCCGTAGCGCGACGCGATGCCCGACCAGTAGCCGCCACCCAGCGAGTAATAAGGACCGGCCATGTTGGCGCGGTCGCTCGGCGACAGGAAACGGCCCGCCCAGATCGTCACCTCAGGTGCGACGCTGATCTGCACGTTCGCGTCGATGGCCTGAAAACCCTGGCCCGCGATATCCTTCTCGGTATTGAGCATGCCCTTGATGTTCTTGTTCAGCGAGCCCGACAGATAGATGCGGGCGCTGTCCAGGCTGAAGTCCTGTGAGCTGGACGTGCCGTTGGGCGCTGCGTTTTCGACGCTGCTGAAACTGCCGCGCATGCCGAACCCGACGCTGATGGATTTATCCTCACCAAAGGTGATCGTGCCGCCCGCATGGGCGCTCATGGCCGGCAACATGACCGCCGCCGCAATCGCCGTCAGTAGCTGGCTTCGTTTGAACTCAAATGTCATTTCAACTCCCCGTTGATTAAAAATACCGTCACCCGAACTGCAGTGCCGGACGCACCTTGACTGCCCGAAAACGCATTCAGTTTTTGAACACGGTCTCAGGTTATCGAGGGCTCGCGGGGAGGGAAATAAGTCATCTTACGTATACGCTTAAGTGACTGATTTTTAGATTGGATGTTAGATTTTCGGCACCGAAACACGATCCTGGAAGAGCCCATGAACACGCAGCCGAATGTCACCCGAATCCGTTTTCTTCGCAGCGGCTGCGGCCTGCTGCTGGCCGCGCTGCTGTCGGGCGGCTGCGGCGAACTGGCCTACAAGCGCGGCGCCAGTGCGGGCGATCTGGAAGCCGCAAAGAAATCCTGCCAGGCGAACGCGGGCGATGCGGCAGCGATCGAGAAATGCATGGCCGACAAGGGATGGGCCATCCAGAACCTGGACAAGATGGAGCCGCTGGATGAAGCCGACCCGGTGATCGAAGCCACCGCCCTGCCCAGCAACCAGAGAATCGAAAACGCAGCCAGTCTCCCGGTCGCCGTGCCGGCTGCGTCGCCGGCCGCAGCAGCGGTCAAGAAAGCCCTCGACCTGCTGGACACGTTCAAGGTCAACTCGTGGTGGAAAACCGGCAGCGGCGCAGCCAGCCTGCAGGCTGATACAGACGCCTGCGTAGCCCGCCTGGGCGAAGCGCACCGGCCCGACCCTCAAACCCAGATGGTCACGCGCGGCCTGCTGCTGTGCATGAAAGACAAAGGCTGGAGCGGACTGCGCGCGAAGTAAGGCTGGGAGCGCAGCCATCCTGTGGCATGGCGTCTTGCTGCAGGTGGGGGGGCAGAATTGGGCTGGCGTTACGTGCCGGATTTGTTTTAAGTGGTTGTT
>JAJXUA010000126.1 GCA_021783275.1 Pseudomonadota bacterium
TTCCCGGACCACATGACATTTTTTTCGTCGTTGCGAGGCGAAGCCGAAGCAACCCAGTATGCGCGGCGAGGCGAAGCCGAAGCAATCCAGTATGCAGGCCGTGGCGGCTGGATTGCTTCGCGCTGCTCGCAACGACGGGCGACCTGTAACGCAATATGGCAACATCAATCAGCATGACACTCCATGGCATTCCCAATTGCACCACGGTCAAAAAAGCGCGTGCCTGGCTCGCCGAACAGGGCCATGACGTTGCGTTTCATGATTTCAAAAAATCCGGCGTCGATGCGGCCTGGCTGAAGCGGGTGGCCGCGCAAACCGGTTGGCAGGCGCTGCTTAATATACGCGGCACCACCTGGCGCGGCTTGAGTCCGGCCGAGCAGGCCACGGCGGGCACCGAAGCCGGCGCGCTGGCGCTGATGCAGGCCAAACCCAGCCTGATCAAGCGTCCGGTGCTGGAGCGGGGAGACCAGGTGGTGCTGGGCTTTTCCGATGCGCAATACCACGCTGTGTTCCATCCGTAATCCGGAGTTTTTCATGCCTTATCTTTACCTGTTTGTCGCCTTGTTGTTTGCCCTGCCGGCCTGGGCCGACACACCCGCCATCCGTGAATACGCGGTTAAGTCACCGGCAGACGCCACGTACCAGCGGCTCTATGATGGGCTGGAGGCCGGTGGCTATTTCGTGATCTTCGAACCCAATATGGGCCGCTCGCTGGCAGGCATGGCAGACAAACTGGAGGCGGACTACAACCGCAATCAGCTATCGACCATGCGCAGCCTGGTGTTCTGCAATCCGGTGGTGACCAACCGCATCGCCAATGCCGATCCGGCTTTGCTGGCCTTGTGTCCGCTGCACATTACACTGACGCATCGGGACGGCGTGTCCACGGTGTACTTTGCCCGGCCATCCGTGCTGGCCGCTGGCAGTGCGGGCGAAGCCGCCGCGCTGCAAATTGAAACCGCCATCGACGGCATCATCCGGAGCGCACTGCATGACCAGTAAGACCTATGACCTGGCCGTGGATTTGCTGAAGCGCCGTTCGCTGACGCCCGACGATGCAGGCTGCCATGACCTGATCGCTGCACGGCTGGAAAAAATCGGCTTCCACGTCGAGCGCCACCGCCACAACGGAGTCGATAACCTGTGGGCGCGACGCGGCACGGCGGCACCCGTGGTGTGCTTCGCCGGGCATACCGATGTGGTGCCCACCGGCCCGCTCGATCAGTGGCTGTCCGATCCGTTTGAGCCCACGGTGCGCGACGGCAAGCTTTATGCTCGCGGTGCGGCCGACATGAAAACCTCCGACGCGGCCTTTGTCACTGCGGCCGAAGCCTTTGTCGCGGCGCATCCCGATCACGCCGGATCGATTGCCTTTTTGCTGACCTCGGACGAAGAAGGCCCGGCCACCGACGGCACGGTCAAAGTCGTCGAGGCGTTGAAGGCGCGCGGTGAACTGCTCGATTACTGCATCGTCGGCGAACCGACCAGCGCGGCCGAATTTGGCGACACCATCAAGAATGGCCGGCGCGGTTCGCTGTCGGGCACGCTGCGCGTCCGCGGCGTGCAGGGCCACATCGCCTACCCACATCTGGCACGCAACCCCATCCATCTGGCCGCGCCCGCCATCGCCGAGCTGGCCGACACCATGTGGGACGAAGGCAATGCCTATTTCCCGCCGACGACCTGGCAGATTTCCAATATGCACGGCGGCACCGGCGCCAGCAATGTCATCCCGGGCGTGGTGGAAATCCAGTTCAACTTCCGCTTTTCCACCGCCAGCACGGCCGACGGCCTGATCGATGCGGTCAACGAAATCCTCGACAGCCACGGCCTGGAATACGACATCGACTGGACGCTGTCGGGCAAGCCTTTTCTCACGCCACGCGGGCGCCTGTGCGAGGTGCTGTCCGAGGCGATCCAGGAAGTCACCGGCCTCACGCCCGAACTGTCCACCACCGGGGGTACTTCGGATGGTCGCTTCATCGCCGACATCTGCCGCGAAGTCGTCGAGTTCGGCCCGCTCAACAGCAGCATCCACAAACTGAACGAACACGTGGCGGTGGAAAACATCGAGCCGCTGTCGGTCATCTATGGCAAAACCCTGGAAAAACTGCTGACGGCGTGATTTTCCATTACCCGTGATTCTCCATTACTCATGCCACGTGCTGCGTTCGCCGGAACGTGGCGGTCTGACGATCAAAGGGCGGCACGCACCATGAAACACTTTGACGATACCGAATCCCTCATCACCGTGCGCGACTGGCTGCGCTTTGCCGTGTCGCGCTTCAACGAGGCCGGGCTCAGTTTCGGCCATGGCTCGGACAACGCATTTGACGAAGCGGCCTACCTGATCCTGCATACCCTGCATCTGCCGCTCGACCGGCTGGAGCCGTTTCTCGATGCCAGCCTGACTCACGGCGAAGCGGAGGAAGTCCAGGCGGTGGTCGAGCGCCGGGTGCGCGAACGTCTGCCCGCCGCTTATCTCACCCACGAAGCCTGGCTGGCGGGGCAGCGGTTTTATGTGGACAGTCGCGTGATCGTGCCGCGATCTTTCATCGCCGAACTGCTAGGCGAACAGCTCGCCCCCTGGATCGAAGATCCGGCGCAGGTGACCTCAGTGCTGGACCTGTGTACCGGGTCGGGCTGCCTGGCGATACTGGCAGCGCTGGCGTTTCCCGAGGCTGAAGTCGATGCCGCCGACCTGTCGCCCGACGCACTCGAAGTTGCGACGCGAAATCGTGCGGATTACGGGCTCAGCGAGCGGATCCATCCGTTCGAGTCCGACTTGTTCAGTGCGCTCGGCGCGCGTCAGTACGATCTCATCATCAGCAATCCGCCCTATGTCAATGCCGACTCGGTTGCCGCGCTACCGCCGGAGTATCAGGCTGAACCTGCGCTGGCGCTGGGCTCGGGGGTGGATGGCCTGGACGCCACGCGGGGCATTCTCGCGGCGGCCAAAACCCACCTCAAGCCCGGCGGATTGCTGGTGGTGGAAATCGGCCATAACCGCGACGCACTCGAAGCGGCCTGCCCTGCCCTGCCGTTTATCTGGCTGGATACGGCGGGCGGCGACCAGTTCGTGTTCCTGTTGCGGCGCGAAGACCTGCCCTGATACCTGAACCCGGCTGATATCGCGGCTCAGGCAAGAGTGTCATGGGCAGCGTTTATAATGCCCGTCCTGATCCGTCGCACTGAACTCACCACTCAAGGAGCTCACCATGCAACAGCAACTCGATGTGTTCGTCGCTTCGTTCACCACCTTCTGGACCCAACTCGCCGGATTCGTCCCGCAGCTGATCGCCGCACTGATCCTGCTGTTTCTGGGCTGGCTGTTTGCCAACCTGATCCGCACCGGCGTGATGAAACTGCTCGACGTGCTGAAATTCGACGCGCTGGCCGAAAAAACCGGCATCGAAGCCTTTCTCAAACAAGGCAACATCGATCTGAGCCTGTCGCGCATCCTCGCCAAGTTGGCGTACTGGATCGTCATCCTCATCGTCGTCGTCTTCGTGTCGAACAGCCTCGGCCTGCATATCGTCGCCGATCTCTTCAACAAGGTCGTGCTCTACATCCCCAACATCATTGTTTCGATTCTGGTGCTGGTGTTCGGCATCCTCATCGCGCGCTTCATCAACCGCATGGTGTTTGCCTACCTCAACAACCTCGGCGTGCAGGGCGCACTCACCATCAGCACCCTGTCGGAATACGGCGTGATCGTGTTTGTGGTGTTCGTGGCGCTGGAACAGCTGGGCATCGGCACTACGCTGCTGACTGCCGCGTTCCAGATCGGCTTCGGCGCGGTCGGCCTGGCATTGGCACTGGCGTTCGGGCTGGGCGGTCGCGAGTGGGCGGCCGGGGTGATCAAGAAGCTGACGGAGAAGTAAGCCGGCACACCCCATTCAAATGCCTGTATACATCCAAGCGAAGAAGCAATGCTTTGTGACCGACGATACACTGCGCTATCCAGCTGATTAGATGTGCGGGCGTCGGTGCATGGTGGGGGTACTCATAATGCAAAACGGGAGCTGCGGCTCCCGTTTTTTTTCGCTATCTGTAAATCAGACGATCTTCTTATTCCTACGAAATGCTCCGTATCCCACCATCGCTAGGCCAGTCAGCATCATGGCATAAGTCTCTGGCTCAGGCACCGATGCGACCAGATATCCGGAGATCGTGTCACGCGATTGTCCAGGATTGGTAATTTCATTTGCAGCTGACGAGCAGACATAATTAACGCAGAAGCTCTCGGCACCCACATCTAACCATTGATTGACAATTGTTCCTGGAGACGCGTTGAAATTTATGTTTGCATCAATTCGAAACCAGCCAGCACCTGTGAAATCAGGGCCAGTTGTGTCACTAAACGCCAATATACCGAAGCTCGTATTGTTGCCCCATTCGCCAGCAGTCGAAACAAAGTGTCTCCCGCTCAACATTGAGCCACCTGTAGTGTAAATATCAATATTAGAGATCTGGTATGTATCACTATCGTAGGTGAACGATCCGTATGCTGTTCCACCATCGTTAAACTGAAAATCAACCAACTCCCAACTTACTGGGCTTGCATTCACTTCAAATGAAGCTGCAAAAACAAGTGCTGCAACTAGCGTTTTCTTCATAGCAATCACCTCGAAAATATTTTGTGAATCACTTCTGGTTTATCGCCGCATGAATTGTTTTTATATAAAAAGTCATCGTCATAAGTTAAGCAAGTCTTATTCCATAAAGGATCGATTCTTAACTTCATGCTGATTTAACGTGCAAAATACTAGGTGATCCAGCACAGCCCCATTTAGAGAGATCAAACATGTAAATATTTACGACAACTAAAATATTCAAATGGCCGTAGTTTTCACTAGTGTAGTGTTCCATTCTGTTTGGAACTTAAGCGCGCATTCGCCCGAATGACCTTCTGCAGGATGTCGGCGGCGCTCTTCGTCCAGATGAACGGCTTGGGTTTGACGTTGTGCTGCACGACGTA
>JAJXUA010000002.1 GCA_021783275.1 Pseudomonadota bacterium
CGGTGAAAAAGCGGCGTTCGGCGACAAGCTCAATCTCAACTTCACCCGCGCGCAAACCTGTCGCTACGGCGAAAACCCGCATCAGGCCGGGGCGTTTTACATCGAACAAAACGCCCCCGTCGGCACCATCTCGACCGCGCGCCAGTTGCAGGGCAAGGAGCTGTCGTACAACAACATCGCCGACACCGACGCCGCGCTCGAATGCGTGAAACTCTTCGATACAGCTCCGGCCTGCGTCATCGTCAAGCACGCCAACCCCTGCGGCGTCGCCTACGGCACGTCGCTGCTCGACGCCTACGACCGCGCGTACAAGACCGACCCCGAGTCGGCCTTCGGCGGCATCATCGCGTTCAACGGCGAGCTGGACGCCGCGACCGCGTCGGCCATCGTCGAGCGCCAGTTCGTCGAAGTCATCATCGCGCCCAAAGTCAGCGCAGAGGCCGTGAGCATCGTCGCCGCCAAAAAGAACGTGCGCCTGCTCGAATGCGGGCAGTGGAACGGCGCTGTCGCGCAAATGGACATGAAGCGCGTCGCCGGTGGCCTCTTGATCCAGGACGCCGACGTGCTCCTGAACGCCGAGATCAAAGTCGTCACCGCCCGCGCGCCCTCCGAGACCGAACTGTCCGACCTGATGTTCGCCTGGCGCGTCGCCAAATTTGTGAAATCGAACGCGATTGTGTATGCCAAAGACGGCATGACTGTCGGCGTCGGCGCCGGGCAAATGAGCCGCATCAATTCCGCAAGAATCGCCGCGATCAAGGCCGAACACGCCGGCTTGATCGTCTCTGGTTCGGCGATGGCGAGCGACGCCTTCTTCCCCTTCCGCGACGGCATCGACCAGGCCGCATCCAGTGGCATCCAGGCCGTCATCCAGCCCGGCGGCTCGATGCGCGATGACGAAGTCATCGCCGCAGCGAATGAACACGGCATCGCTATGGTGTTCACCGGGACGCGGCATTTCCGGCATTGACATGTAAAAGGTGCCGAAATTCAGGCACAACCCCCCAATCGCGACGCCACCCTCAACCCTAACCCAGCCACCCCACACTCATGAAACTTCTCGTCATCGGTTCAGGCGGGCGCGAGCACGCGCTGGCGTGGAAATTTGCACAATCGCCCAGGGTGTCCCAGGTGTATGTGGCCCCTGGCAATGGCGGGACGGCGACGGAAGACGGGTTGATCAATGTGCCGCTGACGGAGATTCCGGCGCTGCTGGAATTTGCGCGACGCGATGCGGATATTGCTTTTACCGTGGTGGGCCCCGAAGCGCCTCTGGCGGCCGGAATCGTTGATGCCTTTCGCGGCGCGGGACTGAAAATATTCGGCCCGACCCAGGCGGCAGCGCAGCTGGAAAGCTCGAAAGATTTTGCCAAGCACTTCATGGCGCGTCACCGCATCCCGACTGCCGCCTTCGGCACTTTCACCGATGCGGTGTCGGCCCACGCCTACATCAACGCGCAGGGCGCACCCATCGTGGTCAAGGCTGACGGACTGGCGGCGGGTAAGGGCGTGGTGGTGGCGGCCACGGTCGAAGAAGCCCACACCGCAGTGGATGCCATGCTGGCCGGCAACAGCATGGGCGAAGCCGGTCATCGCGTGGTCATCGAGGAATGCCTGCTGGGCGAAGAAGCCAGCTTCATCGTGATGGTCGGTGGCACGCATGTGCTGGCACTGGCGTCCTCACAGGATCACAAGCGGCTGGGCGACGCCGACACCGGCCCCAATACCGGTGGCATGGGTGCGTATTCCCCCGCGCCGGTGGTGACACCCGAATTGCACGCCCGCATCATGCGCGAGGTAATCCATCCCACGATTGAAGGCATGGCCGCGGACGGGATACGCTACACCGGGTTTCTCTATGCCGGCATCATGGTGGGCGAAGACGGCGCGCCCCGGGTGCTGGAGTTCAACTGTCGCATGGGTGACCCGGAAACCCAGCCCATCCTGCTGCGCCTGAAGTCGGATCTGGTGACCCTGATGGAAGCCGCCATCAACGGCACGCTTGACCAGGTCGAGGCCGAATGGGACCGGCGCACGGCGCTGGCGGTGGTGCTGGCCGCCGCAGGCTATCCGGACGCGCCACGCAAGGGCGACGTCATCGGCGCGCTGCCCGATGCCGCCGACGACCTGCACATTTTTCACGCCGGCACGACCCAAAACGGCGACATATTGAGCGTCAGTGGCGGCCGCGTACTTGCGGTCACGGCGCTGGGCGACAGCGTGCGCATGGCGCAGCAGCGCGCCTATGCCGCCGTCTCGGCGGTGCATTTCAACGGCATGCAATACCGCCGTGACATTGGCTGGCGCGCGCTGGATCGAAAGAAGTGATGCGTGCAAAGGATGAATTATTCCGATTCAAGATCAATCATGGCGCGAAGCCGAGCCGCAGACAGTGCTGTAGCACGGCAGTGCGTGGTTGTTGCGGCTTCAGCGGCTTTACAACCACGGCCTGCCCCTTGCGGGCAAGGCGAGGGCGACAAAGCCAGTATTGATCTGGAATCGAAATTGCGTGCACCGCTGCGGCACGGCAGCGTCATCGCCTACCCCACCGAATCCTGCTACGGCCTGGGCTGCGCACCGCGTGACGTGCCGGCGCTGAAACGCCTGCTTGCCGTCAAGGGCCGCAGCGCCGCCAAGGGCCTGCTGCTGATTGCCGCCAACTGGGCACAACTCAAACCCTACGTCGCCGCGCTGCCCCCCGCGCAACTTGCCCGCATGAAACACCGCTGGCCCGGCCCGGTCACCTGGGTTGTCCCGGCCTCGCGCCGCTGCCCCGCGCTGCTGACGGGCGGCCGGCCCACGGTTGCGGTACGGGTCACCGCGCACGCGGCGGCGGCACGACTGTGCCGCACGCTCGGCACAGCACTGGTTTCCACCAGCGCCAACAAAAGCGGACGCAAACCTGCCCAAACCGCGGCCGAATGCCGGAGAATATTCGGGTCGCGCGTACGCGTGCTCGATGGCCGCATCGGCACGCGCACCCGTCCTTCGACCCTGATCGATCTTGCCACCGGAAAAATACTGCGTCCCTGATGTCTGCCCCTGCTGCTTTCGACACTCCTGCCGTCAAAACCTGGCTGCTTGATCTGCAGGCGCGCATCGTCGCCGCCCTCGAAGCCATCGACGGCGCGCCATTTCGCACCGATCGCTGGGATCGCCCCGAAGGCGGTGGCGGCATCTCGCGGCTGATCGAAGACAGCCGCGTGCTGGAGCGCGGCGGGGTAAATTTCTCGCACGTGCTCGGCGACAGGCTGCCGCCGTCAGCCAGCGCGCACCGTCCCGAACTGGCAGGCCGCCGCTGGGAAGCCATGGGGGTGTCGCTGGTGATGCATCCGCGCAACCCCTACGCGCCCACGGTGCACATGAACGTACGCTGCTTCGTTGCGCACAAGGACGGCGAAGCCACCGTGTGGTGGTTCGGCGGCGGGATGGATCTGACCCCGTATTACGGTTTCGAAGACGACGCGCGACACTTCCACCTCAGCTGCAAAACTGCGCTGGATCCTTACGGTGCTGATCTCTATCCGCGCTTCAAACAGGGCTGCGACGAATACTTCTTTCTCAAGCATCGCAACGAGCCACGCGGCATCGGCGGCGTGTTCTTTGACGACTTCTCCGAAGGAGGCTTTGCCCACGCCTTCTCCATGACGCAAAGTGTCGGCGACCATTTCATCGAGGCCTATGTGCCGATACTGAAACGCCACATTGCCACTGCATACGGCGAACGCGAGCGCGATTTCCAGGCGTACCGGCGCGGGCGCTACGTCGAATTCAATCTGGTGTTTGATCGCGGCACGCTGTTCGGCCTGCAATCGGGCGGACGCACCGAATCAATCCTGATGTCGATGCCGCCCGTGGTGAAATGGCGCTATGACTGGCATCCCGAGCCCGGCACGCCGGAGGCCCGGCTGTATACCGATTTCCTGACCGCACGCCACTGGGTTGAAGCATGAGCAAAATGTCGCGCCGCATCTTCATCAGCCTGGGCCTCGTGCTGCTGCTCATCGCCCTGATCGGGCTGATCGCATGGGAGCTGCTGTCGTCGGCGCTGGAAGCGAAATACCTCGCCAAAACCGCGCAGAAAATGACCTGGACACTGCAGCCCGGACCGTCCGAACGCATCCGTTTCCCCGGCTCCGGGCCCTATGACGTGCGGCTGGGTTACCACAAGATTCCGCAGTATCTCGACCGGCTGGACAAGGCCGGATGGAAAATCGACGAGCAGGCCAAGATCAGTATCCAGATGACGCGCGCCGCGCAACTGGGCCTGTTTCTGCCGTATCAGGAAAAAGACCAGGCGGGGCTGAGCCTGCTCGACAGCAACGGGCAAGCGCTGTATCAGGGCGCCCACCCTGGCCGCGTGTACGCGCAGTTTGACGACATCCCTAAGGTGCTGGTCGATGCCCTGCTGTATATCGAAAACCGCGAATTGCTAACCGAGGAATTTCCCACCCGCAATCCGGCGGTGGAATGGGATCGACTGGCCCAGGCTCTGCTGGAAAAAGGCATCAGCATCATCGACTCCAACCGCAATGTGCCGGGCGGCAGCACGCTGCCGACGCAGATCGAAAAATATCGCCACTCGCCCGAGGGGATGACCGGCAGCATGGGCGAAAAACTGCGGCAGATGGGTACTGCCAGCCTGCGCGCGTATCTGGACGGCCCCAACACGCTGCCGATGCGCAAGAAAACCGTGCTCGCCTATCTCAACACGGTGCCCCTCGCGGCGGCACCGCGCTTCGGCGAAGTGCATGGCATCGGCGATGGCCTGTGGGCCTGGTACGGGATGGATTTTGCCGAAATCAACCGCACTCTCGCACGCGCCCCGAAGGCACGCGATCCGGACTATGCCTCGGCGCTCAAACATGCGCTGTCGCTGGTGGTTGCCGAACGCCGCCCGTCGTATTACCTGGCGGCCAATCGCAAGGCCCTGGATGCGGTCACCGACGACCATCTCGCCCTGCTTGCGTCGGCCGGGATCATTTCGCGCGATCTGGCCGAACGGGCCAAGCAGGTGAAACTGCGCACATCGCGTCCGCGCGTCGAGACGCCCGCTGTGCGTTTTGTCGACCAGAAAGCCACCAATGCACAGCGCATTCGCGTCGCGTCGCTGCTCGGTGAACCGCGCCTGTATGACCTCGATCGGCTCGATCTGCAAGTGCAGACCACGATCAACCAGCCGGCGCAAAAAATCGTCAGCAGCTATCTGCAAACACTGGCCGGACTCGACGCTGCCACCGCTTCGGGGCTGGTGGGGCATCGCCTGCTGCAACCCGATAATCCGCTCGACAAGGTGATCTACAGTTTCACCCTGTACGAGCAGTCGCCCAGCGGCAACCTGTTGCGCATCCAGGCGGACAACCTCAACCAGCCGTTCGACATCAACAGCCAGACCCGGCTCGATCTGGGCTCCACCGCCAAGCTGCGCACACTGGTGACGTATCTCGAAATCATTGCGCGGCTCCATGCCGACTACCGGGCGCTGAATGCCGACACGCTCAGGCAAAAGGCCCAGCCGCAGCGCGATGTGCTGTCGCAATGGGTGGCGGCACGGCTGCTGGCCAACCGCAACGAATCCCTGGCGGTCACCGTCGATGCCGCCATGAGCCGTCGCTATTCGGCTGCGCCGGAGACGTTTTTCACGGGCGGTGGCTTGCACAACTTCGCCAACTTCGACCCCAAAGACAACAGCCGGATCATGGACGTGTGGGAGGCCACCCGCAATTCGGTCAATCTGGTCTACATCCGCATCATGCGCGACATCGTGCGGCATTACGCCAGCAGCGCCCCCGGCGCGGCGTCACGCATACTCGACGACGCCAGCAATCCGATGCGCGATACCTATCTGGCGCGCTTTGTCGATCAGGAAGGCCGGGTCTTCATGCGGCGCTTTTACCAGCGCCACCACAAGACCTCGCCACAGCAAATGGCCGACAACCTGTATGGCCGCGCCGGAACCCAGCCGCGCCGGTTTACGGCGGTGTACCGCTACCTGCAACCGCAGGCCGATTTTGCAAGTTACGTGGCGGCCCTGAAGCAGCAGATACCCGCCAGCAGCACGCTGAGCCGGTCCACCTTGCAGTCGATGTTCAGGGACCATGCCCCCGACGCATATGATCTGACTGATCGCGGCTACCTCACCCAGATTCATCCGCTGGAGCTTTGGGTGGTGCGGGCACTGCGGGCGGCACCGACTACGTCGCTCGATACGCTGTACGAAAGCGGCGCGGGGGTGCGGCTGGAAGTGTATGACTGGCTGTTCCGCACCAGCCGCAAAAACGCGCAGGACATCCGCATCCAGTCGCTGCTGGAAGTAGAAGCGTTCGACAGCCTGCTGCGTGACTGGAAACGCCTGGGCTATCCTTTCGACAACCTCACGCCGTCGTACGCCACGTCAATCGGCAGTTCGGGAGACCGCCCGGCCGCCCTGGCCGAGCTGATGAGCATCCTGGTAAACGATGGCGTCCGGGCACCGATGGTCAGCCTCAGCAGCCTGCGCTTTGCCGCGAGCACGCCTTACGACACCCGGCTGTCGCGCAAGCCTCCCACCGGCGAACGCCTGATGCCGGCCGAAGTGGCACAGACAGTGCGCCGGGCGCTGGCGCGCGTGGTGGACGGCGGCACAGCAGGACGCCTGGCGGGTGTGCTCAAAACCGCCGACGGCACGCCGCTGGTGATCGGCGGCAAAACCGGCACCGGCGATCACCGTTTCGAGCGCTACGGCAAAGGCGGACAGTTGCTCGAATCGCGCGTGGTCAACCGCACGGCCACGTTCGTGTTTTATCTTGGCGACCGTTATTTCGGCACGCTCACCGCCCTGGTACCCGGCGAACAGGCCGGACAGTTTGGCTTTACCAGTTCACTCACGGCGCAGATCCTGAAAACCCTGCTTCCAAAATTGCAGCCTCACCTGTATCAGCAGCCCCCGGTTCAGGCCGCGCCAATCCAGGTCAAGCCTGACGAGCCGCCGCTGCCTGCGGAAGTGCCCGTGCTTACGCCCGGCCCCGCCCGGGAAAAACCCGATGGCGCCACCAGCCAGGCCGACCCGCCCGCGCGCCAGCCCGCAGCCGAAGGCGGCTTCCCCGAAGACCTGGAGCCCAGCGTCGTAGTGCCGGTGCCGGTTGCCCCGCCCGCGCCCGCCGTGCCCGAGCCCGGTGCCGCACCCGCGGCGGGCGCGGCACCGTGAACGCCGACTTGGGAACGCTCGTGAACCGGACTATGCTAGTTCACCCATGAAAGACAACATCCAGCCGCTCATCCAGCACAGCCCGCCCGACCCCGGCAATGTCAGCATTCCGGCGCTGAAGGTGTTGTCGGAAATCACCACCAGCCTGTCGACCGATTCCAATATCGAACAGCTGCTGGGGCGGTTTCTTTCGACCATGATTCGTCTCGCCGGGGCGCAGGCGGGCGCGGTGCGCGTCATCACCGACGACCGCACGCACCTGCGGCTGATCGGCTCGGTGGGGCTGCCTGCCGAGCTGGTTGAACACGAGGCCATGGTCAGTGTGGATTGCGGGGTATGCGGCAAGGCCGCGCGTGAAATCACCGCCAGCAGCTGGACCAATGTGGCGTATTGCCGCAAGCACGCCAACGCCGAGTATTTCAGCGCGGGCTGCGCCACCGTGGTGGCCGTACCGCTGATGCACAAAAACAAGGTGATGGGGGTGTACAACCTGTTTCTCGACAAAGACCAGACTGTCCCCGAAGACATCCGCCTACTGTTTCATTCGATCAGCGAACACCTCGGCATTGCGTTGGAAAACGCCCGCCTCACGCGCGAGAACATGCGCATTTCGCTGATGAACGAACGCCAGATGCTGGCCAACCAGATACACGATTCACTGGCGCAAACGCTGGCCTACGCCAAAATGCGGCTCACCGTATTAAGCGACGCCATGCGCCACGAAGACTATCCCAAAGCCAACCGCTATCTGGGCGACGTGGAAGAAGCGGTCGATCTGGCCTACGCCGACCTGCGTGACCTGATCACCCAGTACCGCGACCGCATCAACCCGCGCGGCCTGGTGCCCGCGATCCAGGAACTGGCCAAGAATTTCCGCAAGAAAGCCAGTGCCGACGTCGATTTCCTCAACCTGGTTCAGGATGTCGAGCTGTCACCCGACGAAGAAATCCAGGTCTTTCACATCATCCAGGAATCGCTCTACAACATTGCCAAGCACGCCCGCGCGCGCCACGTCGTCATCACCTTCGATCTGGAAAACGGCCAGTACATCGTCAACGTCGCCGACGACGGTGTGGGCGTGCAGAAAAAACACGACGAATCCTCGACCATGGGCAAAAGCTTCGGCCTCACCATCATGCGCGAACGCGCCGCGCGCCTCGGCGGTAAACTTTCGGTCGAATCGCGCCCGGCGGGGGGAACGGTCATTCGTCTCGTTTTTCCGCAGCGCTCATCGCACAGCTAAAACCATGCTGATTAATTCGGTCATTGCGAGGCATCGCCGAAGCAATCCAGCCTGCGGCCCAAGCTACGGGATTGCTTCGCTTCACGCGCAACGACTGAAAAATGGCATGCAATACTGAAACATCAATAACCTGCAACTGGCACTGACCCCCTACCGAGTTCCCGCATGAGCCTCATCCGCATCATTCTGGTCGATGACCACACCCTCTTCCGCAAAGGCCTGGCCGAGCTGCTCGAACAAAGTGGCAGCATCGAGGTCACCGCGTTTACCGGCGTGCCCGGTGAAGTCGCCATGCTGCTGACGGCGCACCGCCCCGACGTGCTGCTGCTCGACCTGAACATGCCCGGCGTGGACGGCATCACCCTGATGCAGCAACTGCGCGCGGACAATTTCACCCTGCCCGTCCTGATCCTGACCCTGTCGGAAGCCGAGGATGACCTGGCGCGCGCGCTGCGCGCCGGTGCCAACGGCTACCTGCTCAAAAGCATGGAACCCGACGAAGTCGTCGATGCCATCGTGCGCGCCCAGCGCGGCGAAACCGTCGTCGCGCCCGCCATGACTGCCAAGCTCGTCAGACTCTATGACCAGAAAGGCCAGGACGCCGGCTCGCTGCTTGACGCCCTCACCCCGCGCGAGCGCGAAATCCTCACCCACCTGTCACGCGGCGAATCCAACAAGGCCATCGCCCGCACCCTCGACATCAGCCACGACACCGTCAAGCTGCACGTCCGTCACATCCTCGCCAAGCTGAACCTCTCGTCGCGCGTGGAAGCAGCAGTGTTTGCGGTGGAGCACAAGGTGGCGCCGGGGGGGCGCGGTTAGGGCGCCTGAGCACGAACTATGGGGTCAGGTCTTTGCCATCACATCCTCGTGTCACTCACCGTATGATGAGCCACCTGAGACTTTCTGGATGATGTGATAATGAATGACCTGACCACTATATCTCCTTCAGTATTGAAGCGACCAGCTAGATATTTTGCCAACATCGCGGCCAAAGTTGACTGCGTAAGCGGGGCAGTTGGTTTTCTCATCTCATCTCGTGCCACAGCCCTTACTTTCAACGTTGAACATAGTTCGCGAGGCCATGCTGATGCCACAATGTGATGCCATATCTACGATTGCTGCAGTAGTAAGTGCAGCGGGTGGCGCTTTTGCTGCCATTGCCGCGTTTCGCTCAGCATCGGCTGCTCGCGAAGCTCAAGTCTCGGTTCTCTCCTTCTCTAGTCGTGCTGCACTTCGTGAAATCGCGTTGACGGCCACTGAGATTGTTGGGGAAGGAAGTCGACTCAACGACCGTGCTAGACAGCTTAAAGTCGCGTATCGAGCTCTTTTTACCACGGGCGGGCGGTCTGGTAGAGGCGACCAATTTGATGCCGCGATAGACGGAAAAATCCAACGCGCCTCGGAGTTGTCCGCTCACGCAAAACTATTTATTGAGCCGGTTAATAAGTTGCGCTGTACGCCTCCCGAAGAGCACGATCGTGTCATTGTGCTCCTGACTAGTGCAGTCGCAGAGATACGCGCGTTGCGAGCGGATATTGAGCAGTCGCTTACTCACGTTGAGGAACAAATCGCGCCCCTGAGAGAGCGAGCATTGAACAACAAATAAATGCAATGACGCCCAACCCTGCATTTCACCCGACCACCTACAGCGGGCTTCGCCCGCTTCCGCTATCGGGTGAATTTGAACGTTAGCGTGCAAAATCAATGACACTTCATCGCGTCTCATTTTCTGGAGCGATTCTTGAGAGGGGCTTTTGGCTTTACGTTTGGCGCATATCTTGTGGCTCAAAGGAGTTTTACTACGTTGGCCGCACCGGGGACAGCTCATCTCAGTTTGCGTCATCCCCGTTCTCGCGCCTTGGCCAACACCTCGACATACGACCAAGCGCAAAGGCAAACACTCTGTTGCGGCATGTGAGGTTGCAAGGACTCAACCCGCTTGACTGTACCTTCGAGCTCCAAGCGTACGGCCCCCTATTTCCGGAGCAACCGTCGCTTGATCTTCATCGCAATTACCGTGATCAGATCGCTCCGCTCGAGACCGTCCTTGCCGAACTAATTAAGGAAATGGGTTTCAATGTCGTCGGTGTGCATGGCAAGCCACGCAGCGCTTCCCCTGAACTGCGGCAGGAAGTTGAGAGAGTTTTTCGAGAGGCTTTCAGTGTGCCCGCCCGCTAACCCGGCGCTCAACCTCGCTCCTTTCAGTCGCTGGACGTTGCGCGATAAAGCCGCGCACTGCCGGTGAATTCAAACGTTATGTGTAAAGCTCTTTGCCATGGCGAATAACTGGAACATACCTTTTTGGCTAGAAACGGAAGTCCGTGCCAGAGACAAAGCGTGCGTCTATTGCGGCACGCCATTTACTTCTTCCAATGTTTCCTCAAAATCGGCAGCAAGCTGGGAGCACGTCATCAATGATGAAAAAATCATCACAAGAGAAAACATCGTGCTTTGCTGTCGTGGGTGCAACTCCAGCAAAGGTCAAAAACTACTCTCGGTGTGGTTGCAGTCGAAATACTGCCGAGAACACGGAATATCAAAAGAGTCTGTGGCCCCAATAATCAAACAGGCAATCGTCAGTGGCCTCGAATCCAAGGGATCAGGCCCGGATTGATTTCACCACCTCAACCCCGCAACGAACGTAGGCTGGTCTAACCCGTATGCCCTACGCTTACGCACAGTCGCATGTTGGCTTCGCTGCGCTCAGCACCCCCTGCGAAACCGGTGCAGGCTAAATAGTCGCGCATCCTGATTTACACAGCAGGTTACCTGACCTGCTGCCAGACGTGACCCGACGACGCGTCAAGTACACTCTGCGGTATCCCGATTGAATGAATTCCGCCAGCGCGCAAGCTGGCCATCGCCATGCCACACAATGTTGACCTCATTACCACGATTGCCGCCGCGTTCGGGCTGGCACTGATTTTTGGCTTCGCTGCGGCCAAGTTACGGCTGCCGGCGCTGGTGGGCTATCTGCTTGCAGGTATTTTTCTGGGCCCGTTTACCCCGGGGTTTGTTGCCGATACGGCGCTGGCCAGCCAGCTCGCGGAGATCGGCGTGATGCTGCTGATGTTTGGCGTGGGTCTGCATTTTTCGCTGAGCGACCTGATGTCGGTGAAGAAGATTGCGCTGCCCGGTGCGGTGGTGCAGATCGCTGCGGCGACGGCGATGGGCTGGGGCCTGGCGACGCTGTGGGGCTGGAATTTCATGGCGGGCATGGTGTTCGGCCTGGCGCTGTCGGTGGCAAGTACGGTGGTGCTGCTGAAGGCGCTGGAAAGCCGCGGCGCGCTCGACACGCCCAATGGCCGCATCGCGGTGGGCTGGCTGGTGGTGGAAGATCTGGTGATGGTGCTGGTACTGGTGCTGGTTCCGCCGCTGGCGCACATGTCGACCGGCGACAGCGCGCCGGATCAATCGATCGCCGCGACGCTGGCACTGACGCTGGCGCAGGTGGGGGGCTTTATTGCGCTGATGCTGGTGGGCGGGCGGCGGCTGTTTCCCTGGCTGCTGTGGCAGGTGGCCCGCACCGGGTCGCGCGAGCTGTTTACGCTGTGCGTGGTGGCGGCTGCGCTGGGGATTGCGTACGGTTCGTCGGCGCTGTTCGGGGTGTCGTTCGCGCTGGGGGCGTTTTTTGCCGGGATGGTGCTGCGCGAATCGGCGCTGGCTTACCGCGCGGCGGAAGAATCCCTGCCGCTGCGCGATGCGTTTGCGGTGCTGTTTTTTGTGTCGGTGGGGATGCTGTTTGATCCGAATATTCTGCTTGAGCAGCCGCTGCGTGTGCTGGCAGTGGTGGCCATTATCGTGTTTGGCAAATCGCTGGCGGCCACGCTGCTGGTGCTGGCGTTTCGCTATCCGCTGAATTCGGCACTGACGGTGTCGGCGAGCCTGGCGCAGATCGGCGAATTTTCGTTCATTCTCGCCGGGCTGGGCGTGGCGCTGAACATTTTGCCGGTGGAAGGCCAGAGTCTGATTCTGGCCGGTGCACTGATTTCGATTGCGCTGAATCCGCTGCTGTTCTGGGCGGTCAAGCCGCTGCAGGGCTGGCTGCTCGGTCATTCGCAACGCGCGCGTGCATTGGCGCAGCGCGACGATCCGCTGGCCGAGCTGCCTGCCAGTGTGTCATCCGAAACACTGACCCAGCACGTGGTGGTGGTGGGTTATGGCCGCGTGGGGCGGCATATTGCCGACGCCCTGACGGCAAGCGGCACGCTCTGTGTGATCGCCGAACAACAGCGCGAAATGGTCGAGCAGCTGCGGGCCGCCGGGAAACATGCCGTGGTGGGCGATGCAAGCGATCCTGCCGTATTGATCCAGGCGCATGTTGCGCGCGCGTATCTGCTGGCCATTGCCATTCCCGATGCGTTTCAGGTTCGCAACATTATTGCCATGGCGCGTACCCTCAATCCGCGTATTCACATTGTGGCCCGCAGCCATAGCGAGGATGAGGCGAACTTGTTGCGCAGCGAGCATGGCGTAACGGTACTGGAAGGTGAGCGCGAACTCGCCGTGAGCATGACGCATCACATTGCACACACACTCGGCAAAAAACACGCGCACCCCGGACAGTGAAGGCGATGGAAACCCGCTCGCTGTGGCAAGCCTTAATCGCTGCGTGCAGCCAGCCGGGCAAATTCGCCGAAGCATCGGGTTTTGATGACATCGGTGCGCTGCATGGCCTGCGGCAGATAGCGCAAAGCGCTTAACCAGGCCGTACGCGCATACGCCTGGCGCACACCGGCACGTACCGCGGCGGATTCTTGCATCAGCGTCGCAGCCAGACGCTCAGACAATTCCGGCAGGCAATCGGCAAAATAAAATGCAGTTGAAAAACTGTACGGCAACCAGTCCCGAATCTGCGCATCCAGCAGCGGCATGGCCGTCAGGGCATCGTCTTCGAAATCGATAGCACCAGGCTCGCCCCGTTCCGAGCAGACAAAATTGCGGGCAAATGTCTGGCTGAGATATTGCCCGGACTGATGCGCCTGCACGATGTAGTCTGCACCGCGCTGCCACCATTCAAAACGCGCCGGCAAGTCGGCACGGCGTATCAGTGATTCCAGCGTGGTGGGGCCCAGGTCGGACAGCAGCAGCCAGTGTTCGGCTTCGTCCAGCACCTCGGGCGCGCGCAGGCCGCAGGCGCGCAGGGCGCGTAGACGCCGGGCTTCGACCCGCAGGCCGATGCTGCCCCCCTGCGGGCGCAGCGGGCGCATGGCGGCTTGTCCCAGCAAGCGGGCAGCGCCGCCGAGCAACTGATAACGCCATGCCGGGGGTTGCGTCATCGACAGCTTGAGCCAGGCATCCTGCGTCTGCCAGCGCACCGCCCCGATATGCCGCCCTGCCGCACGCAGGGTGCCAACATGCGCCTGGAGCGCTGCGTGGGTGTCGAGTTGCGGGCGGGCAGCCGGATCCTGCGCCATGGTCAGCGCAGGTGGGCTGGCGTTTCCAGTGGGGTGCGATGGGCCTGTTCACTGTGCAGTTCGGGCTGAAACCAGCCGAGTTTTTCGCGCAGCTTGACCACATTGCCGACGATGATGAGGGTCGGTGCCTTCAGACCCGCCGCGTCGGCCAGTGCGGGCAGGGTGGTCAGCGTGCCGGTCACCACGCGCTGCGTCGGCAGCGTGCCCTGCTGGATGATCGCGGCAGGGGTGGTGGCATCAAGCCCGTGCTTGATCAGCGCTTCGCACAGCAGCGGCAAACCTTTCAAACCCATGTAGATGACGATGGTCTGGTCGTGGCGGGCAATGCCTTCCCAGTTGAGGTTGAAGGTGTTGTCCTTGAGATGGCCGGTGACGAAGGCGACCGACTGCGCGTAGTCGCGATGCGTGAGCGGTATGCCCGCATACGACGCGACACCTGCGGCAGCGGTGATGCCGGGCACCACCTGGAACGAGACGCCGTGCTCGACCAGGGTTTCGATTTCCTCGCCGCCACGGCCGAAGATGAAGGGGTCGCCACCTTTCAGGCGCAGCGTACGTTTGCCCTCTTTGGCCAGCCGCACCAGCATGAGGTTGATTTCTTCCTGCGGCACGGCGTGGTCGTCGCGTTCTTTGCCGACATAAATGCGCTCGGCATCACGCCGGCACATGTCGAGGATCGGCTGCGACACGAGGCGGTCGTAGACGATGACGTCGGCCTGCTGCATTAACCGCAACGCACGGAAGGTGAGCAGGTCGGGATTGCCGGGACCGGCTCCGACCAGATACACCTCGCCGCGTGGCAAGGCTTGCAAGGCTCCATCCGCGATCATGGCATCGAGCTGTTTTTCCGCTTCGGCATCACGCCCGGAAAAAACCATTTCGGCGACGGGCGAGAGAAAGACTTTTTCCCAGAATGCGCGCCGCTGCGCCGGGGCAATGGCCGCCTTGACCTTGTCCTTGTAGCGCGAGGCGAGTGAAGACAAATGGCCATAGGCGGCCGGTACCAGGGTTTCCAGTCTGGCACGCAACATCCGCGCAAGTACGGGCGATTCACCGCCCGACGACACGGCAACGACGATGGGCGTGCGATCGATGATCGACGGCAGGATGAAGCTGCATAGCGCGGGTTTGTCCGCCACATTGACCGGCAGGTTGCGCGCACGGGCGGCATCGGCAATGACCCGGGCGGCGTTGAAATCCTCTTCCACGATGATGACTGCTGCCTTGCCGTCGAGCAGACGGGGTTCGAACGTGGCGGCCACCACTGTGACGCGCTCACGACCTTCCAGCCGCGACCAGCCATCGTGCAGGTCGGTTGCCACCACATCGAGCCATGCGCCGCAGCGCAGCAGCAGTTCGGCTTTGCGTGCGGCAGTTTCGGAACCGCCCACGACCAGACAATGCCGGTCGCGAACGTCCATGAATATTGGAAGATAATTCATCGCTCAGGTCTGCGGTGCTGCTTCGCCATTGTCGTCTGCGGATTCGTCCGCCGAATACGGCGGAATGAAAATGAAGCGCAGGTCATTCGGCGCCATTTCAACGTAATCCAGGGTCACACCCTGCAGGTAAGGCGTGCTCGATGCGGCGATCAATATTTCGATGCGGTTGATTACCAGTTGCTCGTCGGCTTCGCGTTCAATATCGAAGCCCATGCCGTAATTCACGCTGCCATCGTCTTCCTGATACGCCGCCACCCGCAGGGCCATGCCAAACACGTCTGGGTTATTGGAGACAGCACGAATCTGTTCGGCAGCGGCGTCGGTAATTTTGATCATGAAACTTTCCTTGCAAAAAAAATTAAGCAGCAGCGCGAGCCTTGCGGGCACGCACCTGATTCAGAAATGGCGTAATCCAGCCCTGTGCGCCGGTTCCACGCCGGTGCACATAGCTCGCCAGCAGATTGTGTACCTGCAAGCCGTCATGGGTGCCGTCGATGCCATGTCCACGCGTGACACGGTAAGCATAGCAAGCATTGTCGGGCAGGTTTTCCAGGCTGGAATAGTGGAACTCATGCGCGGGAATGCTGGCGGACTCCTGCCAGCGATTGTTCGCCACCGGTTCCAGCCGCGCATAGCCGCGTCCAACCGGCCGTTCATGCATCACCGTATCGCCCGGCACGATGCCCACCATCTGGCGTTGTTGCCCCTGCCAGCTCAACGTGCGTGACAGATACATGAGGCCGCCGCATTCGGCATACACCGGCAGGCCGGATTCGATTGCGCGGTGCAGGTGCTGGCGCAGGGAGACATTGGCTTCGAGTGCCTGCATAAACATTTCCGGAAAACCGCCGCCGATTATCAGCCCGTCCAGTTCCGGCAGACGGGCGTCGTTCAACGTATCCACCGGCACCAGCTCAACCTGGGCTGCACGCAGGGTATCGAGGTCTTCGCTGTAATAAAACCCGAACGCCTGATCCTGCGCCAGACCAATGCGCACCCGCCCTGCTGTGGATGGGATCGCAGGCGGCTGGGCTGCGGTCAGCTCCGGCGCAGTGTCGGCAATCTCCAGCAGACGCTGCAAGTTCACTTGCGCGGCGACCCGTTCCCCCACATGCCGGATACTCGCGTGCGCACGCGCCTGTTCGTTGGCAGGCACCAGCCCGAGATGGCGTTCGGCTATCTGCATTCCGGCTTCGTGCTGGACCGCGCCGATGACTTCAACATCGGTGTAATGCTCGATCACGGCGCGCAGCTTGGATTCATGACGGCTGCCGCCGAGGTTGTTGAGGATGACCCCGGCGATACGGATGTCGGCATCAAACGCCTGATAGCCGAGGATCAGCGGGGCGACACCGCGCGTCATGCCGCGCGCATCCAGCACCAGCACCACCGGTGCCCCCAGCAGCTTGGCCAGTGCCGCGTTGCTGTTGCTGCCATCCAGGTCCAGCCCGTCGTACAGGCCCTTGTTGCCTTCGATCAGGCTGATGCGTGCGCCTGTCGAAGCTGCACTGAAGCGGGAGTCGATTTCAGCATGCGTCATCATGTGGAAATCGAGGTTGTAGCAGGCGCGCTGTGCGGCCATGCCCAGCCACAGCGGGTCGATGTAATCCGGGCCCTTTTTGAACGGCTGCACGCCATGACCGCGCGCATACAGGGCAGCCGCCAGACCCAGGGTGAGCGTGGTTTTGCCTGATGACTTGTGGGCTGCAGAAATGAAAACGCGAGGCCGGTTCATGGGACCTCGCGTGTCATGCAAGCCGGTACGGGGGAAGCGGTGTGCGCGTTCATGTCGTTCCAGCCTGTCCGGTTCGACACCGGACAGCAGATTTCAGTGTTCCAGCTTGGCGACGGTCGCGTCGTCCAGACTCGCCGGCAGCAAACGCAAGACCTTGATCGCGAATGTGGTGACGAGCAGGGCTATCGCCACGCCGCCCAAACCGAGGAAGACTTCCGGCAGGCTGGGCGTATAGCTGTGTACGACGCCGTCGTAAAAGCTGCTTCTTTCGATCAGTCCGGGAAACATGTCGAGCGGATAGGCTTGCGCACCGATGATGGTGACGTACATTTGCGCGATCCCGCCCACGACGATCAGCGCACAGGCGATCATGATCCAGTTGCGCTTCTGCCCCAGTTTGCTGAGCAGGATTACCAGTGGCACAACGCAGCCGATGAGGATTTGCACCCACCAGAACAGCTGGGTAAAGATACCGCCGTCGCGCAGGATGAAGGCTTCCACCGCATGGAATTTGGTGAAGTACAGGCTCGTCATGTGCTGCACCACGACGAAATACAGCACCGCCGCTACAAACACCGCCAGCAGCTGGCGCAGACGCTGTACGACCACATCGCCCAGCGGACGGCCGGTCCAGCCATACGCTGCCGCCAGCACCATCAGGTAAATGGCAAGGCCGTAGGCAAACGACATGATGATGAACATCGGCGCCAGCATGGCCGTTCCGTAGAGTTCGCGCGCCACCAGAAAGCCGAACAGCGAACCGGTACCGGTCGTCAGTGTCAGCCGCCACAGGAAGGCTGCCGTACCCGCGGCTTTCGAATAGGTTTTCACGCTCTTGTCGAGCATCGTCCACAGGTAGATGCCGACCAGGCCGAAGAAACCCGAGTACAGGAACACGTTCCAGGTGAACATCGATTTGAAATTGAAGTGCGTCATCGCCACGATCAGGCGATCCGAACGACCGAGATCGAGTACCAGCACCAGCAGCCCGCCCAGCATCAGGGCCAGCGCCAGAATCGCCGATAGCGGAGCGAGCGGCTTGTACATGGGCTTGTTGAACACTGAGGCGATTGATGCCACGTTGAGCGCACCCGACGCCGCCACAATCAGGAATACCGCAAACACATGCGGCAGGCCCCAGACGATCTGGTTGTCCATGCCTGTGATGACATGGCCGTGGTGGTGCATGGTGTTCCAGGCCAACGCGCCGAACAGCACAAATAATCCAAAACCGGCCAGCAACAGCCAGTATTTGAGACTGCTGCCCTCAACTTCGCGGAATGTAATGCTTGCCATAATGTTCAGATTCCGTGGTAGCGCACGCCGAGATTGAGATTCAGGTCAGCCCGCACCTGCTTGGTCGGCAGTTCGCGCAGACGCTTCGAGATTTCGCTTTCCGGGTCGTTCATGTCGCCAAACAGCAGGGCGTTATGGCCCGCGGCGGTACAGGCTTCTGCACAGGCGGTGTTGCCATCGCCCCGATCAATTTTCTGGACGCACAGCGTGCACGATTCTACACAGCCAATTCCACGCGGCACATCCGCCTTCTGGGTGTCGTTGAGCTGTTCGTGCACCAGAGAACGCGCCTTGTAGGGACACGCCATCATGCAGTAACGGCAGCCGATACAGGTGTGGCGATTGACCAGCACCAGACCATCCGCGCGTTTGAACGAAGCGCCAGTGGGACATACATCCACGCAGGGCGGCTCGGCGCAATGCTGGCACATCATTGGCAGATTGGTCTGCATCTGTGTCAGCGGGTCTTCAAGCTCCAGCTTGCGTATCCACTGCGGTGCCTGTTTTTTATGCTGGCTTTCGGCAACGGGCGTCCAGCCGTTTTCGGTGCTGCACGCGGTGACGCAATCATTGCAGCCACTGGCGCACTTCGTCGCATCAACCAGCATGCCCCAGCGTACCGCGCTGCTGGCCGCCTGCTCTTCCGGACGGCCATGCGCCACTTCGTACAGCATGACGCCGGGAACAATCGCAACACCCGCTGCCGCTACCGTTGCGGTGCTGATGAAACGACGCCGCTCGGCCGACTCGGGCCCGCCTGCTGTCTTCTGTTCGGATTGTTGTTCGTTCATCGAGCCACCCCGGCCATGTCTTCTACGCTTACCGGACGCTTGGCCTGCGCCGCCAGCTTGTGCTTGTAATGCGCGGTGTCAGCATTCAGCGGATGCATGGCCATGGATCCCTGCGGTTTGGTGGAGTGGCACTCAAAACAGTCGATTTTCACTGCCGCAAAGCTGTGGCAACTGACGCAAAAATCATCTTTGGCCTTGGCCACACTGCCCGATTTTTCGCTGGCGTGACAATTGATGCATTCCTTGAGGCTGTATTTCTTGGTCCGGATGCCCTCAATCACCGTCTTGTCGCGATGATGATCGAGTACCTTCATGTGGTTTTTCCGCATGTAGTCGGTATCTTCGACGCACTGCTCGCCCTTGACGGCTTTTTGAATGACGGGTTTGGGAGCTTCGGCCTGGGCACTGCCCAGGCCTGCAAAGATCAGCCATCCCGTCATACAGGCCACACGCAACGCGCGCGGGCGTCGCAAAAAACTTGCCATCACGATCAGTCGCCCATGCCCATAACGATATAGCCGGTCGGGCACACGTCTGCACAGATATGGCAGCCGATACACTTGCCGTAGTCGGTGTCCACATAACGGCCCACCGTCGGGTTGTCTTTCTTCTTGACCTTGAACACGGCGGTCTGCGGGCAGTACACCACGCAGTTGTCGCATTCGAAACACTGGCCGCAGGACATGCAGCGCTTGGCTTCTTCAATGGTCTTCTTGTCCGACAGGGCATGCAGACGCTCTTCGAAGTTACCCAGTGCGCCTTCCTTGTCGAGCACGGTCACGTCACGGATGTTGCGTTCTACCGCCGGGAAATGGCCGAGGAACAGTTCGTTGTGCGGAATGATATGACGCGACGAACGGTCTTCGAAGTTGTGCAGCAGATCTTTACGCTCGGACGTACCCATGTCCTGGCCCTTGATCTCGTTGTACTCGTGACCCGATTCCAGCCATTTGCGAATCTGGTCAAAGTGATGCACGTCGACTTTCGGACGCTTCTCGAGTTCTTTCTTGCCCGACAGGAAGGCATCGATGCCATCCACCGCAATTGAAGCATGGCCAATGGCCGTGGTCAGCAAATGCGGCTTGATCACGTCGCCGCCGACGAAGATGTGCTCTTTGCCAGGGTAGCGGTAGTTCTTGTCGGCCTTGATCAGACCGTTGTTGTTGTTGAAGCCTTCGATGCCGGTGAAGTCCACACCCTGACCAATCGCCGAAACGATGAGGTCGGCCGGCAGATCACGCTCGGTACCGGCAGTGATCTTGGTTTCTTTGCCTTCCATCGTGAAGTCGGCAACGCGCAGCGCAATGGCACGGCCTCTTTCGTCGAGCACACAGGCAATCGGGGTCACGCCGCCGAGGATTTCGATGCCTTCCTGCTGCGCATGTTCGATTTCGTGCTTGGAGGCGTTCATCTTGTCGATGGTGGCACGCGACACCAGGGTCACGTCCGCACCGTCACGCGCCGAGATCGACGCCACGTCGTGCGCCATGTGGCCGGCAATGACGTTTTCTGCCGCTGGACGCTCGTCAGCCGTACCACTCTTGGTGACGTTACCCAGACGACGCGCAACGGTCACGACGTCAATCGAGGTATCGCCACCGCCGATCACGACGACGCGCGAGCCGACGTGCTGCAGTCGGCCTTCGTTGAACGCACGGAGGAAGGCGACAGCGGTCACGACGTTCGGCGCTTCGGCACCGGGCACCGGCAGCGGACGGCCCGCCTGTGCACCCATTGCCATGAAGATGGCGTCGAATTCCTTTTCGATGTCATCAAACGCGACATCGGTGCCCACGCGGGTCTTGAGACGGGTTTCGACGCCCATTTCAATGATGCGGCCGATTTCCGAATCAAGCATTTCACGCGGGGTACGGAAGCCGGGAATGCCGTAGCGCATCATGCCGCCGAGCTCTTCGTGCTCGTCGAAAATGGTGACGCCGTGGCCTTTGAGTCGCAGCTGATACGCCGCAGCCAGACCGGCCGGGCCCGCGCCGATGATGGCCACTTTCTTCCCGGTTTCAGCCGCCGCAGCGGTGAATTTCATGTTGTTTTCGATACCCCAGTCGCCGACGAAATGCTCAACCGAGTTGATGCCGACGTGGTCTTCCACCATGTTGCGGTTACAGCCCGATTCACACGGTGCCGGGCAGACACGCCCCATCACTGCGGGGAAAGGATTGGCCGAGGTGATGCGCTCGAACGCATATTGTTGCCAGGTCACACCTGCGGGCGGCTTCTCGATGCCACGCACGATATTGAGGTAGCCGCGAATGTCTTCACCCGCCGGGCAGGAGCCCTGGCAAGGCGGCGTGGACAACATGTATTCCGGGCACTTGTGCGTCCAGCTGGCCTGAAAAATCAGGTCCTGGGCCGAGCGCACATTCGCCGGGGTCTCGCCGTCCTTGTAACGACGCCACGTAACGCCTTCGGTTTTCGTCCCTTTATTCGTCGTAACAGCCATGTTGGTTCTCCTAACGCCTGAGTAACTTGAAGTAGATAAATTGCAATCAGTCAGCCTGTGCGGGCACGTCCAGAATGATTGCTTTTGCGACGAGTTGGTGGACGCCGCCCACCATGCTCATGTCGAAACCGTATTTGGGCAGCACTTTGGTGAACTGCGCCTTGCAGATCGCGCAAATCGTTGCCATGAAATTGACCTGGTATTCCTGCACCACGGCATTCAGCGCGGTGGCACGCGGCAATGCGCCCTTGACCCGGACTTCCATCAGGTCATCGGTGAGCAGGCCGCCGCCGCCACCGCAGCAGAACGTCGATTCGTAAATCGTGTCGTCCGCCATGTTGTGAAAATTGTTGACGACCGAATTGATCAGTTCGCGTGGAATGGCAAATTGCCCACCAGGCTCGGTGCCCATGCGCGAAGCACGCGCCACGTTGCACGAGTCGTGATAGGTCACGATCAGATCGTCGTTCTTCGACGGATCAACCTTGATCTTGCCCGACTTGATGAGATCGTTGGTCAGCTCACAAATGTGTTGCGGCTGAGGGTAATCGTGATTCAGCTGTTTTTGCAGCTCGACCGAGAACGGATCGTCCGCGCCGTAACCAATACCGGTCAGCGTGTTCCAGAAGCTGTAGGCCACGCGCCAGGCGTGCCCACATTCGCCGACGACGATACGCTTGACGCCGAGTTCCAGCGCGGCGTCGCGGATCCGCATCGCCACCTTGCGCATGGTTTCGTAGTTGCCGTTGAACAAGCCGAAATTGCCCGCCTCGGAAGCTTTCGAAGACAGCGTCCAGCTGGTTCCGGCGGCATGGAACACCTTGGCATAGCCAATCAGCGATTCGACATGGGGCTCGGAGAAGAAGTCGGCAGAAGGGGTGACGAGCAGCACTTCTGCGCCCACTACGTCGAGTGGCAGTTTCACTGGCGCGCCAGTGTCGGCCTCGATGTCTTCTTCCAGACCTTCCAGCGTATCGGCCAGCGCAGGCCCGGGCAAACCGAGGTTGTTACCGATCTTCTGGACTTTGCCGAGAATCTCGTTGGAATACTTTTGCCCCATCCCGACATGGTTGAGGATTTCGCGACCCGCCATGGTGATTTCAGCGGTATCGATGCCATACGGGCAGAACACCGAGCAGCGGCGACATTCGGAACACTGGTGGTAATAGTTGTACCAGTCGTCGAGCACTTCCTTGGTCAGATCCTTGGCGCCCACCAGCTTGGGGAACAGCTTGCCCGGCAGCGTGAAATAGCGACGATAAACCTGGCGCATCAGATCCTGGCGCGCAACCGGCATGTTTTTCGGGTCGGACGTGCCCAGATAATAGTGACACTTGTCAGTACACGCGCCGCAATGCACACAGGCATCCAGGAACACCTTCATCGAGCGGTACTTGCCCAGCAGGTCGCCCATTTTTTCGATGGCGCGCTCTTTCCAGTCTTCCCCGAGTTCGTGGGGATAGCCCATGAAATCCTGCACCGGCTGGCCCGCAATAAAGCTCTTGGAATGCGCCATCACGCCTTCACGCAGCTTCGGAACCTCGATCGTGTCCTTGATTTCCGGAATATCAAATTCAGCAGCAGCCAATGGGGTGTCCTTTATCCGTTTTCAGGTGTTTGTCTGTCGCGCAGGCAAACCCGTTATTTTTGGTCCAGCCGCGCCGCCCACGCCGCGATGTGACGACGCTCGCGCGGGTTGTCCACCTGATTGCGGGTGGGGCTGAAAAACAGGCCGGGCGCATGAAGCAGCTTGCTGATGGGGAAAATCGCCATCAGCAGCGCCACCATGACCAGATGCGCCAGGATAATCGGCTCTTGCGGGACGGGCTGCACGTCCAGATAAATCAAACCCATGAAAAACGTTTTCAGCGCAACGATATCGGTATGGGCAACGAAGGTCGTCAGCATGCCGGTTATGCCGATGCCCAGTATCAAGACCAGCATCAGGAAATCGGACGGAGTCGAAATATAGCGGACGCGATCCACCAGAAAACGCCGCGCCAGCAAGCCGGCCAGACCGATCACCATCATGAAGCTGGCGTATTTACCAAAAGGCTGAATGAACACCAGCCATTCGGGAATCGGATTGATGAAATAGCGCAGGTGACGCACCAGCACCAGCAACATGCCAAAGTGAAACAGCCAGCCAAACACCCAGATCCACTTGTTCGCCTTGAACAGCGATTCAAACACCACGACTTCTTTGGCCATGCGATACACCACGCCAGCCTGGGTGGTCGGCGCAGGCGTAGTCGGGATCACGAGCGGCGCAGGGGTGCGGCTGTAATCATAAATCTTGAACGCCAGACCCACGACGAGCAGGAGCGTCGCAAGGTAGAACATCCCGGCAAAAACCATCGTCAAGGTAGACAAATCCCAACTCCTGCTTGTTTTATGATCCGCTTCGATAGCACACACGATGCGCTATCGAAGCGTGGCTTATTCAAGCCAACGCATCGCAATCACCCGGCCAGCCGGGCGATTGACATGCAGCTTTAGATACAGCCTGTAGGCTTCGGCAGGCCGGCAATCTTACAAGCCTGCTTGGCGGGGCCGTAGGGGAACAACTCGTACAGGTACTTGTTGTTGCCTTTATCGGGACCGAGCTTCTTGCCGATCGCCTTGGTCAGAACGCGGACAGCCGGTGCGATCTGGTATTCGGCGTAGTACTCACGCAGGAAGTTGACAACTTCCCAGTGCGAATCGGTCAGGTCGACTTTTTCTTCGACAGCCATGTACTTGGCCACGTCTTCGTTCCACTGCGACAGATCGACCAGATAGCCTTCTTCGTCGACTTCGTACTCTTTACCAGCGATATCTACCATGGGCATAGCAATACTCCTTTATTTAAAGTTACAGCCAAGACTGGCAGGTGTTGTGTTCTGCGACGAGATCCACGAAACCGCCGAAATCCACGACATTGACGCCGTCCAGCACGCGCCCGGCCATGCCGCGCGCTGCCAGATCGGGACCGAGCGCGTAAACCTTGAGGCCAGCCGCCGCTGCCTGGATTTTCGCCGCCGCTGCGCTGCCCTTCGTCGCCGCGTACACCGCGTCTTCAATCAGCAATACAGCAGAACCCTGAGTGGCCATGGCGAGGCAGCTTTCCAGCGAACCGCGTTCCGTGGCCGATTTATTCACAATATGCAACATATCCGTTCCCTTAGAAGCTGATGACGACGTCTTGCTCGGCCATGAGATTGGCCATCTCCGGCACGGACAATACGGTCACGTCAACAATCAGGTCGTCCTCGGACAAACCACGCGCATCCATCGAAGCCTGGTCAACATAGAGTTTCTCGATGTCGTAGCCTTCCAGCGCACGGTAGGTCTTGGAAAAATCCTTGACCTCGATCCCCTTGCTGTCGATGCCCTTGATCAGCTGATACACGCCGTCGCCGGTGAATACCATGCTCACATCCTGATCGAACGCTGCCGTAATCAGCACCACTTCCAGACCTTCGAGCGCATACACAGTACCGTGTGGCGCTTTGCGGTTCAGGAACATGAATTTCTTGACGACGCCCGAGCCGTCATCCATATCATCCATATCACTCATTTTCTTCTACCCTTAATCGCCGAACGTAACGAGACGATCGTATTGAATGCCCATTTCCACCAGCTGACCCAGACCCGAAATACGAAAGCCGGGGGCCAGCACGTCGTCGTTGATGCCGCGGCGCTGCGCGGCGGCCACACACACCACCAGATCAACACCGTGATCGGCAGCGAGCTTGGACCAGCGTGCAGAGACGTTGCGGTCGTCCTGCGGCGGGGTCGCCAGACGCGTGGAGTTGTTCACACCATCGTGATAGAAGAAAACGCGCGGAACGCTATGACCTTTCTCGATCGCCGTGCGGGCGAAGAGGAAAGCCGAATCACTGGCCTGATGGGTATAAGGCCCTTCGTTTACAAGAATGCCGAATTGCATGGCTCACTCAAACTCCGAAAATACTGTCTTATTGATCGAACACCCGCCGCAGACTGGCTGCGGCGGGTGTTGACGGCTTGCTGAACGCGCTTAGAAGCGGATGTGCGCCGAAGCGTTCAGGTTGGCACGGCCACCACGCCAGTTATCGATGTGATATTTGGTGAAGGGCAGGCCGGTTTTTTCGAAGAATGCCGGCCAGCCAATGCGCTCGATCCAGTCGATCATGCGCTCCCACGGCTTGCCATCTTCCTTGTAGGTTGCGAGGATTTTTTTCACAACTTCGCTAACTTCCGGCCAGCGCGGTGCGTTGTTCGGCAGACCCGAGGCCACCAGCTTGTGGAAAGTGGGCTTGGAACGCGCGTTGGAGTTCTTGCCGCCGACCCAGATCGCGATCTTCGAATGCTCGGGATCGTTGATCTGCATCGGGGGACACGGGGGGAAGCACGCGCCACAGCAGATGCACTTCTTCTCGTCCACTTCCAGCGAGGGCTTGCCGTTCACCAGAGCGGGACGAATTGCCGCGACCGGGCAACGCGCGACGACCGAAGGACGTTCGCACACGTTAGCCACCAGATCGTGGTTGATTTTCGGCGGCTTGGTGTGCTGAACGATGATCGCGATGTCGGCCTGGCCGCCACAGTTGATTTCGCAGCACGAGGTCGAGAGCTTGACGCGGTTAGGCATCTCGCACTTGACGAAGTCGTCGTACAGCTCGTCCATCAGCGCCTTCACCACGCCGGAAGCGTCGGTGCCGGGAATGTCGCAATGCAGCCAACCCTGGGTGTGGGCGATCATCGAGACCGAGTTCGCGGTCCCACCGATGGGGTATCCCTTGTCGTTCAGCGCCTTGATCAGCGGCTCGACTTTGGAACCGTCGGCAACCATGTATTCAATGTTCGAACGTGCGGTGAAACGGACAAAACCGTCGCCGTACTGGTCAGCGATATCAGCCAGTTCGCGGATGGTGTAGTGATCCATCTGGCGCGCGGTACCCGCTTTGACGGTCCAGACTTCGTCGCCAGATTCAGCGCGGTGATACAGGACACCCGGTTTCGGATGGCTATGGAAAGTCCACTTGCCATAGTTTTTGACCATGACAGGATGCATGTAGGGCATCGGGTCCGGTGCGCCAGACTCGATAGGGGGGCGTAAATCAGCCATGTTTGTTCTCCAACAGATTTGATACGCGGGTTTTGGTGATTACCAAAACCCGGGGATAAGCAGCGATCAGGCAGCGGACTGCTTGTACTCGTTCCATTTTTCGACTTGCTCGTCCCAGTCGTCGGAACGGAAGTATGGGTTGGAACGCGGCTCTTTGATCATGTTGGGGTCAACCGGAATATCCAGACCTTCGAGGAAGTTGGTCAGGCCGATACGCTCGATCATTTCGCCGGTACGCTCATGCTCCAGCGCGTTTTCAGCGAAGAAGTCGAGAATGTTGCGTGCCAGTTCGTTCAGTTTTTCGAAGTCTTCGTCCGATTCGAGCTTCATGAACGGGATCACCACGGTGCCCATGGAGGCGCCGATTTTCAGCACGCCCTTGCCGCCCACCAGGATCGACACACCTTTGTCAACGCCGGGCAGCAGGCCGCCGGGGATGACGTTCAGGCAATGCATGCAGCGCACGCAGTTTTTGTTGTCGATGCACATCGTCTGACCGTTGCCGAGGTCGGCGGTCGAGACAGTGTTAGCGACAGCCACTTTACCGGTTTCAACCAGGGTGATCGCCTTGGTCGGGCACTTGCTGATGACGTCGTTGACGAGGTCATTCATGCCGTGGGCTTTGAAGTAGTCCTGAACTTGCGCTTCGTTGACGCGGATGTTGTCGCGCCAAGTACCGATGGTCGCCATGTCCGAACGCTGGATAGCGTTGACACAGTCGTTCGGGCAGCCCGAGAACTTGAACTTGAATTTGTACGGCAGCGACGGACGGTGCATGTCGTCGAGGTTGTTGTTGATGACGGTACGCAGCGCTTTGGCTTCGTCGTAGCACGACATTTCGCAACGCGCAGCGCCGACACACGACATCGAGGTACGCAGCGCGGGGCCTGCACCACCCAGGTCGAAGCCCATTTCGTTGAAGGCGTCGAAGGCGCCCTGCACGTCAGCGGTCTTGATGCCTTGGAACATGATGTCGCCGGACTGGCCGTGGAACGCGATCAGGCCCGAACCACCTTTGTCAGACCACACGTCGCACATTTTGCGCAGCAGATCCGAACTGTAATGCATGCCTGCCGGGGGCTGAACACGCAGGGTGTGGAATTCAGCGGCTTCCGGGAAAATCGGGTTGTGGTTTTCGTCTTTCAGTTCGGTGAAACGCGGAATCACGCCGCCGCCGTAACCGAACACACCCACGGTACCGCCCTTCCAGTAACCGAATTTGGTTTTGTAAGAGGTTTCCAGCTGACCCATCAGGTCAACCATCATGTCGTTGTCTTTAGCCAGACGCTTGAGGCCAGTCACGAAACTGGGCCACGGGCCGCTTTCGAGCTGATCCAGATTGGGCGTATCAATCATTTGCTTTGCCATTATTTATCTCCTAGAAATTTCGAAATGCCCGCCTAGCCGACTGCCAACGGTATTCCAGTATCGTATTGGCTTGTTAGCCAGCTCACCATCATTCTCATGGGTAAATCGACTACTCCATATGGGTAGGTGCTGCCTACCCATATGGAGTAGTTTGCTTTCCCCAACACGGGAATGCCCCTGCGGCTTCGTTAGTGCGACAGTGTGTCTGTGCCACAGGAGCCGATAAGAGTATTAAAATATCGGGCTCAACGCAAGCCCTGTCCGTGCAGGGATCATGTTGGGTACCTGCCGGGCCGCAATTGATCGGCCCGGTGCTGTCGCCAGTCGGGTTGATTCGGCCTGACGAAAACAATTAAATGAGCACCGCCGGTTGAATCTTGCATCTGCAACCACAATTTGGCGTTTTACGGATCGAGATGCAATGCCTGAAATTACCCCGATAGACAAAATGCGGCTCGCCTTTGGCGGCCAGGAAATTGAATTCCAGCACCTGATCCATGAAGCGGGGGGCGTGCCCTTCCTGCGCATACGCATACGCGAGAGCAAGCGTTTCACCATTTTCGATGTGGATCCGGCCAGTGCGGCCAAGTGGATCGACATCATGCAGACCTGGGTGGCAGATCACCCCAATCCCGGTGACACGCCGCAGGCCGGAGAGGCCGCGTGAGCTGGGACTGGCCGGAGCACAAGCCCGAGGAATACACCCCGAGGTTGATCGACCTGCAATTTGACCTGATCGGAACCACTATTCCGGCGGACAACGCAGGTTTGCTGAGCGCGTCCGTCTGCGCGGTGCTGCCTTGGCTGGGCGAAGATGGCGGATGCGGGATACAGCATCTTAAAGGGGCGGCCACCAATGCCGGAGATGCGATTCTGAACATCAATCGCCGCACCAAAATGTATATGCGCATCCCCAAAACACGGATTGCAGATGTTGAAATTCTGATCGGTCAGACGTTCAACCTGGACGGCCACACACTTGAAATCGGGCCATTCAAATCACGCCAGTTCTCCCCGTTTGGCAATATCTACGCGCACTTCGTTGACACGGGCAGCCCGGGCGAAGAACAATTCGTCCAGGATGTCATGCGCGAACTTGATGGACACTTCCAGTTGCGCTGCGGTTTCATTTGCGGCAAACAGCAGACCCTGGCGGGCACAGACGGCCCGATTTACGGTTACAGCCTGATGCTGCATGGTGTGCCCCCTCACAAATCGCTGCAATTGCAGGATGAGGGGCTGGGTCGCAACCGGCTGCTGGGCTGTGGATTGTTCATTCCGCACAAGTCAATTTCACCGGTCGTTCCGGATATTTTCTAACCCCGCCGGTTGATTCAATCCAGTCACCCGGCGCTTTTTAACCCACCCCGAAAGGAGCAACCATGTCTTACATAGTGAACGGCGAAGAACTCGAAACCGGCGAAGAAGAATTCCTGCTGGAAGCCAATTTCAGCGACGATGTGCCGCCGGTCATCGCCGCCGCCGAAAAAATCACGCTGACCGATGATCACTGGATCGTCATCAACTGGCTGCGTGAAAAGTACAAGGAAGACGGCCAGACCCCGAACTTCCGCAACATGGTCATCCAGATGGACGACGAGCACCCCGGCCACGACTGGAAGAAAAAGCTCTACGAATTGTTCCCCAACATGCCGGCGCGTCAGGGTTGCCGCGTTGCCGGTCTGCCCAAGCCGTTCGGCAAAGGCGGCTACTAAGCCTATCGGGTGAGGCGTAAGGGGCGAGGCGTGAGGCGGCAATCGCCGACACGACCCGCCGCCCCTCACCCCTTCCGCCTCACACCTCCCCCATGCCCAGCACCCTCATCACCCCCGAACAACTCGCCGCCCAGCTCGATACCTGCGTCGTCATCGACTGCCGTTTCTCGCTGGCCGACACCGGCTATGGCCGGCGCGTCTACGCCGTCGGGCATATCCCCGGCGCGCGCTACGCTCATCTCGACGACGACCTTTCGTCGCCGAAATCCGCAAGCACCGGTCGCCACCCTTTGCCCGAGCTCGCCCGCTTATGCCGCCAGCTCGGTGACTGGGGCATTACTCCCGCCACCCAGGTCGTCGTCTACGACGACAGCTTCGGCTCGATGGCGGTACGCCTGTGGTGGCTGCTGCGCGGACTCGGCCATCAAAAGGTCGCGCTGCTCGACGGCAACTTCCCCAGGTGGGCGCGCGAAAAGCATCCGGTCACAGCCGATTTGCCGGTCGTCACGCCGGTGACTTACCCCATCCCAGCAAGCGTGGACTGGGGCGTGGACGCCAACGCCGTGGAGGCTATCCGTACCTCTCCTGCACACAAGCTCATCGACGCGCGTCCGGAAATGCGTTTCAGCGGCGAAGTCGAAAAAATCGACCCTGTCGCCGGACACATCCCCGGCGCGATCAACTGGGTGTATGAAGAAAACCTCGACCTCGACGGCACCTATCTGCCCGCCGACGAATTGCGCGCCGCCTATACGCAGCTGCTCGGCGAAGTCGCGCCGCAAAACGTCGTTCACACGTGTGGCTCGGGTGTCACTGCCTGCCACAACGTGCTCGCGATGGAAATCGCCGGCCTGCCCGGCTCGCGCCTCTACCCCGGCTCGTGGAGCGAATGGATCACCGATCCGTCGCGTCCCGTCGCCACTGGTGACGCCTGAGTTTCATCCGTTTCAGTTCCACCCGATTTACTGGAGTCGCACCCATGGTCAAACCCGTCAAAGTCCGCACCATCTGGTTCAAGAAAGACGGCGAACGCACGCCCGAAGAAATCGCTTCGGCGGTCGCCACGACGACCTGGCGGCTCGCCGACAAGGCGGTCGATAACCTCGGCCGCGAGAACTACGACATCATCACCCCGGGGCGCGGCTTCAAGCTCATCGCCGAATTCGTTGCTTTCCTCGCGCACTACTGTGACCGCATGGCCTACGCCACGCTCACCCCCGAGCGTCGCATCGCCGTGCTGCAAGCCGTGTCGAACCGGCTCGGCGAAGTGATGGAAGAGAACGTCCGCGAAGTCGTCGGCAAAAACGACCCGCGCAACTACAAGCAGGAATTCATCGATTTCTTGAACAAGCGCTTCGAGGAATACGCCGAGTTCGACTTCCCCAACGAAGAGAAAGCCAGCTTCCCCGCGCTGCGTTTCCTCTCGCTGCAAATCCGCGAAGAAATGGGCGACAACGACAAGACCTGGATCATGGATCAGATCATGGACATCGAAATGCCCGAGATGATGGGCACGGTGCGGAAAAGCTTTATGGGGCTGTTGTCCGACGCGCCGGTTAAACGCGGCTTCGGTTCGCCCGACATGCTGCCACCGGAGTAAGCACTTTTGGCTTCGCCATTCGATCTGGCTGACACCACTGCCTACCGTGTCTGGCGTGATGCCAGGCTCGCTGCCTACCCGCGCAGCGTCGAAGATCTCTTCGTCCCGGTCGCCGACCCGCGCGCGCTGAGTCCGGCCGAAAGGCAGGCACTCGCGGCCGCTGTCGCGCGCGCCAACATGGTGTTTTATGCCGCGCCACACCTGCCTGCTGCGGACAAATCCTTGCCCAAAAAACTCGGCGAACAGCTGGGATTGTTCCGGCTCGAAGGCAACTACCTCGCCGACGAAGACGGGCTCTCCAGCATTACGCCCAGCGCAGACGAAACCAGCGCGCGCGGCGATTACATCCCGTACACCCACAAGCCGATCAACTGGCATACCGACGGCTATTACAACGCGCTCGACAAACGCATCCTCGGCATGTCCCTGCACTGCGCGCAGGACGCGGAAGACGGGGGCGAAAACGCCCTGCTCGACCATGAAATCGCCTACATCCAGCTGCGTGACACCCATCCCGACTACGTCGCCGCGCTGATGCAGCCCGATGCGATGACCATCCCTGCGCGCATGGACGATGACAACATCGCCCGCGCCGAGCAGTCCGGCCCGGTTTTCTCGATTGATCCTGCAGCAGGCTTCCTGCACATGCGTTACACCGCGCGCACCCGTTCCATCGTCTGGAAAGCCGACACCACCACGCAGGCCGCGGTAAAAACCCTGACTGAGATCCTCGCCGATTCGGAATACACCCTCAGCGCGCGCATGACCCCGGGTGTCGGCCTCATCTGCAACAATGTGCTGCACACCCGCAGCGCGTTTTCCGATTCGCCCGGCAAGCGGAGACTGCTGTATCGCGGGCGCTACTATGATCGCCTGCGTTTTGATTTAGCCTCCTCCGCACACCCTGCCTAGCGGGAGCAGGTAAAATAGCGGCCTTTGTTTTCGGCCACTTGCCGTCATGCAGCTTCTTGCCCTTGGGGTTAACCACCATACCGCACCGCTCGCGATACGCGAGCAGGTGGCGTTCGGCCCCGAAAAGCTGCTGGAGGCACTGCGCGAACTGACCCAAAGCCAGCGCGCCAGTGAAGCGGCCATCCTGTCTACCTGCAACCGTACCGAGCTGTACTGCAACACCGCCGATGTGGACACGGTGACGCAGTGGCTGGCCGATTTTCACCACCTGCCACGGCGCGAACTTGCCCCCTATCTCTATGCGCTGCCGCGCGAGCAGGCCGCGCAACATGCTTTTCGCGTGGCGGCCGGGCTGGATTCGATGGTACTGGGCGAAACCCAGATTCTGGGTCAGATGAAACAGGCGGTGCAGACCGCCGAAGAAGCCGGCACGCTGGGACTGCTGCTCCACAAACTGTTCCAGCGGTCTTTTTCCGTCGCCAAGGAAGTGCGTACCAGCACGGAGATTGGTGCGAACTCCGTCTCCATGGCGGCCGCAGCGGTGCGCCTGGCTGAACGCATTTTTCCGGGCCTGAAGGAACAATCCTGCCTGTTCATCGGCGCGGGCGAAATGATCGAGTTGTGCATGACGCACTTTGCGGCGCAGCATCCGCGCCAGATCACCGTGGCCAACCGAACCGCCGAGCGTGCCCGGCCCCTGGCCGAACGCTTCGGCGGCGAGGTGATTGCGCTGACCGCGCTGCCCGAGGCCGTTGCGGCGCATGACATTATTGTCACCTCGACCGCCAGCCCGCTGCCGATCCTGGGCAAGGGCATGCTGGAGCGTGCCATCAAGCAGCGCCGCCACCGGCCGATTTTCATCGTCGATCTGGCGGTGCCGCGCGACGTGGAAGCCGAAGTCGCCGACATGGACGATGTGTTTCTGTACACGGTGGACGATCTGGGACTGGTGGTGCGCGAAGGCATGGACAACCGCGTGGCCCAGGTGGCGCAGGCCGAGGCGATTATCGAAACCAGCGTGGAACACTTCGTCCACTGGATGGAAGGCCGCGAACTCGTTCCGGTGATACGCGCCCTGCGCGACACGGCCGAGCGCCACCGCCGCCACGAAATCGACAAGGCCGAAAAAGCCCTGGCACGCGGCGACGATCCGGCTGGCGTGCTCGACAGCATGAGTCAGGCGCTCGCCAACAAGCTCCTGCATGCACCCACCCATGCGCTCAACCACGCCACCCGCACTGAGCGCGACGCATTTGTGAGGCTGATTCGCCAGCTATATGGTTTACGCGACGAATGAAAGCCTCGCTGGCCGATAAACTCGCCCGTGCCAACGAGCGGCTGGAAGAACTCGACGCCCTGTTATCGCAGCCCGAAATCGCGGGGGATATGGACACCTGGCGTAAGTTCACCCGCGAGCGCGCCGACCTCGACCCGGTCGTCACCCTCTATCGCCAGTTCAAACAGGTCGAAGCGGACGAGATCACGGCACGGGGGCTGCTCGCCGACCCCGACCTGCGTCAGTTCGCCGAAGCCGAGCTGGCGGATGCCGCCGCCCGAACGCTGCAACTGGAATCGGCACTGCAAACCGCACTCCTGCCGAAAGATCCCAACGACGAACGCAACCTGTTTCTGGAAATCCGTGCTGGCACCGGCGGGGATGAGTCGGCACTGTTTGCGGGCAACCTGCTGCGCATGTACACGCGCTATGCCGAGCGCTGTGGCTGGAAAGTCGAAGTTGTATCCGACAACCCCGGCGAAATGGGCGGTTACAAGGAAGCCATTGTGCGCATCGTCGGCCAGGGCGCGTATTCGCGGCTGAAATTCGAGTCCGGCGGCCACCGGGTGCAGCGTGTGCCGGAAACCGAATCGCAGGGTCGTATCCACACCTCGGCCTGCACCGTAGCGGTGATGCCGGAAGCCGACGAAGTCGGTGAAATCACGATCAACCCGGCCGACCTGCGCATCGACACCTTTCGCGCCTCGGGGGCGGGTGGCCAGCACATCAACAAAACCGACTCCGCGATCCGCATCACCCACCTGCCGACCGGGCTGGTGGTCGAATGCCAGGACGACCGCTCCCAGCACAAGAACAAGGCGCAAGCCCTGTCGGTACTGGCCGCCCGCCTGAAAGACCGCGAACTCAGGGCGCAGCACGCGCTGGAAGCCAGCACCCGCAAAAGCCTGATCGGCAGTGGCGACCGCTCCGACCGCATTCGTACCTACAATTTTCCGCAAGGCCGCATCACCGACCATCGCATCAACCTCACCCTGCACAAGATCGACGCGATGCTGGACGGCGACCTCACCGAATTGTTTGACGCACTAGCCGCCGAACACCAGGCTGAACTGCTGGCCACCCTGTCTGGCGAAGCCTGAGTCATGGGCACTGCAACGACCGTTGCCGGCCTGCTGGACGACGCCACCCGGCGACTGTCGTCCACACTCGATCTCACTCAGCGTGACGCGCGGCTGGAAGCGCGCGTGCTGGCCGCCCATGCCTTGCAGGTCGATCCTGCCTGGCTGATTGCGCACGACACCGACACGCTCAAACCCGCTCAAGTGGCCGGTTTTGATGCGCTGCTCATGCAGCGGCTGGCCGGCATACCCGTGGCGTATGTGGTGGGAGCGCGCGAATTTTATGGTCGCCGTTTTCAGGTCACGCCCGACGTGCTCATCCCCCGCCCCGACACCGAATTGCTGGTTGAATGCGCGCTGCAGGCGATGCCGCCCCGGCGCAGCCTGGAGGTACTCGACCTGGGTACCGGCAGCGGATGCATTGCCATTACTCTGGCGCTGGAGCGCCCCGATGCGCGCGTCACCGCCATTGACCAGTCCGCCGCCGCGCTGGAGGTGGCCCGGCGCAATGCCCGACACCTTGGCGCATCCGTCGTGTTTCAGGCGGGAGACTGGTTCAGCCCGCTGGGTGGACAACAATTCGACCTGATTGTCAGCAATCCGCCGTATATCGCCGCGCACGATCCCCACCTGTCGCGGGGCGACCTGCGCTTCGAGCCTGTCGGCGCACTGGCATCGGGGGCAGACGGGCTGGACGACCTGCGCGCCATCGTTGCGGCGTCCCGCAGCCACCTCAAGCCCGGCGGGGTCTGCCTGCTGGAGCACGGCTGGGATCAGGTCGGGGCCGTGTGTTCGCTATTCAGGCAACAGGGCTGGCACGCGCCTACCAGTTGGCCCGATCTGGCGGGCATCCTGCGCGTCAGTGGCGGAAAACTGTCGGAATAATTTACACTCTGCGTGCGTGGCGTGTATTACAACAGCCCGAGTTGCTCATTCTAAGCCGGTTTCGGGACACTTCGTATATGTTGGTGTGATTCTTGCTGTGTAGTCCTGCATAACTTAACTGCTTTTTCGAGGCCCGCCATGTCTGACCAGAAACCTGAAAACCAGGACATTTCCACCCCGGTATCCGAGGACGCCCCGGTTAATGCGTCGCGTCGTCGACTGACGGGAGGTGCCCTGGGCGTCGCCGCCGTCTTCACCCTGGCCAGCCGCCCGGTCTGGGCCAATCAATGCAGCATCTCGGGCATGATGTCGGGCAATCTGTCCAAGCCCAAAGAGCCAGCTTGCGCAGGCTGCACCCCGGGCTACTGGAAAGTGTGCAACCATCTGGATTCATGGCTCGCAACAGGCTTCAAGCCAACCGACACCTTCAATAGCGTATTTGGCGTTACCCAGTACGTGGATTGCCAGGGTACGCCTTATACCCTCCTCGACGTGATGTATCTAAGTGGCGGCACTTATTCCTGCGGTCCTGGAGGCAACAAGAACGCCAACCCGGCCGGCGCGCCCAGTAGTTGCACTAACGGCAATGCCTTCGGCAGACTGGGCGGCGACCCCATATCCGAGAACCTGGGCTTCCATGCGGTCGCGGCCCTGCTCAATTCGGCGCATCCCAACGTCAACTATGGCTATACCTCTGGCGAGTTGATCAATCTGTTCAAGAATAATCTTGCAACACCCCAAGCGCTCAAGGACTCACTTGCCATGTTGAACGAGCGGGGCTGCCCGCTGAACTGACCCATGTCGTCTCATTCCACCCCGGCCCGTCTGCTGAAATGCTGGGGTGACGAGGCGATTGTCTATGACACGGGCTCCGGCGACACGCATTACCTCAAGCCACTGACGCTGGCGCTGTATCAAACCTGCCGCGAACATCCCCAGCAAACGGCTCCCGAAATTGCAGCGCTCCTGGCCCAGCGACTCAACGTCGCCGACACGCCGCAATTTCGTGAACTGGCCGAAGACGTGCTGACCGATTTGCGCAACATCGGTTTGCTGGCCTCCCCATGAAACTGCTGCAACTGTCCCCCGCCGATTTGCGCCGCCAGCTGGCCGGTGCCGGGGTGTGGATGCGCACCGGGCCGTTTTCGCTGCGGATTCAATCTCGCCTGCCCGATATTGCGGACGGTCTGGCTCAGTTGTATGGCCAGTTTGAAGTACGCAGCGCGCAGGAATCGTTCGCTGATTTTCACGTTGCGCTGAATGCGCCGGCAGGGCTGCGCCGCTGGGTTAAACCGCAAGCCCGGTTTTTTTTCGACGGCCAGCAGCCTTTCCGTCCCCTGCCGCGCGCCCAGGCACTGCCGCTACTGGAATGGGGACTCAACTGGTGTGTATCGATGCACGCCCACCAATACCTCATCATCCATGCGGCGGTGGTCGAAAAAAACGGGCGCGCGGCGATACTGCCTGCCCCGTCCGGTTCAGGCAAAAGCACGCTGACTGCTGGACTGGTGCTGTCGGGCTGGCGTTTGCTGTCGGATGAACTCACGCTGATCGACCGTAAAACCGGCCTGATACAGCCATTGGCGCGGCCCGTCAGCCTCAAGAACCAGGCGATAGACGTGATCCGGCAATTTGATGCCGACGCGGTCATCAGCCGATCCACGCATGACACGATGAAAGGGACGGTCGCGCTGATGCGCCCGCCGCGCGACAGCGTGATGCGGCAGCACGAACCCGCACAGCCCGCCTGGGTGATTTTCCCCAAATGGGAAGCTGGGGCCAGCACGCGACTCAGCCCGCGCTCGCAGGCGCAGACCTTCATGTTCCTGGCCCAGAACGCCTTCAACTACAGTCATCTGGGGGTGGATGGCTTCCGCGTGGGCAGTGCCCTGATCGACCGGGTCACCTGCTATGATTTCCGCTATAGCCAACTCGACGAAGCCATCGCGCAGTTCGACCGTCTGGCCGACGCGCACTGAAGTCATGTCACGCGATTTACTGATCCGCATCTTGCGGGCACCTGATGCTGTCTCCCGCTTGTCGATGAGCGAATGGGACACGCTGGTGCGCCAGGCGCGCGCAGCCGGCTTGCTGGCACGTCTGGCCTATCGGCTGCGCAAGCACGGACAGATTGAAGTCATCCCCGCTACGGTTCGCTGGCATTTCGAAGCTGCTGAAACCCTGGCCGACAAGCAGCGTCTGGCCGTGACCTGGGAACTCCAGCAGATACGCGACGCGCTGGACGACCTGAACATCCCCCTGATCGTGCTAAAGGGCGCAGCGTACGTCGCGGCCAATCTGCCCGCTGCGGAAGGACGGATGTTTAACGACATCGATATTCTGGTGCCGCGCGACCGGCTTGAGCAGGCAGAATCATCACTCATGCTGTCGGGCTGGCACCCCACCCACCTGTCTGAATACGACAAACGCTATTACCGCCGCTGGATGCACGAACTGCCGCCCTTGCAGCATGTGCAACGCGATACGGTGATTGATGTGCACCATGCCATTTTGCCGATTACCGCACGCTATCACCCCGACTCAGGCAAGCTGCACAGCCGCGCGGTGGCGGTTGATCTGCTGCCGGGCATACAGGTACTGTCGAGTGAAGACCGCATCCTGCATTCGGCCACGCATTTGTTCCATGATGGCGAACTGCCCCATGGCCTGCGCGACCTGACCGATCTCGACCTGCTGCTGCGTGACGTCTCCGATGAGGCTGAATTCTGGCCCCGCCTGATTGCACGCGCCGAAGAGCTCCAGCTCGGGCGTTCGCTGTATTACGCCGTGCGCTATGTGCGTCATTTCATGGATACGCCGGTACCCGACAGCGCCCTGAGGGCACTGTCTCCCCTGGGTCCCAACCCCTACACGCGCGCCCTGATGGATGCCATCTTCAAGCGCGTGCTGATGCCCGCCCACGCCAGCTGTAACGATGCGTTCACCTCCAGCGCGCGGCTGGCGGCTTTCATCCGCGCGCACTGGCTGCGGATGCCGGCCCATTTGCTGATTCCGCATCTGGTTCACAAAGCCTGGCTCAGCGTCACGCCTGGCGACAGCGCGCCAAAAGCTGCTTGACGCTGACGCGTTCAGACGTATAATTCCCGACTATTCCACTCAAGTATTAGCAGGAGCTTCCATGACCCCTCTCGACCGTATCCGCGACCAAGTCACCGGCAACAACATCGTTCTGTACATGAAGGGCACGCCCCAGTTTCCGCAATGCGGTTTTTCGTCACGCGCGGCGCAGGTGCTGCAAGCCTGCGGCGTCAATGATTTTCTGGCAGTGAATGTGCTGGCTGACCCGGAGATTTTCGAAAACCTGAAGTACTACGCCAACTGGCCGACCTTCCCCCAGCTGTATGTGAAGGGCGAGCTGGTCGGCGGTTGCGACATCATGATCGAGATGTATCAGAAGGGCGAAATCCAGAAACTGCTGGAAGAAGCCCAAACCGCCTGAGCGCCTCCATCGCACAAAAAAGCCGACTGCGTGTCGGCTTTTTTGTGCGCAGCGCCTGTCAGCAGCGTGTATCACGCTGACGGCCGATCACTTGACCTCCGCGCCACCGGATTCCCCATTCATCCCCAGTTCATGGATTTTTCGCGTCAGGGTATTGCGCCCCCATCCCAGCAAATGCGCCGCTTCGATGCGGCGTCCCCCGGTATGGCGCAACGCCACTTCAATCAGGGTTTTTTCATACGATTGGGTCAGTTCGTCGAGTATGGCCGCTTCGCCGCGTGCCAGGCGCGCGCCCGCTTCTGCCGCCAGCCCCTGTAACCAGTCACCCCCGGTCGGTTCGACATTACCCTGCATCAAGTCGGAAGGCAGGTCGCCCACCTGCACCACCTGACCCGGAGCCATGACGGTGAGGTAATGACTGACGTTTTCAAGCTGGCGCACGTTGCCGCTCCAAGGCAGGCTCACCAGGGTTTTCAGCGCGTTATCCGATACGCCTTTGGCTTCCATGCCCAGTTCGCGTGCGCTTTTTTGCATGAAGTGCCGCACCAGCAGCGGTATGTCTTCACGCCTTTCGCGCAGGCTGGGCAGGCGCAGGCGGATGACGTTGAGGCGGTGAAACAGGTCTTCACGAAACAGCCCCTCGCGTACCCGCACTTCCAGATCCTGATGGGTTGCAGCGATCACCCGTACGTTGACCTTGAGCGGGGTATGTCCGCCCACGCGATAGAACTGACCATCGGCCAGTACGCGCAGCAAGCGGGTTTGCAGTTCGGCGGGCATGTCGCCGATTTCATCGAGAAACAGGGTTCCGCCGTCGGCCTGCTCGAAACGCCCTCGCCGCTGTGCGGCAGCACCCGTAAAGGCCCCCCGCTCGTGGCCGAACAATTCGGATTCCAGCAAATCGCGTGGAATGGCGGCGGTATTCAATGCGATGAAGGGGCCACTCGCGCGTGGACTGTGGCGATGCAGGGCGCGCGCGACCAGCTCCTTGCCGCTGCCGGATTCGCCGGTAATCAGCACCGTGGCATGCGACTGCGCGAGCCGGCCGATGGCGCGAAACACTTCCTGCATCGCAGGGGCCTGGCCAAGAATTTCGGGCACCGGCGCATCACTCGTCATCGGCACATCCCGGCTGGCGTTTTCTGCCAGGGCACGACGCACCAGTTCCAGCGCCTGATCGACATCAAACGGCTTGGGCAGATATTCGAACGCGCCGCCCTGAAAAGCTGCGACCGCGCTGTCGAGATCGGAATACGCGGTCATGATGATGACCGGCACTTTGGGCAGACGCTCTTTCAGCGATTGCAACAACTCCAGGCCTGACACGCCGGGCATGCGGATGTCGGACAGCACCGCAGTGGGCGTGCTGCGGTCGAGTTCGCGCAGGGCATCGCTGCCCGCGCTGAAGACCATGCAGGGGATATCTTCGCGCAACAGCGCTTTTTCGAGCACCCAGCGGATGGAACGGTCGTCGTCGATGATCCAGACACAAATTGATTTAGACATGATGTTCAGCCGGGTAAAGGTAGAAAAATCGAGAATACGGTATGGCCGGGACGGCTTTCACAGTCGATAGTGCCGTGGTTCTGCGCAATCAGGGTCTGGGCGACTGCCAACCCCAAACCGCTGCCGCCTTCGCGTCCAGACACCAGCGGGAAAAAAATCTGCTCGCGGATTTCATCCGGGATACCCGGGCCATCATCGATGATTTCAACGCGCATTCCCAATTGATAGCGTCGGCTTTCCAGTGTGATCTGGCGCGCCACCCGCGTCCGGAAAATGATCTGCCCCTGACCATGCATGGCCTGCACGGCGTTGCGCGCAATGTTGAGGGTAGACTGGATCAGCTGTTCCGCGTCGGCGCGGATATCCGGCAGGCTGGTGTCGTAGTCACGCCGCAGTTTGACACTGGGGGTTTCGGCCAGCGTCAGGCTGCGTACGCGCTCCAGCACTTCATGAATATTGACCGCCCCAAATTGAGGCATACGATGCGGCGTCAGCAAACGCTCCATCAGCGATTGCAAACGATCTGATTCCTTGATGATGACCTGGGTGTATTCACGCAGGGATTCACGCGGCAGTTCGTGCTCCAGCAGCTGCGCGGCGCCCCGGATACCTCCCAGCGGATTCTTGATTTCATGCGCCAGATTGCGCAGCAACTCGCGGCTGGCTTCCTGCTGCAAACGCGCCTGCTCCAGCCGGGCAATCCGCATGTGCGGGTCAATGGCACGCATTTCGATCAGCACGCCTTCGGGCGGATTGTCCAGGGGAGACACACTGCACCCCAGGCGTATCGCAAGGTGGCCGTTAACGGCCACTTCCAGCTCATACTCGATAACGGTTTCCAGTGAAGAACGCGCCGCGTGGATAGCCCCGAGCAATTCCGGGCTGCGGGCAAACGCGTGGCCGACCGTATCGCCCACCAGTAGTACACCGGAAATCCCGAGCAGCGATTCTGTCGCCGGATTGACGTAGCGGATGACATCATCCGCACCCAGCACCACCACACTGGTCGCCAGATTATCCAGTCCGGAAAACTCACGGGAGGGGAATGCCATACTGCTCATGCGTACAGGCAAAGCACTGATTGTGCCAAGCCCGGAATGATGCGATTCGACACGAGCCCCTGTTTCATCAGGACGCGCGGTTTCGATTCCGGATCAGCCCGTGGCACCAAGCCAGGCTCATGACGGTGCAGAATCACATCGAGGCGCAGGCACAAAAGCCGTATTGATGGGGAATCGGACTGGCTATTTCAGATTCGCCAGTTCACGCTGGATGGAGGCAACGTTTTGTTCATGCTGCTGCACCGTTGCGCGCAATTTTTTAACCCGGTTGAGATAGCTCACATCGGTGGCGCGCTCTCCCGGCTGGAGTCGCTGACCCAGCGCCAGCTGGCGCTTGGCTTCATCCGCATTGGCACGCTCGCCGTTGATCTCGTCCTGCAGAACCTGGCGGCGGATATCGTCGCGGCGTTTCTGCGTGCCCGCATCGATGCGCGGAAAATCGGTCGGGCTGGGCGAATAGGAAGCCCGCCGGGTGGGCTTGCCACCAGAATTTACCGCGCTTGGCGAATCCGGCAGATCAATGCGGCGCGCGCCTTTTTTATAGACATCGGTAAACGTGACCTGGCCGCTTTCATCGACGTATTTGTAGATTTCCGCCTGCGTGGGCGCAGCCAGAAACAGGCACAGCAAGAGAGTAAAGCGCAGTCTGAACATAGGCGGGAATGTTGTGTACCCCCATGATTACGGTCAAAAACGGGCCAGCTTAAACCCATGAAAAAGGGCGGCTTGCGCCGCCCTTCCGTGCCCTGCTTTTTCGCGCTTACAGCGAGTAGTACATCGCGAACTCGACCGGGTGGGTCGTCATGCGGAACTTGGTCACTTCCTGCATTTTCAGCTCGATGTAGGCGTCGATCATGTCGTTGGTGAACACACCACCACGGGTCAGGAACTCGTGATCTTTCTTCAGTTCGTCGAGTGCCATTTCCAGGCTGTGGCAAACCTTCGGAATCTTCGCGTCCTCTTCCGGCGGCAGGTCGTACAAGTCCTTGTCGGCGGGGTCGCCGGGGTGAATCTTGTTCTGGATGCCGTCCAGGCCCGCCATCATCAGCGCGGCGAAACACAGGTAGGGGTTGGCCGTGGGATCGGGGAAGCGGGTTTCGATGCGGCGGGCTTTCACCGACGCAGCAATCGGGATGCGGATCGACGCCGAACGGTTACGCGCCGAGTAGGCGAGCATGACCGGCGCTTCGAAGCCCGGCACCAGACGCTTGTAGGAGTTGGTCGACGGGTTGGTGATCGCGTTCAACGCCTTGGCGTGCTTGATGATGCCGCCGATGTAGTACAGGCACATTTCCGACAGGCCGGCGTAGCCGTCGCCGGCGAACAGGTTCTTGCCGTCCTTCCACAGCGACTGGTGGACGTGCATACCCGAGCCGTTGTCGCCGACGATGGGCTTGGGCATGAAGGTCGCGGTCTTGCCGTAGGCGTGGGCGACGTTCTGCACGATGTATTTCAGCGTCTGGGTCCAGTCGGCGCGCTTGGTCAGCGTCGAGAACATGGTGCCGATTTCGCACTGGCCGGCGGTCGCGACTTCGTGGTGGAAGACTTCGACCGGGATGCCAGCTTCTTCCAGTGCCATCACCATGGCAGCACGAATGTCCTGCAGCGAATCGACTGGCGGGACGGGGAAATAGCCGCCCTTGATGCCGGGACGGTGGCCGGTGTTGCCGTTTTCGAATTTCTCGGCTGACGACCAGGCCGCTTCTTCCGAATTGATCTGCACGCCGCAGCCCGACATGTTGTCGTGCCAGGTGATCGAATCAAAAATGAAGAACTCGGGCTCGGGGCCGAAGTAAGCAGTGTCGGCGATGCCGGTCGACTTGAGGTAAGCCTCGGCGCGCTTGGCGACCGAACGCGGGTCGCGCTCGTAGCCTTTGCCGTCGGACGGCTCGATCACGTCGCAGGTCAGGATCAGCGTGGTTTCATCGAAGAAGGGGTCGATAAAGGCCGAATCCGGGTCGGCTTTCAGCAGCATGTCGGAGGCTTGAATACCTTTCCAGCCGGCGATCGATGAGCCGTCGAACGGGTGGCCGTCTTCAAACCACTCTTCGGTGACGATGCGCGCCGGAATCGAAACGTGCTGCTCTTTGCCACGGGTATCGGTGAAGCGCAAATCAACGAATTTGACTTCGCTGTCAGCGATTTTTTTAAGCACATCGGCCACGACCATGCTGAATCTCCTGGAATCTGAAATGGATAAATTAAAAACGACGTTGCAGGCCGCACGTACAGGCTAACGGCCAGACTACAACCCTGATGGGTAGCAGCAACCATGCCATGCGAAAAAACCAGCCGCCGGGCATTGTGCCATAAGGCCATCCGTCCCTGTTGGCCACCCCACCCTGGCTAACTATGCTTTATCTTAGTGCATTGTGTATCACAAACGCACTTTATTGGTGCCTTGTTGTGGCCACCCACGAGCTGCCTATACTGGAGCAAGCATAAATGGAGCAAGACATGGGCCGGATTACCGAACTTCTCGACGCAGCGCACGCGCGCAGTCCACAACTGAACTTGGGATATGCCGGTGCCCTGCTCCCTCACGAAGCCTATGAACTGCTGCAACGGGCACCCGGCGCACGCCTCGTCGATGTGCGCTCACGCGCTGAGATCGATCTGGTCGGCGCGATACCTGAAACGATCAATATCGAATGGCAATCCTGGCCGGGCTGGGTTGCCAATCCGCATTTCCTGGTTCAACTCGCTCATGCGACCGATCCGGAATCGTTGCTTCTATTTATTTGCCGCAGCGGCGTGCGTTCGCACCATGCTGCGCTGGCTTGTACCCAGGCAGGGCGCGGCAGTTGCTACAACGTACTGGAAGGATTCGAAGGCGATCTCGACAAATCGACCGGGCACCGCAGTAGCTTGAATGGCTGGAAACAGCGCGGCCTGCCCTGGCTGCAAAGCTGATTCCTCGCTGACTCCGCGCGCAGTTAGAATAGCGCGCCATGACCGACCGCTACGCCGTATTCGGGCATCCTGTTGCCCATTCCCGCTCGCCTTACATTCACGCCGCGTTTGCTCGACAGACGGGGCAGGATATGGCCTATGAAGCGATACTTGCACCCTGGGATGGCTTTGCGGCCGCGCTTGCCGCGTTTGTGGCCGCCGGGGGATGCGGCGCGAATGTCACGGTTCCGTTCAAGGAAGAAGCACACCAGATCGCCAGCCGCTTGACCGGGCGCGCCGAACGCGCGGGTGCGGTCAATACCCTGCGCATGGAAGCCGACGGCCTGTTGGGCGACAACACGGATGGCGCAGGACTGGTCGCGGATCTGACCCACAATCTGGACTATCCACTGGATGGCAAACGCATCCTGCTACTGGGTGCCGGTGGCGCAGCGCGCGGGGTGATGGCCCCTCTGCTCGATCAGCATCCCGCTGCGCTGGTGATTGCCAATCGCACAGTCGATCGCGCGCAGGCACTGGCTGACGCGTTTGGCGGCTGCGTTGTGGCGTGTGCGTATACCGAAGCAGACGACAGCTTTGACCTGATCATCAATGCCACGTCGGCCAGTCTGGCCGGGGAACTCCCGCCAATCTCTCCGCGCTGCTTCGGTTCCCATACGCTGGCGTACGACATGATGTACGGGCAGTTCACCCCCTTCATGCACCTTGCCCGCGAACACGGCGCTGTAACAGCGGACGGACTTGGCATGCTGGTCGAGCAGGCAGCCGAAGCCTTCTTCGTCTGGCGCGGCATCCGCCCGGATACCGCGCCCGTCATCGCCGCGTTGCGCGCATGATCCGCACCACCCTGCGCTGGGTGCGCAATGGCCTGCTCACGGCCCTCACCCTGGTGTTGCTGTATCAGGTCTGGATATTTGCCCACGTACTGTGGTGGATTGATCACAATCCCGCCTCGACGGCCTTTATGGCCGCCGGGCTGGCGCGCCAGCAAAGTCAGAATCCCGATGCCGAACTGCGTCACAAGTGGGTGGCGTATGAGCAGATTTCGAATCAGCTGAAACGCGCCGTGATCGCGGCGGAGGATGCGAAATTTCTCGATCACGAAGGCTTCGACGTTAAGGGGATTGAAGCTGCGGTAAAAAAGAACCTGAAAAAAGGCCGACTGGTGGCGGGCGGTTCGACGATCAGCCAGCAACTGGCCAAGAATCTTTTTCTGTCCGGTGAGCGCAGTTTTCTGCGCAAGGGGCAGGAAGCAGTCATTACCCTGATGATCGAGTCCACCTGGAGCAAACGCCGCATTCTTGAGGTGTACCTCAATGTCATCGAATGGGGTAACGGCATTTATGGGGCCGAAGCGGCGGCACGGCGCTATTACAAAAAATCCGCAGCCCGCCTGAGCCGCGACCAGGCGGCACGCATGGCCGCGATGGTGCCGAATCCCCGCTGGTATGAAAACCACCGGAACTCGCGCAGCTATCAACGGCGGGTCAGTCTGATCAAACGCTACATGCAGTATTCACGCGTGCCGCTGTAAACCCCGCCAGCGCGGGCGGCATCGCGCGTTACAATCGCGGGGTTTTCACCCCTGCCGCCCATGACCGACACTTTCGAAAATCACTCGCAGGAAACGCTCGAAGCGCATCTTGTGCAGGTGCAGACGCTGCTCGCCAAAATGCGTCTGGTGGAGGAGCTCGTCCACCGGCAGGGTGGGCCACGTCAGACCCTGGTCGAAAATCTGGTGCACAAGCAGCATCTGGCCGAGTTGCACCGCCAGATTGAAATTCTGCACCCGGCGGATATCGCCTACATCCTGGAAGCGCTGCCGCTGCAGGAACGCAGGCTGGTGTGGGAGATGGTCGGCGCGGAAAACGACGGCGAAATCCTGCTGGAAGTTTCCGACTCGGTACGCGAATCGCTGATCCAGACCATGGACAAGGCCGAGTTGCTGGCCGCTGCCGAATCACTCGACACCGACGAAATCGCAGATATTGCGGCCGATCTGCCGCAGGACGTGATCCAGGAACTGCTCACTTCGCTGGACGTGCAGAAACGCGCCCGCCTGCAGTCAGCGCTGTCCTTTCCCGAAGACAGTGTCGGCGCGCTGATGGACTATGAAATGGTCACGATCCGTGTGGACGTGACGCTGGAAGTGGCCTTGCGCTATCTGCGGCGGCTGGGCGAGCTCCCCGACCAGCTCGACAAACTCTTCGTGGTGGACCACGACAAGCTGATCGGCGTGCTGCCGCTCAAACGCCTGCTGACCACGGATCCCGAAGCATCCGTGGCTGCCGTGATGGTCGAGGACTTCGTCAAGTTTCATCCCGAAGATGAAGCCCACGAAGCGGCCCAGGCATTCGAACGCTACGACCTGGTGATGGCTCCGGTGGTGGATGCGCAGGGACGCCTGATCGGCCGCCTCACCGTCGATGCCGTGGTGGACTACATCCGAGAATCGGCCGATTCGGACATGCTGTCGATGGCCGGCCTGAAAGAAGAAGAAGACCTGTTTTCCACTGTGTGGAACGCCGCGAAAAACCGCTGGATGTGGCTGGCCATCAACCTGTGTACGGCCTTTGTTGCCTCGCGGGTGATCGGCGCGTTTGAGGGCAGCATCGAAAAACTCGCTGCGCTGGCGGCATTAATGCCCATCATCGCCGGCATCGGCGGCAATTCGGGCAACCAGACGATCACCCTCATCATTCGCGGTCTTGCGCTCGGGCATATCACACCGGCCAACGCGAAGCGGCTGGTGCTGAAAGAACTCGGCGTCGCCATATTGAACGGTCTGGTGTGGGGTTCGGTCGTCGGCGTATTTGCCTGGCTGCTGTATGACAATCCGGCGCTCGGCGGGGTGATGGCGCTGGCGATGCTGCTCAATCTGCTGGTAGCCGCGCTGGCCGGGATTTTCATTCCCATGACGCTGGAACGCGTGAAGCGCGACCCGGCGATCGGCTCGTCGGTACTGCTCACGTTTGTGACCGACAGCATGGGATTTTTCATTTTCCTCGGCCTGGCCACGCTGCTGTTGTTATGAGATCGAACCCTGCGCCACAGAGACACGGAGACACGAAGATTTCCATACAGCGGAAGCCCGGCTTATCGTTTTTTTCTCTCTGCCTCTGTGCCTCTGTGGTGAGAGGGTCTAGTCCTGAATGAGCGCCGTCGTCAACAACCGCGCGCTTTACCGCCGCCTGCTCGGCTATGTGAAACCGTACTGGCGCATGTTTGCGCTGGCGATTGTTGCGCTGATTCTTACCGCCGCGACCGAACCAGTCTTGCCCGCGCTGTTCAAGCCCCTGCTCGATGAGGGCTTTGTTGCCAAGGATCAGGCCTTCATCCGCTGGATACCGCTGCTGTTGCTGGCGCTGTTTCTGGTGCGGGGTCTCACCAGTTTTATCAGCGCCTATTGCATGGCCTGGGTCGGCAGCCGGTTGGTGATGGATCTGCGCGCCGCGATGTTCGACAAGCTGATGACGCTGCCCACCCGCTATTTCGATCAGAATCCGAGTGGCCAGCTGATCGCACAACTGGCTTTCAACGTCACCCAGGTGACGCAATCGGCCACCACATCACTGACCACACTGGTACGGGACAGCGTCACCGTGCTGGGGTTGCTGGGGTATTTGCTGTGGCTGAACTGGCAGCTCACGCTGGTGGTCTTTGCCATGGCCCCACTGGCGCTGCTGGTGGTGCGGCTTGCCAGTACACGTTTGCGCGGCCTTTCGCGCAAGGCACAGCGCAATATCGGTGACCTGACCCAGGTGGTGGACGAAGCGGTGGGCGGGCATCGCGTGGTCAAACTGTTCGGCGGGGAACGCTACGAGCAGGCGCGCTTTCTGAATGCGGCCAACCTGGCGCGCGTGTATGAAATGAAACGGGTGTCGGCCAACGCCGTGTACGAACCGCTGATTCAGTTCATCGCCGCGATTGCCCTGGCCATCATCGTCTTCATCGCCGCCGGACAAGCCTCCAGCAACGTCACCACTGTCGGCGGGTTTGTTGCGTTTTTCATGTCGATGCTGCTGTTGTTTGCCCCGCTCAAGCGCCTGACCGCCGTGAACGACCAGATGCAGCGCGGGCTGGCCGCCGCCGAAACCATATTTTCGTTGCTGGATGAAGCCGCAGAACGCGACAACGGCACCCAGACATTGACTCAGCCCCGGGGACAGCTGTCGCTCCACGCGGTGGGGCTCACCTATCCGGGCAAAACCGTACCCGCACTGGCCGATATCAGCCTCGACATCGCCCCCGGCGAAACCGTGGCACTGGTCGGCGCGTCGGGGTCGGGCAAGACCACGCTGGCCAATCTGGTGCCGCGCTTTTATGACCCCGACTGTGGCACGCTCACACTGGACGGCCATGACATACGCGACCTGCGGCTACAAAACCTGCGCAGCCATATCGCCCTGGTTTCCCAAGATGTCGTGCTGTTCAACGACACGCTCGCCCACAACATTGCCTATGGCAACAAACGTGACGCAAGCACCGACGACATTCAAGCCGCCTGCGTCGCAGCGCACGCCTGGGATTTCATCCAGGCCCTGCCCGACGGGCTCAATACCCTGATCGGTGAAAACGGCATGCGGCTGTCCGGTGGCCAGCGCCAGCGCATTGCCATCGCCCGTGCCATCCTGAAAAACGCGCCACTGCTGATTCTGGACGAGGCCACTTCTGCCCTCGACAACGAGTCCGAGCGCCACGTGCAGGCGGCGCTGGAAACCCTGATGCAGGATCGCACCACCCTGGTGATCGCACATCGCCTCTCCACCATCGAGCGCGCCGACCGAATTGTGGTGCTGGAAGCTGGCCGCATCGTCGAAATCGGCAGCCATGCCGAGCTCATCGGCCGGTCTGGTCGCTACGCGCAACTGCACGCCCTGCAATTTTCCGTGTGAGCCACGCTGCACCATGAACCACGACCGCCCTGCCGGCTGGGTCAAGCCGTCCCGTTCGCTCCTCACCGCCGCCGGCCGCGCCATCGGCGACTGGCGCATGATCCGCGATGGCGACCGCATCCTGCTCGGCCTGTCCGGCGGCAAGGATTCGCTCGCGCTGCTGCATACGCTGCATCACCTGCAGCAAAAGGCGCCGGTGAAATTCGAACTGCTGGCGTGTACCGTCGATCCGCAAACCGACGATTACAACCCCAAATCGATGGTGCCGTATCTGGCCGCGCTGGGCGTACCGTATTTTCTGAAATCGCAGCCGATCATGCGCGACGCGCTCCGAACGCTGACCAAAGACTCGGATTCCTTCTGTGCGTATGGTTCACGCATGCGGCGCGGCATTCTGTATCGCATTGCCCGCGAACAGCACTGCAACGTCGTCGCCCTGGCGCAGCACCTCGACGACCTGGCCGAAACGCTGATGATGTCGATGCTGTTCGGCGGCAAGCTCAGAACCATGTCGCCGCACTATCTCAACGATGCGGGCGACTTGCGACTGATCCGCCCATTTGCTTACGCACGCGAACGCCAGACGCGCGCATTTGCCCTCGACGCCGGGCTGCCGGTCATTTCCGACAACTGCCCCTGCTGCTTCGCCAAGCCGCAGCAGCGCCAAGCGATGAAGCAGATGCTGGCGGAACAGGAAAAAGTGCATCCGCGCATTTTCAACAGCCTGCTGACAGCGATGCGCCCGCTGATGGGCGAGCCACCGGCCTGAATCCCGTCGACGCCGCTGCTTGCAGCAAGCAGGGCGGAATGTTTGCAGGCCGGTGTGTGGTGGGTGCCGATTCATCGGCATAGCAACCACGGTACCCCCCGCGGGTGCTATCCATCGAATGCAATGCCCGGATAGGCGTAGTCCATTGCATTGTCCCGCGCACTGTGCGGTGCGCAGTTTTACGGACGTGCAAAAAAAGCGCAGGGGGCTTACGCCCCCTTGCACCCCGCCCTGTAAAGGCTCAAATCACCCGAATCACCGAATCACCCACGCCGCCCGACGCGCCATCCGATCAGCCCCAACCCGGCTAGCATCAGCGCATACGTCTCTGCCTCCGGGACGGCGGCGACATCGCCGGGGCTCACAGCCAACGCATAGAAGCTATAGGCCTTACCGAAGATGGTCTGGAAGCCGTCGCCGGTGCCGAAGACCCACGCGCTGGAGGGACTCGGCGCGTACTCCGCACCGGACCAATAGAGGTTGGACTGGAAATTGGTGAAGGGACCGGTGTTGTCGAGGGTGCTGCCGGGGTTGACACCACCTCCATGCGCGCCGCTGTCTGCGCCGGTGGTCGTTAAGACGCTCTGGTTGCCCAGCGTGACATGGTACAGGTGCGCCATTTCGCTGCTGGCAGGATCGACGTTGTAGCCGCAGTCGGTGCCGCTGTTGGCGAAATCGCAGCCCGCTGGGCCGGTGTCGGTGGTGGTGGGTAGGCGCCAGTTGTCGTAGACGTTCACGCCATCGGTGAAGCTGAGGTTGGCAGCCCAGGTGGTGGCGTCGTCCCAGGTCATGAGGTTATTCATGTTGGCGTTGCCCAGCCAGGTGATGTCGAGGTCGGTGTCGTAGTAGGCCTCGAAGGTGGCAAGGTTGCCATCGAGGTCGCGGCCGTCGAGGGCGGCTTGGGCACTGCCGGAGGCCAGGGCAGCGGCGACAAGGCTGGATGCGATCAGGGTGCTGCGAATGTTACGGGCGGTCATGATGCCGTGCTCCTTGGGTTAGGCTTGCTTACGGTTTACGGTCGAACGTTCACGCTGGGCTGCCTAAGATGGGTTCCCTTGGGCTTGGTTGTGCGGGTTTTTGAAGCAAACCACAGGCCAGATTCAGGTCAGTTGTGGCTAACCGATGATTCAAATAGGAAAATAATCGCAAGAGCAGGCAGGCAGGCAGGCAGGCAGGCAGGCAGGCAGAAGTGTAAATTTTACCGACACGCCGATCCGCAAAACTTGCCACATCCATGCGCATCAACCATACTAACCATTACGATCATATCGGTTTAAAAACATGATTAACGAAACCAGCGCAGTCGCCTTCCGCCAGAATCTCGGCGAGATGCTCAATCAGGTGCAATACCGGCACGACAGTATTCTGATCAACAAGGATGGCAAGCCGGTGGCGGCGCTGGTGGATGCACAATTATTTGCGCGTATCCGCCGGATGCAGGCGCGTTTTGACAGCCTCGCCCAGCGGGTCGAAGCGGGGTTTGCCGCCACGCCGGAAGCTGGAGGTCTGGCGGAAATCGACACCGCTGTGGCCGACGCGCGCGCCGGGCGCTGAATGCCCACGCTGCGCGTGGTGCTGGACACGAATGTCCTGCTGTCGGGCATTGCCTATCCGGCCAGCATACCGGGCAAGCTGATCGGTGCGTGGAAACATGGCGCGCTGGAGGTGGTGTTGTCCCCATTCATTCTGGACGAGTTACGCCGGGTGTTGCCCCGACTGGCGAACCGCCATGGCTTGAGCGCCACCGAGATAGACGAGTTGGTGGATATTCTGTCCATTCAGGCCGAGGTGATCGAACCCGCGCCTGGGCATGACCCTGCGTTAACGGACTTCAACGACCAGCCCGTGCTGGGCACACTGATTGCCGCGCTACAACAAGCGAACGCCGATGCGCTGATTACCGGCGACAAGGCCTTGCTTGCGCTGGGAGACCGCTACCCGATTCGTACCCCCGCAGATTTCTGGGCAGCGCATGGCAGCTTGTAAACCTGGGGCTGAGCCGAATAAGACACCGAGCGACATCAACTAGGCTCAACGCGGCGGCTTGCAGCGTTTGCCCTCGTACTCGAACCGGTTCAGCTCATACGCCTTGCCGTTCCAGCGCTCCACCGGAAAACAGAATCCCGGGCCGCCAACCGAAATATCCGGCCAGCCATTCTTGCCTTTGGTTTTCAGGAATTCGGGGATGCCGTTATTCCCGGTGATGACTTTCCAGCTGCCGTTCGCCTGTTTGCTCAGCAGCTGGTAGCCCATGCCCGCATGGCCATAGCAATAGCTTCCGCTATCGCTGACGACGGCTTCGGGACGACCGTCGCCGTTGAGGTCTCGCACTTCGTCAATCGTTACCCCCGACGACACGGGCGCACCCGAGTCCGCCGGTGGCTCGCACAGCAGCCAGATGCCTTTCTTATGTACCGCGCCTGCGGCCTTGTAGACTGCCGCAGCCTCGGCCGGGCTGAGCGTGATCGGGCTGTTGTCCGCATGGACAGGCGTGAATCCCGCCACCAGCACCATGGCTGCCCACGCTGCCTGTCCTTTATTCATTTGCTGCTCCCGGAATGCAAACTGAAGTTCACCATAGCCTATTTTCAGTCGCACCCCGGGTTTCCCGGCACCCCGTTTGCCCGTAAAATCAAACCTTTGTTTTTATTGCTTTTTTCCATACTCAAAACAAGGTTATGACGACTCCCTTCCTCCCCCCCAAACGTACCCTTATGGGCCCCGGCCCGTCCGACGTATCGCCGCGCATCCTCGAAGCCATGTCGCGCCCGACCATCGGCCACCTCGATCCGGCCTTCGTCACGCTGATGGAAGAGATCAAGTCCATGCTGCGCATGGCGTTCAAGACGGAGAATGCGCTGACCTTCCCGGTCTCCGCGCCGGGTTCGGCGGGGATGGAAATGTGCTTCGTCAACCTGATCGAGCCGGGTGACAAGGTCATCGTCTGCCGCAACGGCGTGTTCGGCGGACGGATGCTGGAAAACGTCAAACGCTGCGGCGGTGTCGCCGTCATGGTCGAAGACGCGTGGGGCGCGCCGGTCTCGCCGGAGAAGGTGCGCGAAGCTTTCAAGGCCAACCCGGACGCGAAAGTGCTCGCCTTCGTTCATGCCGAAACCTCGACCGGCGCGCAATCGGACGCCGAAACGCTCGCCAAAATCGCGCAGGAACACGGCGCGCTCACCATCATGGACTGCGTCACCAGCCTCGGTGGCACGCCGATTCATCTCGACGCGTGGGGCATCGACGCCGCGTATTCCGGCAGCCAGAAATGCCTGTCGTGCACGCCGGGTCTGTCGCCCGTGTCGTTCTCCGATAAAGCGATCGCGCGGATCAAAGCGCGCACGACGCCGGTGCAGAGCTGGTTTCTGGATTTGAACCTCGTGCTCGGCTATTGGCAGAGCGCGGGCAAGCGCACCTACCACCACACCGCGCCGATCAACCCGATGTACGGCCTGCACGAAGCGCTGGTGATTCTGGAAGAAGAAGGCCTGGAAAACGCCTGGGCACGGCACCGCGCGATGCACGAGAAACTCAAAGCCGGGCTCGAAGGCCTGGGGCTCCAATACGTCGTCGAAGAATCCGCCCGCCTGCCGCAGTTGAACAGTGTCTACGTGCCCGAAGGGGTGGACGACGCCGCGGTGCGCGCACGCCTGCTTGCCGACTTCAATCTGGAGATCGGCGCGGGGCTGGGCGACATGGCCGGCAAGATCTGGCGCATCGGCCTGATGGGCTATTCGGCCAAGCAGCAAAACGTGGATTACTGTGTCGATGCCCTGAAAGCCTGCCTGAAATGAAGGCTTACCTGATCAACGCGAACGAGAAAACCATCGAAGCCGTGAACATCGACGGCCTTCCGGATATCAAGGCCCTGATCGGCTATGAAACGGTCGATTCTGACGAAGTGGACGCCAGCGGCGACCGGCTGTTCTTTGACGAAAGCTGCTTTCTTCGCGACCAGAGCGGCAAAGGTCGCTTCAAGCTGGACAATCTGGCTCCGGTTGCCGACAGGGCGGTCGTGATCGGTGCCCGTGGTGATGGCACACCGCTACAGGATGCTGCGGTCTCTCTGGAGCAATTGACCAGCCGCATTCGATGGCTTTAGGCTGATCGATGACTAATAAAAAAGGGCGCCTGAAGCGCCCTTTTTAACGAGTGTCCTTGTCTACGAAACTCAGAAAGTGTAGACCAGGCCCGCAGAAATAAAGTCCAGTTCGGTATCGCCCGTGGTAGCGCGGTCACCTACATTCATGTAGCGCTCCCACTCCAGACGCATCCCCACCGCTTTGGTGAAGTTGTACTGCATTCCCAATCCCACGCCGAATTCAAGATCGGTTTCTTCTGTAGAAAGTCCGACGCTGGGTTTGACATCGGTATGCAAAATACCGAATCCAGCACGAAGATACAGTTTGAAATCATCATTAACAGGGTAAGTACCCAAGGCATGGAAGGTCATTCCATTGAATTCAACTTCACCCCCACCCGTCAAATCGAACGAACCCAGATCTGCGTAACCGACTTCCATCGAGATATAGTCATTGACCACCATACCGACCGCGCCTTTAAAGCCCATGTCGTTGTCATCGCACGAAAAACCGGTAGGGCAGGACTCTATGGAACTCACGCCCGCACTGGCCGTTACGTAGGGATCCAGATGCAGATCAAAAAACCCCGCAGAAGCTGGTGCGGCAAAGCCAAGGGCAGCCGCTGCGGTCAGCGCGCTAATCAGTTTCTTATTCATTACTCAATCTCCTCAGGTCAATAGCTTCAGGCTTGCAGCCCAAACAATGTATTTGGTACGTTTGTAACGGCGTCAGTACTGCCGGGAGGATACCGATACACGGGCCTTATGGCAATGGCCGCGCGGATGCGACTCAGGAAAGCGTGGATCGGCCTGCACCCTGTTGTTTTTATATGACATTCAGGGAGGTTCCAGGCGAAAGCAAGTGCTTACGAAAGCCCCAGACGCTGCCAGATTGTGGTGCTGGGGCCCGCCTGATTCATCGTATAAAAATGCAGCCCCGGCGCGCCACCGGCGAGCAGGCGTTCACACAGGTCGGTGATGACGTCGAGCCCGTAGGCCTTGATTGACGGCACATCGTCGCCGTAGGCCTCCAGCTTTTTGCGCAGCCAGCGCGGGATTTCCGCGCCGCACGCGTCGGAAAAGCGCGCGAGCTGCGTGTAGTTGCCGATGGGCATGATGCCGGGCACGACCGGGATCGCGACCTGCACTTCGTCGACGAAACGGAAATACGCGTCGGCGTTGAAAAAATACTGCGTGATCGCGGCGTTCGCGCCGGCGTCGACCTTGCGCTTGAAGTTGGCGAGGTCTGCGTCCCACGAACGCGCCTGCGGATGGATTTCCGGGTAGGCGGCGACTTCAATTTCGAACCAGTCGCCGGTCTCACTGCGGATGAATTCGACCAGTTCATTCGCGTAGTTGAATTCACCCGCGTCCATGGTGCCGGACGGCAGATCGCCGCGCAGCGCGACCAGATGGCGGATGCCCTGGCCTTTGTAGTCGCCGAGAATCTCGCGGATGTTCTCGCGCGTCGAGCCGATGCACGAGAGGTGCGGCGCGGCGTCATTGCCGGACGCCTGAATCTCGCGCACGGTGTCGAAGGTGCGGTCGCGGGTCGAGCCGCCCGCGCCGAAGGTGACGGAAAAAAACTTGGGATGGAGCGCTGCAAGCTGCTCGCGCACGGCGCGTAGTTTGTCGGCACCTTCCGTCGTTTTTGGGGGGAAAAATTCAAAACTGAAGGTACGTGTCGTCATGATCAGTCTTTGGAATTAGGAACGAGCGCGGAGAGCGCCCAGGTGATGACGCCGTATAACAACGAGCCGAGCAGCGCCGAGACGAAGCCACCGACGGCAAAGCCGGGAAGCACGGCGCTCGCGAGCCAGAACAGGAAGGCGTTCAACACCAGATAAAAAACACCCAGCGTGAGCACGGTGATCGGCAGCGTGAGCAGCGCGAGCACCGGGCGCACGAGGGTGTTGATGAAGCCGAGCACCAGCGCCGCGACCAGCGCCGAGCCGAAGCCCGACAGCTGGATCGACGGCAATAGCCAAGTGACCGCAAGCAGGGCGACGGCGTTGAGAACCCACAACAAGATCAAGCGCATGTCACCCTCCCTGGGTTGGCTGGTTCAAATCAATAGCGGTAGTGGTCGGCCTTGTACGGGCCGTTCTTATCGACGCTGATGTAATTCGCCTGATAGTCGGAAAGCTCGGTCAGTTGCGCGTTGAGCTTGCGCAATTGCAGACGCGCGACTTTCTCGTCGAGGTGCTTCGGCAGCACGTACACGCCGACCGGGTATTTGCCCGAATCGCGCTCTTGCCACAGCTCGATCTGGGCGATGGTCTGGTTGGCGAAGCTGGAACTCATCACGTACGAAGGATGCCCGGTGGCACAGCCGAGGTTCACCAAACGGCCTTTGGCCAGCATGATGATGCGTTTTCCGTCAGGGAAAATGATGTGATCGACCTGCGGCTTGATCTCTTCCCACTGGTATTTTTCAACGCCGGCAACGTCGATTTCGTTATCGAAGTGGCCGATGTTGCAGACGATGGCCTGGTCTTTCATCTTCGCCATGTGATCGTGGGTGATGACGTGGAAGTTGCCGGTGGCGGTGACGAAGATGTCGGCGTGCTCGCACGCGTAATCCATGGTCACGACGCGGTAGCCTTCCATCGCCGCTTGCAACGCGCAGATCGGGTCGATTTCGGTGACCCAGACTTGCGCCGACAAAGCACGCAGCGCCTGCGCGCTGCCCTTGCCGACGTCGCCGTAGCCCGCGACGACGGCAACCTTGCCGGCGATCATCACGTCGGTCGCGCGCTTGATGCCATCGACCAATGACTCGCGGCAGCCGTAGAGGTTGTCGAACTTGGATTTCGTCACCGAGTCGTTGACGTTGATCGCGGGGAATTTGAGTTCGCCGCGCTGGTGCATTTGATACAAGCGGTGCACGCCGGTGGTGGTTTCTTCGGTCACACCGCGAATCGCCAGCAGACGACTCGAATACCAGCCCGGTTCGGCGGCGAGTTTGGCCTTGATCGCCGCATAGAGCACCTGCTCTTCTTCACTGGTCGGATTGGCGATAACCGAAATGTCCTGCTCGGCGCGCGCGCCGAGGTGCAGCAACAGCGTCGCGTCGCCACCGTCGTCGAGGATCATGTTCGAATGGACGCCATCCGCCCACTCGAAAATCCGGTGGGTGTAATCCCAGTAATCGACCAGCGATTCGCCCTTGACCGCGAACACCGGCACACCGGTGGCCACAATCGCCGCCGCAGCGTGATCCTGGGTCGAAAAGATATTGCATGACGCCCAGCGCACTTCAGCGCCGAGCGCGGTCAGCGTCTCGATCAGCACGGCGGTCTGGATGGTCATGTGCAGCGAGCCGGTGATGCGCGCGCCTTTCAAGGGCTGGGCGGCGGCAAACTCGTCGCGAATCGCGATGAGGCCCGGCATTTCAGTCTCGGCGATACGTATTTCCTTGCGGCCCCAGTCGGCAAGCGACATATCGGCAACAACGAAATCGGTGAAATTGGCGGGGGTCGATACTGCATTCATGGTGAAACTCCTTGAATGGCAGTGAGGCGGGGCACTCGTCCACCTGCAACACTGCAAGTCAACGAGCGCGGTTGAAGCGTCGCCTGGGTTGAGCCTGGCCATATACATACATGGTCGCAGCGCTCCTCAACCCAAGGGGGCATGTAGCCCATATCCGGTGGCGAATTATGCCACGTTTGTTTTCGGGTTTTGTTTACAGTCCCGCTGCCGCTTTTAACGCTGCAGCCTTGTCCGTCACTTCCCATGTGAAATCCGGTTCTTCGCGACCAAAGTGCCCATAGCTCGCGGTGCGGGTGTAAATCGGACGCAGCAGATCGAGCATGTTGACGATACCCTTCGGTCGCAGGTCGAAATGCGCGGCGATGAGCTCGACGATTTTGGCTTCGGGGATTTTGCCGGTGCCGAAGGTATCGACCATCATCGAGGTCGGTTTGGCCACACCAATCGCGTAGCTGATCTGCACCATGCACTTGTCGGCGAGGCCAGCGGCGACGATATTCTTCGCCACGTAACGACCGGCGTAGGCCGCGCTGCGATCCACCTTGGAGGGGTCCTTGCCGGAAAACGCGCCGCCGCCGTGCGGTGATGCGCCGCCGTAGGTATCGACGATGATCTTGCGGCCGGTCAGCCCCGCGTCGCCCATCGGCCCGCCGACGACGAAGCGGCCAGTGGGGTTGACGAGGTAGCGCGTGTCCTTGGTCAGCATTTCTTTGGGCAATACAGGCTTGATGATTTCCTCGATCACGGCTTCGGTGATCTGCGCCTGCGAGACCTCGGGGTTGTGCTGGGTCGACAGCACGACGGTGTCGATGGCGTGCGGCTTGCCATCAACATAACGGATCGAGACCTGGGATTTGGCGTCGGGGCGAAGCCACGGCAGGCGGCCGTCCTTGCGCAGTTCGGACTGGCGTTGCGTCAGGCGATGCGCGAGGTAAATCGGCATCGGCATCAAGACCGGCGTTTCGTTGCAGGCGTAGCCGAACATCAGGCCCTGGTCGCCCGCGCCTTGGTCGAGGTAATCGTCGTGCGCGCGATCGACGCCCTGCGCGATGTCGGGCGACTGCTTGCCAACGGTGACGAGCACCGAGCAGGTGTTGTAGTCGAAGCCGATGTCGGACGAGTCGTAGCCGATGCGCTTGATGGTCTGGCGCGCGATCTGGTTGTAGTCGATGACCGCCGAGGTGGTGATTTCACCTGCAATCACGCACAGGCCGGTGGTGAGCAGCGTCTCGCAGGCGACGCGGGCGTGTTTGTCCTGGGTTAGAATCGCGTCGAGCACCGCATCCGACACTTGATCCGCCATCTTGTCGGGGTGCCCTTCGGATACCGACTCGGACGTGAAAATAAAATCTTTTTGCATGACGACTCCATTAGTCCCGGTTACTGACTGCGTAACCGGCTCGGGGGACCAACGGAGCGGCGACGCTTTAGCAGTATTTGTATCCCGCCCGCAAGTTGTCATGGTTAACGCGGCGGCTGATGCCCGGCCATTGTGCCGTGGCATGGTCCCTGCCGTCAATGCATGACGGCATGCTGATCCTGTTCAAGCTGCTGGCACGCATACCCCTGCCCGTGCTGCACGCCCTGGGGATTCCGCTGGGATGGCTGATCTATGTATTGCCCGGACGCCACTCGCAGCGCATGCGCAACAATCTGCGTGACAGCGGCCTGTGCGCCACGCCATCGCAATATCGCAAGCTGTTGCGGCAGGCCATTGCCGAAAACGGCAAGGCCGTGATCGAACTGATTCCGATCTGGCTGAAGCCCTACGCCAAGGTTCAGCAACTGGTGCGCGCCACCACTGGCTGGCAGCATATTGATGCCGCACGTGAGGCGGGCAAGGGCGTGATCGTGATTGCGCCCCACATAGGCTGCTTTGAAATCATCAACCTGTATTACGCCGCCCGGCATCCGTTTACTGCGCTCTACAAGCCCCCCCGGCAACCTCTGCTGAACGCACTGATGCTCGCCGGTCGCCAGCGTGGTCACGCCCGCCTGGCCGCGACTGATTTGTCCGGCGTACGTGCCCTGCTGGCCGCACTCAAACGGCATGAAGGCGTCGGCATCCTGCCCGATCAGGTGGCCAGCAGTGGCGATGGCGTATGGGCACCGTTTCTGGGCCGGCCGGCCTACACGCCCACCCTGCTGGCCAATCTGCAAAACCGCACCGGTGCCGCCGCCTTCTTTGTCGCGGCAGAACGCCTGAGCTGGGGGCGTGGCTACCACCTGCATGTTTTTCCCCTGGATCAACCGCTGCCCCGTGACAAAGTTGCGGCAGCCACCCTCATCAACCAAGGCGTGGAAGCCGTGGTGAAACACTTTCCCGCGCAGTACATGTGGAGCTACAACCGGCACAAGCGCCCGGGCAATGTCGCGCCACCCGACACCTCACCCAGCGCATGAAACCTCTGCCAGCCGTGCGGCCGCATCGCGCCACTTCGCTCAACATCCGGTTTTTGTGGCTGCTGCACTGGCTGCCTTTGCCACTGCTGGCCGCATTGGGCAACCTGGCCGGGTGGCTGATGGTGCTGCGGCCGTCACGCCGCCGCGGCATTGTTGCGACCAATCTGGCGCTGTGTTTTCCCGAGGCGACCCCCGCCCTGCGGCGACGCTGGCTGCGCCAGACCTATCAGGCGTCGCTGCGCGCGGTTATCGAACACGGCGTGTTGTGGTGGGGCTCCGCTGTACGCCTGCGCCGCCTCATCCGCATCGACAACCCCGAAGCCGCACTCGGGGATGGCACCCGCCCGGTGATCTGGCTGGCGCCGCATTTTGTCGGTCTCGACATGGGCGGCGTGCGGCTGACGATGGACTACGAAATTGCTTCCATCTATGCACCCGCCAAGGATCCGGTGATCGACCGGCTGATGCTGCATGGCCGCACCCGTTTCCGCGACATCGTGCTGATTGCGCGCCACGACGGCATCAAGGCTACGCTCAACGCCATTAAATCCGGGCGACCGTTTTATTACTTGCCGGATCAGGATCATGGCCGTCTCAATGCCGTGTTCGTGCCTTTTTTCGGGGTACCAGCGGCCACCGTATCGGCCCTGCCGCGTCTGGCCAAACTCACGGATGCGCAGATCATCCCGGTGGTTACGCGGCAGTTATCGTGGGGGCGTGGTTACGCCTTGCGGTTTTACCCGGCCTGGGACAACTATCCCAGCGGCGACCTCGAAGCCGACGTCACGCGCATGAATACCTTTATCGAAGCACGTATCCGCGAAATGCCTGCGCAGTATCTGTGGCTGCACCGCCGCTTCAAGACCCGTCCAAGAGGCCAGCCACACCTGTATGACTGAAACGCCACGCCGTCTGGCGCATGACGAAATCGAGGCCGTCGCCCAGCTGGCGCGCCGGGTCTGGCAAGCCACGTATCCCGCGCTGATCACGCAGGCGCAGATTGATTTCATGCTGGCGGATCGCTATGCCGCAAGCCGCATCCGCCAGCAGCTCGACGACCCACGCCACGCCTGGTGGATCACAGGCATGGCAGGCGCTCCCAACGGATTCGCCCACGCCCTGCTCGGCGACCATCACGACTGCAAGCTCGACAAGCTCTATGTGGATCCCGGTTTGCAGCGACAGGGTCTCGGCCGGGCCCTGCTGGGAGCCGTCCGTGTCTGGGCGCAACACCATCACGCCCGCTGTGTGCGGCTACAGGTCAATCGCGGCAACGTGGGCGCGCTTAAAGCCTACGAACACTATGGTTTCCGCATCATCGAATCGCGCGTGTTCGACATCGGTCAGGGCTTCGTGATGGATGACCACGTGATGGAAATGCCGCTGTGACTTTTCATAACCCCGATGACGCCAGCCTTCGGGCCCTGTTTTCCCAACTCAAAACTATAGCCGTTGTGGGTTTGTCGCCCCAGCCCGCACGCCCCAGTTACCGCGTGGCGCGCGCCATGCAGGGGTATGGATTTCGCATCGTACCGGTGCGTCCCCTGATCGACCGGGTGCTGGACGAACCGGCGTATGGCAGCCTTGCGGCCATCCCGTTCGCGGTCGATATGGTCAACGTCTTTCGTGCCGCCGAACATGTTCCCGCTATCGTCGAGCAATGCCTGGCGCTACACTTGCCTGCCATCTGGATCCAGGAAGGCATCGTGGATCAGGCCGCTGCGCTGCATGCGCAGAACCAGGGCATGACGGTGGTGATGGATCGCTGCCTGCTCAAGGACTATGTGAGACTGCATACGTGAACACAGGAATATCCCCGGCAATGACACTCCGCTTTACCAAAATGCACGGTCTGGGTAACGATTTCGTGGTGATTGATGGCATCCGCCAGACGGTTGCGCTCAGCCCCGAACAATGTCGCCGGATTGCCGACCGCCATCTGGGGGTGGGCTGTGACCAGATATTGCTGGTGGAAGTCCCCACCCGCGCCGATGTGGACTTTCGTTACCGGATATTCAATGCCGATGGCGGCGAAGTGGAACAATGCGGCAACGGCGCACGCTGTTTTGTGCGGTTTGTGCGGGACCAGGGTCTCACTGACAAGACCGTCATCCGGGTAGAAACCGCGTCGGGCGTGATTGAGCCCCGCCTGCTGGATAACGGACAGGTCATCGTGGACATGGGCACACCCAGATTCAGTCCGGCCGATATTCCTTTCGTGGCCGACAGCGAAGCGCTAAGCTATCCCCTCAAGGTGGGCCAGCACCTGATTGATGTGGCCGCGCTGTCGATGGGTAACCCGCATGCGGTGCTGCGGGTGAATGATCTGGATAGCGCGCCGGTCGATATACTCGGTCCGGCCATCGAGTCGCACGCGCGCTTTCCGCAACGTGTCAACGCGGGATTCATGCAGGTGCTGACGCCACACGACATCCGCCTGCGCGTATTTGAACGCGGCGCAGGCGAAACCCTGGCATGTGGCACCGGCGCCTGTGCCGCTGCCGTGGCGGGAATCCGCCAGGGCTGGCTGGCGAGCCCGGTGAGCGTACACACACGAGGCGGTGACCTGATCATCGCCTGGGCAGGCGGCACCGAGCCCGTCACCATGACCGGCCCGGCCGAAACCGTATTTGAAGGAGTACTCGAACTTTGATGGACACCCCCCTCACCACGCTGGATGAACAGGCGATTGCCGACTTCCTGACCCAGCATCCGAATTTCTTCAACGAATTTCCCACCTTGCTGGCGGAACTGAACATCCCGCATCCGCATGGCACACATGCCGTGTCGATGAGCGAACGCCAGCTGATCGCGATGCGCGACAAGGTGCGGATGCTGGAAAACAAACTGGCCGAGCTGATCCAGTTTGGTGAAGAAAACGACGGTATTTCCGACAAGCTGCACGCGCTGATTCTGGCCTTGCTGGCGACGCACACACCCGAGGAAATCGCCAGCGCCCTGGCGCTGCATCTGCGCGAAGGCTTTGCCGTGCCGCACCATGCCTGGCGCCTGCTCGCCACCGACACACTCGACGAGGCCACCTGCACCGCCATGACCACCCTGCTGCAACCGGTATGTGGCGCGCTTGCCGTGCCGCAGGCCAGCGAGTGGTTTGGTGAAGTGTCACCGCATCTCAAAAGCTTTGCCTGCATTCCCCTGCGCCTGTCTGCCAGCAGTCCGTCGCTGGGCTTGCTGGTGCTGGCATCAGAAGAAGCCAAACGTTTTTACGCCGGCATGGGTACGCTGTACCTGCAACGGCTGGGACAAGTCATCGCTGCGGCCCTAAGCCGCATGCAAACGTGACGCCGGTCGAAACCTGGCTGCAACACCTGGCCGCCGAACGGCGGTTATCGCCCCACACTGTGTCCGCTTACCGGAGTGATCTGGCCGTGCTGTTGCAACAGGCCGGCGACACCCCGCTGGAGGCACTGACCCTGACGGACATACGGGGCACACTGGTCAAGCTGCGCGGCAGAGGCCTGTCGGCCGCCAGTGTGGCGCGCCATGTATCGAGCTGGCGCGGCTTTTACGCCTTTGCCTGCCGTCGCCTGGCGTATCCACGCAATCCCTGTGTGGGCGTACGCCCTCCCAAGTCGGCCAAAGCCCTGCCGCAAGTCCTCTCGCCCGATGCCTGCACCCAGTTGCTCGACTCCCGGGATGCAGCGGCAGACGACTGGCTGGCTGCGCGCGACCGCGCGATGTTCGAACTGTTTTATTCGTCAGGCCTGCGCCTGGCCGAACTGGTGGGGCTGGATGTGCTGGCCATCGACCTGTCCACCGGCGAAGCCCAGGTCACCGGCAAAGGCCGCAAAACCCGCATTGTGCCGGTGGGCCAGGCGGCACGCACAGCATTGGCGGCCTGGCTGCCGTTGCGCCTGTCCGTCGCACGGCCTGACCATGCCGCGCTGTTCATCAGCCAGCGCGGCGACCGGCTCAGCCCGCGCAGCGTGCAGTTGCGTCTGCAACGCTGGGCGGTGCAAGCCGGCATGAATCAGCACATCCACCCGCACCTGCTGCGCCATGCCTTCGCCACGCATGTACTGCAATCGTCGGGCGACTTGCGCGCGGTTCAGGAAATGCTCGGCCACGCCAATATCAGCACCACCCAGGTCTACACCCACCTCGACTGGCAGCATCTGGCCAAGGTGTACGATCAGGCGCACCCGCGCGCGCGCAAGAAAAGCTGACCAGACGGTCGGCTCCCGTGCTGTTTCGGAATCCCCGTCATCCAGACCGATTCGGCTACCGGGTTTGACACGTCGGCGTCAAATTTCATCGCCTGGCTCAACTATCCACAACCACCCGGATGCCTGTGGCGAACCCCAGCCATATGGCGCAGTAGCTGGGCTGGAGCCGGGCACCGGGTTTTTATGACAGTCACGGCTGGCAAGCAGGCCACGAGCAGGGTTATGATACGAGATGCGCTCAGTAGGCACTGACCTCTCCCGGTTGATCCGGAAGGTGTCTGCCTCCCCAGCGGCAATTGCAACTGTCCCGAGTAGTCTGGAGTCTTCAATGCCCGCCACATCCAAACCTGTCACCGAAGCTGCCCTGCTGAAAATGCCGGCTTCAGCCTACATGAATGCCGTTCAGCTGGCTTTCTTTCGCAGCCGCCTCGAAGCCCTGCGCGACGAAATGCTGAGTAACGCCGCCGACACCGGCGAGCACCTCAAGGAAAACGAAAACTTCGCCGACCCCAACGACCGCGCCACGGTCGAAGAAGAGCACATGCTGGAGCAGCGGGTACGCGACCGCGAGCGCAAGCTGCTGAAAAAAATCAACACCGCGCTGGCCCGCATTGAATCCGGCGAATACGGCTGGTGTCTGGAAACCGGCGACCCCATCGGCCTGCCCCGCCTGCTGGCGCGCCCCACCGCCGAATACTCGATCGAGGCGCAGGAGCGCCACGAGAAGAAGGAAAAGCTGCACGCCTGATGCGTCGCGGCCCGTGATGGACGCGCCCTTGCCCATCACCCTGCTGACCGGCTTTCTGGGCAGCGGCAAGACCACGGTACTCAATCATCTGGTGCGCACGCTGCCGCGCACCGCCATTCTGATGAACGAGTTCGGCGAAGTCGCGCTCGACCACCAACTGCTCGAAAAAATGGACGGCCCGATGGCACTGCTCTCGGGCGGCTGCGTGTGCTGCACCATTTCCGGCAGCCTCTCACCGACTCTGAAGAATCTGTGGATGGCACGGCAAAAGGGCGATATACCGCCGTTTGAGCGCGCCATTATCGAAACCACCGGCATCGCCGACCCCACGCCCGTGCTGGACAACCTGCTGAACGACGCCTGGGTGCGGGCGCGCTACCGGCTGGACGGTGTCGTCACCACGGTCGATGCGCTATTCGGCATGGATCAGCTCGACGCGCATGTCGAAGCAGTCAAACAGGTGGCCGTCGCCGATAAAATTCTGCTGACCAAAAGCGATCTTGCGCCGGCTGAAACCGTCACCGCCCTGCGCGCGCGACTCGCCGGGCTGAATCCGGCAGCCGACATCGTGACCGTGACGCACGGTGAACTCGATCCCGCGCAGATCCAGAATCTGGGCCTGTGGAACGCCGCGACCCAAACATCCGAAGTCGCGCGCTGGATGAAAACGGCGCGCTACCGTCCGGCGCAGGCCAGTGCGCTGGGCGGCGCTGCCGTAACCTCTCCCGACGCCCACGACAGCCGCATCCGCGCTTTTTCGGTGGTGCTCGACACCCCGCTGGATCGCTATGGGCTGCATGCCGCGCTGTCGATGCTGACTTCGTTTCGCGCCGACAACCTGCTGCGCTTCAAGGCCATCGTCAATCTGCAGGGCGAATCCCAGCCTGTCGTGCTGCATGGGGTACAGCACGTGCTGTACCCCGAGGTCAAACTTGAGGCCTGGCCGGATGATGATCAGCGCAGTCGCTTTGTGTTCATCGTGCGCGACCTTGAACCGGCGTTCGTCGAAAAACTGCTGGCGGATTTTTCGGGCGCTGCCAGCCACGCAAGCCCCACAAGTTCATCATGAATCCAGTGCAGCATCTGCTCATCGCTGCAATTCGTGGCTATCGGCTGGTGCTCTCGCCCTGGCTCGGACGGCAATGCCGCTATCTGCCCACCTGCTCGGAATACGGCATGGAAGCCATTGCACGCCATGGCGCAATCAGAGGCACCTGGCTCGCCATCAAACGCATCGGCCGTTGCCGTCCGGGTTGCGCCCATGGCTACGATCCCGTTCCGCCGGCGGATCAAAGCCGCTAGAATCGATTCCATGCTGTCGCGTCGCCTGATTGCCTGGTTGTTCACCCTGGCCCTATTATGGGGTCAGGGTGCAGCGTTTGCCCATGCGCTCGAACACCTGCACCCGCATGACAGCACGCTGCCCGACCCGGTCTGCGCGCTCTGCGTGGCGCAGGCCCAACTGGGCTCCGCGCTGCCCACCCTGGCACCGCTGCTGACGCACCCGCCGCTGACCCAGGCGCTCACGGCACACACGACCCCCGTCTATGTCGATCTGGCACCCCATCCCGCCTGCGCCCGTGGGCCACCTGCCTCTACAGACTGATTGCTGATTCCCGCGCCTTGCGAGGCACGGGTTTGATCGTCTGTTGAGGGAATCCACCATGTTACGTTCCACCCTGATGGTGGCCGCGCTTGCGGTCACCTGCCCGGCCTATGCCGATGCTGATCTTGACGCGCTGCGCGCTGAACTGGCCGCCATTAAAACTGCTTACGAGGCGCGCATTCAGGCGCTCGAATCGCGCCTGCAACAAGCTGCCCCGCCCGCGCCTGCGCCGGTTGCAGTCGAAACCGCACGCAGCAACCGTTTCAACCCCGCCATCTCGCTGATATTGCAGGGGCGCTATGCGCATCTGGATCAACGCGACGAACGCGGCATCACCGGTTTCCTCGCTGCCGGGGAACACGGCCATGGCGAAAGCACGCGCGGCTTTTCGCTGGACGGCAGCGAACTGGTGCTGTCTGCCAGCATCGATCCGGATTTTCGCGGCTATTTGAATGCGGTGCTGGCGGATGAAGCAGTAGAAGTCGAGGAAGCCTGGTTCCAGACCACAAGTCTGGGCAACGGCCTGAGTATCAAGGGCGGGCGCTTCCGCTCCGGGCTGGGGTACCAGAACGAGCAGCATCCGCACGCCTGGGATTTCGCCACCAATAATCTGGTATACGCAACCCTGTTCGGCGAAGGCTACGGGCAGGAAGGCGTGCAGATCAAATGGCTGGCACCCACCGAGACCTTCCTCGAATTCGGCGCGGAAATCGGCAATGGCCACGCCTTCCCCGCGACCAACCATGACAGCAACGGCTTTTCCAGCGTGGCGCTGTTCGGCCACGTCGGTGGCGATGTCGGCATCGCGCACAGTTGGCGTGCCGGGCTGTCCTGGCTGCGCGCCAGGCCACGGGGTCGTGAATTCGAAGGCCACGACATCAACGATATCGAACTGATCGGGGACTTTTCCGGCACAAGTCGAACCTGGCTCGCGGACTTTGTCTGGAAATGGGCGCCCAACGGTAACGCCACGCAGCAGAATTTCAAGTTCGCAGCCGAATATTTCCGCCGCGACGAATCCGGCACGCTCAGCTGCGACGACGCGGACGTGATGAATCCCGGAGTGTGTACAGGCGGACTCAGCGCGCCGTTTTCAGCCGATCAATCCGGTTTCTATGCGCAGGGGGTCTATCAGTTCATGCCGCAATGGCGCGCGGGATATCGCTACGATCAGCTGTTTCGCGGCGACGTGCGCTTCAACGGTGCCGATGCCGGCGCACTGATCGGCTCACTGGCCGACTACAACCCCAAACGCCACAGCCTGATGCTGGATTACAACCCGTCCGAGTTTTCACGCATCCGTCTGCAATATTCGCGCGACCAGGCCGAGCAGTCAGTCGATGAAAACCAGTTCTACGTTCAGTACATCTACAGCCTGGGCAGTCATGGCGCCCATCAATTCTGAGAACGACATCATGACCCCACCCATCACGCGATTGCTCATCCTTGCCGCCAGTCTGCTGCTGCCTGGCGCGTCCCACGCCGCGCTCCAGATATTTGCCTGTGAGCCCGAATGGGGCGCGCTGGCCCGGGAAATCGGCGGGGACGCCGTCAGCGTCACCACCGCCACCACCGCCATGCAGGACCCGCATCGCATCGAGGCGCGACCTTCGCTCATCGCGCGGGCGCGCAACGCCAACCTGCTGGTCTGCACCGGAGCCGAACTGGAAATCGGCTGGTTGCCGCTGATACTCGCCAGCTCAGCGAATCCGGCCATCCAGGCCGGGCAGCCGGGGCAGTTTTTTGCAGCAGATTTTGTCCCGCTGCTGGACAAACCGGCGGTGCTGGATCGCGCAGCGGGCGACGTCCACGCCGCTGGCAATCCGCATATCCAGACCGACCCGCGCAACATCGCCCGGGTCGGCGCAGCACTGGCCGCACGCATGGCGCAGCTCGACCCCGCACAGGCAGCCTTGTATCAGGCGCGCTGGAAGGATTTTTCCACGCGCTGGGATCACGCCATGGCACGCTGGCAAACCCGCGCTGCGCCCCTCAGGGGCATCCCCATCGTCGTCCAGCACGCGGCCTTTCCCTACCTGCAAAACTGGCTGGGGCTGCGGCAGGTGGCGGTGCTGGAAGCCAAGCCCGGGGTCGAGCCCAGTCTCGCCAGCCTGGCGGCAGTGAAGGCCCAGCTCGCCGTCACGCCCGCCAGAATGGGGCTGCGTGCGGCGTATCAATCCAGCCGCCCGAGCGACTGGATTGCCCGTCACGCCGGTCTGAAGATCGTCGTCATCCCGTTCACCGTCGGTGGCGACCCGGACGCACGCGATCTGTTCGGGCTGTTTGATTCGACCCTGACCAAGCTGCTCGCCGGACTGAATTGACATGACCCTCCCTGACTCCACCCCCAGCGCGTTCGACCTGACGCTGCTCGGCCCGCCACTCGTCGCCGGGCTGCTGATACTGGCGACCCACGTACCGCTGGGTCGCAAGGTACTGGCACGCGGCATTATTTTTCTCGATCTGGCCATCGCGCAGTTTGCCGTGCTGGGTGTCATCACGGCCCACGCACTGGGCTGGGCGGCAGAAGGCTGGCCTACCCAGCTGGCGGCGGCGACCGCTGCCCTGCTGGGGGCGGGCCTGCTGGCAGGCTGCGAACGCACCTGGCCGGAGAATCAGGAAGCGCTGATCGGCTCGGCTTTCGTCGTCGCCGCGTGTCTGGGGGTGCTGTTGCTGGCGGGGGATCCACACGGCGGCGAGCATCTGACCGAACTGCTGACCGGGCAGATCCTCTGGGTCACCCCCAGCCAGATTGCGCAAATTGCGGCGCTCTATGCGGTGCTGGGCGCATTCTGGTGGCTGCGTGGCAGCCGATTGGGTGCATTGGGGTTTTATCTGGTGTTTGCACTGGCGATTACCGCCTCGGTGCAGCTGGTGGGGGTTTATCTCGTGTTTGCCAGCCTGATACTGCCTGCCCTGGCAGTGAAGCCCCTGTCCGCACGGCGCGGCGTCCTGACTGGGTGGGGCGTGGGCGCAGCAGGCTATGCCGCAGGGCTGGCAGCCTCTGCCCAATATGACTGGCCTGCCGGTCCCGCCGTGGTGGTAGCGCTGGCAGGCGTCAGTCTGATAACAGGCTGGGTGCTGCGGGTTGCTGCAAACCGGCGAGGGCGCTAGTATCGGGGAATACTTTTCAACCGACCGACCCCATTCAGTGGCACTTCCGTTTTTCAGAAAAGGCAAGGACAAACCCCCTGCGCCCGCAGCCAAGGCCGTGATCGATCCTGATACCCTGTCCGGCGAAACCCTGCTGACGATGGACATGCGCGCCAGCGGTATCGTGGTGGAGGAAACCAGTGGCGCGCCGCAATCGCCGACCGACGAGGCGGCGATCCTGTATGCCAGCGGCCAGGCCGAATCGACCGAGCAATTGCTGCACTCCATGCTGGGCAGCGATAACCGGCGTGCCTGGCTGATGATGCTGGATCTGTACCGGGTACAGGACCGCGACAAGGATTTCGACAAGCTGGCGCTTGAATACGCAGTGCGCTTTGAACTGTCGCCCCCGGTGTGGCAGCGCATCGGCAGCAGCCCGGCTGCCGCCAAGCCCCAGACCCAGACCGAAAGCCTTGAACTGCCCGGCCTGCTTGATCGTAAATCGGCGGCCAGCCTGTTGCAAAGCATCGCCGCCACCCCCAAGAACGCGCCGGTGCGAATTGATTTTTCGCACATCGAAATAGTCGATGAAGCGGGCGCGGATGAGTGTGTACGGATACTGTCCAGCGCCCGCCGCACCAAACGCAAAATGCAGGTCAGCGGGGTCGATCGCTTCATCACCCTGCTGCAGGATCTGAACCGCGCCACCCACAGCCGCGCCGTGCACTGGCTGCTGCTGCTGGAGATTTACCAGACACTGGGGCAGCAGGAAAACTTCGAGAATCTGGCCGTCGATTACGCGGTGCGCTTTGAAGTCTCGCCCCCGTCCTGGAGCGACGTGCTGGCGGCCGAGGTTGTACCGGCTGCGGCGGCCGAGCCGCAGGACGACGCGCTGCGTTTAAGCGGCGAAATCGGCCCCGCCAACACCGCCGCGCTGCAACAGATCGGCAGCTATGTCGCCGAGCACAGCAATGTGCTCATCGACATGGGCCAGGTCACACGGGTGGACTACGGTACGGTCAGCCAGTTGATCGGCGTACTGATGCAGGGCCTGAGCAGCGGCAAGACCGTGATCCTGCGCGGCCACAATGCCCTGATACATGAACTTTTCCGCGTCATGGGCATCGATCAACTGGCACAGCTCGTGCCGTATCACCCCGACTGACCCACTCGCCACGCCTCGCGGCGCGCGCATCCCGGCATGGAACAATATCGCGGCACCACCATCCTGTCTGTCCGTCGTGGCAACGACGTTGCCCTGGGCGGCGACGGCCAGGTCACACTCGGCAACATCGTCATCAAGGCCACCGCCCGCAAGGTGCGGCGGCTGTATCAGGAAAAAGTCCTGGCGGGATTTGCCGGGGGCACGGCCGACGCATTCACCCTGTTCGAACGCTTTGAAGCCAAGCTGGAAAAGCATCAGGGACACCTGCTGCGCAGCGCGGTCGAACTGGCCAAGGACTGGCGCACCGACCGCATGCTGCGTCGTCTCGAAGCCATGCTGGTGGTGGCTGACCGCGACTACACCCTCATCATTACCGGCAATGGCGACGTGCTCGAACCCGAGCTCGGCATTGCCGCCATCGGCTCGGGCGGTGCGTTTGCCCAGTCTGCCGCCCGCGCACTGCTGGAAAACACCGAACTTACCCCGCTTGAAATCATCAAAAAGAGCCTCACCATCGCGGGGGATATCTGTATTTATTCCAACCAGAACCATGTGATTGAGACTTTGTGAGGCGTAAGGCATGAGGGGTGTCCCCGCGCCGCCCCTCACGTCTCACCCCTTACGCCTTGCTCCCCAATGACCCCCAAAGAAATCGTTCACGAACTCGACAAGCACATTGTTGGTCAGGCAGCCGCCAAACGCGCGGTTGCGGTGGCGCTGCGCAACCGCTGGCGTCGCCAGCAGGTGGACGAACCGCTGCGCCATGAAATCACCCCCAAGAACATACTGATGATCGGCCCCACCGGCGTGGGCAAAACCGAAATCGCCCGGCGTCTGGCCCGTCTGGCCAACGCGCCCTTCATCAAGATCGAAGCGACCAAATTCACCGAAGTCGGCTATGTCGGGCGCGATGTCGATACCATCATCCGCGACCTGATGGAAACCGCGCTGAAAGACCTGCGCGCACAGGCCACCCACAAGGTGAAATTCCGCGCTGAAGAAGCCGCCGAAGAACGCATACTCGATGCACTGCTGCCACCCGCCCGCAGCGTCGGTTTCAGTGAAACCGAACCGGCGCGTGAAGAGGGTGCGGCACGGCAGCGGTTTCGCAAGCTGCTGCGTGAAGGTGCGCTCGACGACAAGGACATTGAAATCGACGTCGCCGTCGTCAACCCCGGCATGGAAATTTTCACCCCGCCCGGGATGGAAGACTTGTCGCAGCAACTCCAGGGCATGTTCGCCCAGCTCGGACAGACCCGTCGCCAGCGCCGCAAGCTGAACGTGCGCGATGCCTTCAAGCTGCTGACCGAGGAGGAAGCGGCGCGACTGGTTGGCGACGAGGACATCAAGCAGCAGGCACTGGAAGCCGTGGAGCAGAACGGCATTGTCTTCCTCGATGAAATCGACAAGATCGCAACCCGCAGCGAAACCCACGGCAGCGATGTGTCACGCCAGGGCGTGCAGCGCGACCTGCTGCCGCTGATCGAGGGCACCACGGTTACGACCAAGCACGGCATGGTGAAAACCGACCACATCCTGTTCATTGCCAGTGGCGCATTCCATTTGTCCAAGCCGTCGGATCTGATTCCCGAGCTGCAAGGCCGTCTGCCGATCCGGGTGGAATTACAGGCGCTCTCGGTGGAAGACTTCGAGCGCATCCTCACTGCGACCGACGCCTGTCTCACCCGGCAATACCAGGCGCTGCTGGCCACCGAAGGCGTCACCCTGAATTTCACTGCGGAAGGCATACGGCGCATTGCCGAAATTGCATTTGAAGTGAACGAGCGCACTGAAAACATCGGTGCACGTCGCCTGCATACGGTGATGGAAAAGCTGCTCGAAGATATTTCCTTTGAAGCCGGCAACACCGGAGGCGACCACGTGATCGACGCCGAAGCGGTTTCTACCCGGCTCAGCGCACTGGCCGCCCGCGAAGACCTGGCGCGCTACGTCTTGTAACGCATCCCCTGCATACTTCCATTCATCATCTATTCCCTGACGCCCATGAAACGACCCCTGACCCAGCCCATCAGCGCCAGCAGCAAGCTGCTTTCTTCTGTCCTGTTCGGCAGCCGCTGGCTGCAAGTGCCGCTTTATCTGGGCCTGATCGCAGCACAAGTGGTTTACGTCGTGCATTTCATGGTCGAGCTGCAGCATCTCGTTTTCGGCACCCTCACCCTCACCGAGGAAGCCATCATGCTGATCGTGCTGGGGCTGATCGACGTGGTGATGATCTCCAACCTGCTGATCATGGTCATCGTGGGGGGCTACGAAACCTTTGTCTCGCGGCTCAATCTCCAGGATCATCCCGACGAACCCGAGTGGCTGTCGCACGTCAACGCCAATGTACTGAAAGTGAAGCTCGCCACGGCGATTATCGGCATCTCGTCGATCCACCTGCTGAAGACTTTCATCAACGCGGCCAATCTGGATGAGAAAGTGCTGATCTGGCAAACCATCATTCACATGGCCTTCATTGTGTCCGCCGTGGCGATCGCCTATATCGACAAACTGATGCCCCATCCGGACAAGCATTGAGCATTTTCACCACACCTGAAACAGCCTGCTTGCCCGGGCTGTTTTTCTTTGTACACTGGAAGTGAATCCACTCGCAGGAGTCTCGTCCCATGGTCGAAAACCTCTCCGCGCTGATCGACACCGTGCAGAAAAACTGCATGATCGCCGACGCGCGCCACGCCCGCGACATGACGATGTGCACGTTTTTGCTGGAAATGCGCGAGTATTTTCGCTGGGAAATGGAGCTGCCCTACAGCGCCCGCCTGCCCAAAGACGAACTGGGTAACTGGCTGAACGCGCGGGAAAGCGAATGGAATGCCATCGAGGAAGAAGAGTTTGTTCCCCTTCCGCTAAGCGCCAGCGGGATCGACCCGTTCGAATCCGACGACATCAACCGTGCCCTGATGCCGCAGGGCCTGGTTTACAGCAGCGGCCTGGGCCGGTTTCGCAAGCCGCATTTCGTGCTGGCCGAACTGAAGCGTGCCGAGGTGCGCGAAGGCGTACAGGTGCTGGTGGCGGGCTGCGAATATGCCCGTGATCTGATCGCACCCCCTGCAGCCATGCGCGATGGCGCAATCTTCCTGCGCATGGATGCGGTACGGCGGCTGCTGTGGAACAAGTTTGAAGAGTGGCAGTGGAAAGAAAAAGACACTGCACTCGGCCGCGCATTTGCGTTCTATGATTTTGAGCGCGATCTGGAACGTGGACTCGATCGCATGAGCGAATCCGAAAGCGAAGCCATGATCCTGCATGAAGTGGGCGAAGCCCGCGCGGAAAAACTGCTGGGGGCCGACTGGAACACCATGCTCGGCGGCCTCAACGCGCGCCACGCCGAGCTGCTGGTGCGTGCCGTGCGTGACCATCTGGCGGATTGTCTGGTGACCCTGCCCACCCTGTTGCAGCGCGAAGCCTATGGCTCACTGCATTTTTATCTGGCCAATCTGTCCGGCTTGCGGCGCGCGCTGTTTCCGGCGCTGCCGCAGTGTTATGAGCACTGGCTGGTACAACGCGACGACGCAGCCCTGGCGGCACTGGCGCAGCAAGGCGAAACACACTGGCTGGAAGTGGCACGCCATCTGATGGCGCAGGTTCACGATGACCCGGAACAAGGTGAAGCACGGCTGCATGCGCTGGCAAGTGGTGATCTGGGTGGCTTGAAACTCTAGCCCCCCGCAGCGAACTCATTCAGGCACAAAAAAACGGGCGACATGCGCCCGTTTTTTTGTTCCTGCCGGATCAGGCGGGCTGGGCGATTTCCCGTCCCAACTGCTCGGCAATATTGTCCAGTAGCTGCTGTTCCTGATACGGTTTGCCCAGGTAGACATTGACGCCGATTTCCATCGCATGATTGCGGTGCTTGTCTGCGGTACGCGACGTAATCATGATGATGGGCACGGTTTTCAGCCGGGCATCCGCCCGCATCAGCCGCGCCAGTTCAAAGCCGTCCATGCGCGGCATTTCCACATCCAGCAACACCACATCGGGAATCAGGTCGTTCATTCTTTCCAGCGCATCGACCCCGTCTTTCGCGCTGTCCACGCGGAAGCCTTCACGGGTAAGGAGGCGGGTGGTGATTTTCCGCACGGTGAGCGAATCGTCCACCACCAGCACCATCGGGGCCTGGAGCGCGGCACTGACCTCAACCGACTCGGCCGGTGCGCTGCGCTCGACGGCACTGCGCGGCTGGCTGGCCCAGCGCAGCGCAAGCGGCACCGGATTCAGGATCAGGATCACGCGACCATCCCCGCGTACGGTTGCACCGGCCACCCCGGTGATACGCGCCATTTGCGGGCCGATATTCTTGACCACGATTTCGCGTGTGCCTTCGATGAGGTCAACCAGGATTGCCGCCTGACTGGAACCGCTTTTCAGCAGCACCACCGGGTTGTAGCGCTGTATTTCATGCACGGCTTCGGCATCGCCCAGCAAGTGCGGCAGATACGAGAAGGGATACGACGTACCACGCCATGACAGCTCGCCGCTGAGCATTGCCTGTTCCAGTTCGTGCGGCTTCAGCTCCAGCACCTGCTGTACCAGCGGGGCAGGCAGCGCATAGTCGTGTTTGCCCGCCTGGATCATCACTGCCTGGGTCATCGCCAGTGTCAGCGGCAGATAGATGCTGAACGTGGTGCCCTGGCCTGCCACTGAATGGATATCGATGCGTCCCCCCAGCGCGGAGATTTCGCTCTTCACGACATCCATCCCAACGCCGCGTCCTGCGACCTGGCTGACCGCATCTGCGGTGGAGAACCCCGCCGCAAAAATCATCTGTGCGAGCAGGGATTCGGTCGGCTCCACGCCCGCCAGCAACAGCCCCTGAGCCTCGGCTTTTTCGCGGATACGGGCAAAGTTCAAGCCTGCGCCATCATCCTTGACGGTCAACAGCATTTCGTTGCCGGACTGGCGTGCGCTGAGGACGATTTCACCGAATTCCGGTTTGCCTGCGGCAGCGCGCACCTCGGGCGTTTCAATCCCGTGCGCCAGAGCGTTGCGTAGCAGGTGTTCCAGCGGTGCAGTCACTTTTTCCAGCACAGAACGGTCGATTTCCAGATCGCCGCCCTGGATATCCAGCTGCGCGCGTTTGTCCACATCACGCGCGGTCTGGCGTACGGTGCGGTATAGCCGTTCAGCCACCGAATACATCGGCACCATGCGTACGCGCAACAGGTTCTGCTGCAATTCGCGATTCAGCCGGGTCTGCTGGATCAGGGCGGCATCGGCCTCGCCCAGTCGGGCCAGCAGGATATGCTGCACGGTCGAAATATCGTTGACGCTTTCGGCGAGGAAACGCGTGACTTCCTGAAAGCGGGTAAACCGGTCGAATTCGAGCGGGTCGAACTGTTCGGTCGCACCCTGAGTCTGGAAGGTGGCCTGCATCTGCGATTCGGCCTGGATTTCAACTTCACGGATATGGCCACGCAGACGATGCAGCGCGTCCGACAGTTCACCGACGTGACGCTTGAACGCAAACACTTCACTTTCAATGCGGGACCGCGCGATGGCCATTTCACCCGCCTGGTTCACCATGCGATCCACCCAGTCGGCACGGACCCGCAAGGTCAGGGCATTGGCTTCACGCGATACGGCCTGACCCGCTGCGGTCGTGTCACCCTGCGCGGTCGATGTGGCGGGGACCGGGCCTATCGGCGCGGGGATTGGTTCAACGATGTTTGCCTGCACAGCTTCGACCGGGTCATACGTGTTAGCTGAT
>JAJXUA010000040.1 GCA_021783275.1 Pseudomonadota bacterium
TTTTTCGGCCACCGTCCGCACAAAATACAGGCCGAGTCCGGTGCCGCTGCTTTGTCCGGCGGCGCGGCTGAAACGCTGGAACAGCCGCGCCTGGTCTGCTGCGCTAATGCCGGGCCCGTGATCGATTACCCGGGCTTCGGCCACACCATTGTGACTGCGCAATTCCAGCTCCACCCGGGTATGCGCCGGGGCGTAATGCACCGCGTTCTGCACCAGATTGAGCATGGCCCGATGCAGCAGGCCGAATTCGCCGTTGACCCACACCGGCTCATCCGGCAACTTGCGATGCAGTTCGACTGCGCGGCTGCGCGCCAGGGTGTAGGCGTCGTCGATGGCCTGATGCAGCACGGCGGCAAAATCGAGTTCTTCAAAGCGCCGGGGGTCGAGCATTTCGGCACGCGCGGTACGCAGAAACGCTTCTGCCAGATTGAGGCCGCGATTGAGCGGATCGCGCAAACGCGATTGCACGTCGGGTGGCAGCGTTTCCAGCTGCATCAGGGCGGCGGCCAGCGGCGCGCGCAGGTCATGCGAAATGAACGCCAGGGTTTCCCCGCGCTCTTCCTGCAAGTGCCGCAGCCGGTGGGCCGCAGTCTGCACCTGCGCAATGCGCGCCTGAAACGGATCGGCTGACAGCGCTTTCAATGGCAGCGTGGCTTCTGCGCCCAGTTCCTGTCGCAGCCGTTTCAGTTCATGGTCGAGAAACCGTCCGGCGCTTTCCAGCCGGCGCCAGCTCCACACCGGATAAGCCAGCGCAATCGCCAGCAAGGCTCCAGCCAGCGGCATCCACAGTGAAGTCAGCACCGGCAGCAGGATGACCGCAGCGGTGACGCTGAGAAACCAGCCGCCACTGGCCAGCAACCCCGCCAGCGGATTCAGCCGGGGCAGCCACAACAGCGGCATCAGGGCGAGCAGCGCCGCGACAGCCAGGGTGAGACTTTCGGGTGCAGTGCGCACCAGCGTGCCGGTGCGCATCGACTCCAGCGCGTTGGCGTGGAATTCCACGCCCGGCATGGGCTGGCGCAAACCCGATACCGGAGTGGGCAGGACATCGCCCATGCCCGCCGCCGTCGCCCCGACCAGCACGATGCGATCGCGGAATGTGCCGGGGGCAAAATCGCCGGTCAGCACCTGCACATACGACAGGCTGCGCACATGACCCGGCGGGCCCAGAAAACGGATACGACGCTGCGTCTGGCGCACCAGCGCAAACGGGGCAGTGTCGGCCGTGGCCGGTGCGCGCGTGCTGAATGCTGTCGGCAATTGCCCGGCCACCTGCAGCACGGCCTGGGCGAAGTGCGGCCACACCGGGGCACCCACGCCTTCCCACAGGAACACGCTGCGCGCGATGCCATCCTCATCGAGTTCGGCGTGAACCCGGCCCAGCGCGGCGGCCGGTTCAAGCAATTGCGGCAGCGGCAGGGTTTCCAGCAACTGGCCATTGACCCGGCTGCTTTCCAGCAGCACCGGCAACACCACATTCCCGGCGCGCTTGATGGCGTCGGCGAGTGCGGCATCGGCAGGCTGATCGGCGGTATCGGGCTCGGCAAACACCAGGTCCAGCCCGATGACACGCGCGCCATCGGCTTTCAGCCGGTCCAGCAGGCTGGCATGCAGGCGGCGCGACCACGGCCAGCGCCCGAGTTTGGACAGGCTGTCTTCGTCGATGGCGACGATGATGAGATCGCCGGGTGCAGGTCGCGTCGTCAGGCGCTGGCCGAGGTCGGCCAGTACGTTGTCCACCCGGCTCAGCACGCCGCTGTAACTTGCCAGCAGGGCAATCAGCAGCAGGATCAGTGCCGTGGTATTGCGGTCGTGACGGGCGTGGAGCGGTCGCACCGTCGCTCCGTTTACAGCGCCAGCAAAGGCAGCGCCAGCAGCAGAAGTTCCCAGCGGAAACGGGGCGGCGCTTCAATCACCCGGGTGGCATACGGGCCGGCCGTGCCGTCTGCTTCCACCAGCCGCGCGGCCAGATACAGCGTTTCCGGCTTAACCGGGGCGGCGCGCATCTCGCCCTGCGGGCTGCTGCCCTGCCACACCACGTCCCGACGTTCGGCATCACGCGCCAGCACCAGCTCGTAGTGCAGGCCCGCTGGTGGAGGGGGCAGCGTCAGCGTCAGCGTCTGGTCGGCAAAACGCGGCGCAGCAGAATTGATCTCGGGTGCGCCGGGCAGCGGATCATAGGTCAGCGGCTGCACTGGAGAAAACGGGCCCTGATCGTCGCCCTCGATACTGGCGACGCGCCAGTAAACCGTCCCCGCGGCAAGCGGTGCATCGGGCGTGATCGACGTCCGGGTCGTGGATTGATTGAGCAGCACCGTCTGAAATGCCGCATCGCGTGCCAGCATGACGCGATAGCGCTGCACCCCGACCACCGCGCTCCATTGCAGCGTCGGCATCGTGTTGCGCACGCGTGCGCCGGGTGCGGTCAGGAGCGGGGCAAACGGCCGCGCATCCAGTTCGATGCTGTGCTCCGCATCGCGCCCCTGCAGGCCCAGTGCGTCGATTGCACGTACCCGCAGCAGATAGCGCCCATCGGGCACATCGGCAAAGCTGAACGCGGGGTCGGCGCGTGACTGTTCCAGCACCACCACCGGCTCGGCCGTATCCGTCAGCACCTGTGCCAGCCAGCCGCTTGCGCCGGGCAGCGTCGGCACGTTGAAGCGCAGCGGCAAGCTGTCAATGCGAACCGGGGTGTCATGCAGGTCGGGCGCAGGCAGCAGGGCGACGGGAGGACGCGGCGGCTGGCCGGCCTGGGCCACACTGCCCTGCCCGGCGGCCAGTTTCACCTGTCGTCCGGCCGCGCTCAGGCCGACGGCGCCTTCGAGGGTTTCGCTGCGGCTGATCGCGGTATCGGCTTCAACCCGGAATTGGGTGCCGCGCACTGCCGCCACGGCAGACGGCGTAATCACCTGTAGCCGGCTGCCCGGCGCGCGCCGCGGATTGGCGCCGATTTCCACCCGGCCCTGCTGCAGGCGCAAGCGGGTATCGACCATGCCGCCTCCGGCGGTCACGCTCACGGTATCCAGTACCAGCCGCGCCTGGGGTCGCAGCAACAGCTGTGAACCGTCGGCAAAACGCAGGCTGACGCTGCTGCTGGCGGCCGTGGTGAGCACCGACCCGGCGGGCAGCAGGTCATCCGGGCGCAGCGCGCGTTCGTTCTGATCCGGCAGGGTCACGCGCACCTCACCGCTTAATGCCAGCACACTGGCGGGGGCCGGTTTATGACGCAGCCAGGCCAGGGGGATCCGCAGCGCACTGCCGGGCAACAGACGATAGGGATCGTCAATACGGTTCAGTTGCTGCACGCGGGGCCAGTCGGCAGGACGCGCCAGATACCGCTGCGCCAGACCAATCAGGGTATCGCCGGGACGCAGGGTATAGCGCCATTCCGGCTGCGCGGCGGCGGCCCCGGCGGCAGGAAGCAGGCCCCCCAGCAGTAGCAGCAGCCCGCCCAGGCCGGCAGTCAGCGCACGCAGGCGGAAGTGTTGCAGCAGGCTCATTCCAGGGTTTCCAGTCGATAGCCCTGGCGGTACACCGAGGTCAGACGCCAGCCCTGCTCGGGGGTGAGTTTGAGCTTGTTGCGCAGGTGGCTGACGTGGACATCGACGGTGCGGGTGTCGATGTCGGGACTGGAGCCCCATACCACCTGGATCAGGTGGCCGCGCGGCAGCAACATGCCGACATGGGCGAAGAAATACAGCGCCAGCTCGGTTTCCTTTTCTGTCAGTTTCACCGCCTGGCCGTCCAGCTCGAAACGGCGATGACCGAAATCCACTTTCAGCGTGCCAAAGTCCTGCACCGGCTGCGGCCGCAGCTGCGCCGAACAGCGTCGCGCCACAGCATGAATGCGGGCGATCAGCACACTGCGCGTGGGCGGCTTCACGATGTAATCGTCGGCACCGGCCTGGATCACCTGCACCACATCTTCTTCGGCGTCGCGCCCGGTAAGGAAAATCACTGGCGGCAGCATGCCCTTGAGTTTGAGGCTGGCCATCACATCCGGGCCCGTCATGTCGGGCAGCATCCAGTCGAACAGGCACAGGTCATAGCGGTCATCGGTCAGTGCCCGGATGCATTCACGGCCGGTGCGAAACCAGGTCACGCTGTGGCCTGTCTGTTCCAGCCATTCGATCACACTGGCGGCAAACAGGGTGTCATCCTCAAGGAAAGCAATTTTCATGGGCAACGGTAAGGTGTCGTTCAGCATGGCCGGAGCGCGGATTGTGCGTTGAAAATTCTGGGGGACCGGGTTCAAATCTACCAGCAAGCGTCAGGTTTAATGAAATTTTGCAATTCAGCGGCCCGACCGCCTCTGATCACAATCTGTCATATTTGTGTCACATCCAGATCAGGATCGACCCGTATCATGCGCCCACACTCCCGGCTGACTTCCATGACCCTCCCTGCCCCTGACACCCTCATCAACCGCGAACTCGGCATCCTTGCCTTTCAGCGCCGCGTGCTGGCGCAGGCCGATGACGACGCGATTCCGCTGCTGGAACGACTCAAATTCCTGTGCATCGTGTCGAGCAATATGGATGAGTTTTTCGAAGTGCGCGTAGCAGGTCTGAAGGAGCAAATCCGTGCCAACACGTCACAGCGATCCGATGACGGCATGACGCCGCGCCAGCAATACCAGGCGGTGTCGGAGCTGGCGCACGAGCTGGTATCGCGTCAATACGAACTATTCAACCGTGAAGTCATCCCGCAACTGGCGGAACAGGGCATCCATTTCATCCGCCGCACCCAGTGGAACGAGGTTCAGGCCGCCTGGATCCGCGATTATTTTTTCCGCGAACTGATGCCGGTCCTGACACCGGTGGGACTCGACCCTTCCCACCCGTTTCCGCGCGTGCTCAACAAAAGCCTGAATTTTGCGGTGGAGCTGTCCGGACGCGATGCCTTCGGCCGCAATTCGGGCGCGGCGGTGGTACAGGCACCGCGTGCGCTGCCGCGCGTGATCCACATGCCGGAGGAGATTTCCGGCCACGAATACGGCTTCGTCTTCCTGTCCTCGATCCTGCATGCCCACGTGGGGGAGCTGTTTACCGGCATGACGGTGGAAGGCTGTTACCAGTTTCGCGTCACGCGCAATTCCGACCTGTTCGTCGATGACGAAGAAACCAAGAACCTGCGTCAGGCCCTGCAGGGCGAATTGCCGCAACGCCATTTCGGTGCAGCGGTGCGGCTGGAGGTGGCGGACAACTGTTCGGAGTCGATGGCGAACTTTCTGCTGGAACAATTCGAACTCGACCGCGATGCGCTGTATCAGGTCCACGGGCCGGTCAATCTGGTGCGGCTGATGCAGGTACCCGACTGGGTCGATCGGGCCGAACTCAAGTTTCCGCCTTTCGTGCCTGCCCTGCCCGCCCGACTCGCGAAGCCGGAAAACCTGTTCGAGCAGATCCGCAAGGGCGACATCCTGCTGCATCACCCTTTCGAATCGTTTCAGCCGGTGATCGACTTTATCGAGCAGGCAGCCGCCGACCCCAACGTGGTGGCCATCCGTCAGACCGTCTACCGTACCGGAACGGACTCCAAACTGATGATGGCGCTGATACGCGCAGCGCAGTCGGGCAAGGAAGTCACCGTGGTGGTGGAACTGCTGGCGCGCTTTGACGAAGAAGCCAACATCAACTGGGCGCAGCAACTGGAAGAAGTCGGCGCCCATGTGATTTATGGCGTGGTGGGCCACAAAACCCACGCCAAGCTCGCGCTTGTCATCCGCCGTGAAGACGGCGAGCTCAAGCGTTACGCCCATCTGGGTACGGGCAATTACCACGCGCGCACGGCGCGGCTGTATACCGATTTCGGTCTGCTGACCGTGGACGAATCCATCACCGCCGACGTCAACAGCCTCTTCACCCAGATCACCGGACTCGGCAAGGCCGGCAAACTCAAACGCCTGTGGCAGTCGCCGTTCACCATGCATGGTGAAGTCATCGCCGCGATCGAACACGAGACCGCACTGGCCAGCGCCGGCAAGCCCGCCACCATCATCGCCAAGATGAACGCCCTGCTGGAGCCCAACGTGATCAGCGCGCTGTACGCGGCGAGCCAGGCGGGCGTCAGGATCGAGCTCATCATTCGCGGGGTCTGTGCCCTGCGGCCCGGCGTGCCGGGCCTGTCCGACAACATCCGGGTACGCTCGGTGGTCGGGCGTTTTCTGGAACACACGCGGATTTTCTATTTTCTCAACGACGGCGAGGAACGGGTCTATCTGTCGTCCGCCGACTGGATGGACCGCAATTTCTTTCGCCGCATCGAAACCGGCTTCCCGGTGCTCAACCCCAAGCTGAAAAAACGCGTCATTGCCGAAGGCCTCAAACCCTATCTGCGCGACAACCTTCAGGCCTGGGAAATGCAGGCTGATGGCAGCTTCCGTCGCCGCAGTCCGCGTCGCGCCCAGCCCTACAGCGCACAGGCCGAATTGCTGGCCCTGCTGGGCAAAGACCGGAAATAGTCCGACGCTGCGTAGAGGCTGGCGCAGCGCCCGAACCGCCCCGGCGGAATCCGGCATGAGATGATTCCGCACCCCCTTTGCCCGATCCCGCCCGGATGAATCTGCTCGACCTGCTGCTGCACCTTGACCACACCCTTGGCACCGTCATTGCCGACTACGGCATGGGCGTATATCTGCTGCTGTTCCTGATCGTCTTTTGCGAAACCGCGGTCTTGCCGCTGTTTTTTCTGCCCGCCAATCCCCTGCTGTTCCTGGCCGGAGCATTTGGCGCAAGCGGAATGCTGGGGATCGCCCCGCTGCTGGGCGTGCTGGTCGTCGCGGCCTGGAGCGGCAGCCTGGTCAATTATCAGCTCGGACAGCGACTCGGCGAATACTGCCTGCACCATCCCTCACGCTGGCTCGATCACGAAGCGCTGCTCAAAACCCATGCGTTCTATCAGCGACATGGCCGTGTCAGCGTGCTGTTTTCGCTGTTCATTCCGGTGGTGCGCACGTTTTCGCCTTTCGTCGCAGGCATCAGCAACATGGGGATGGCGCGGTTTGCTCTGTATGCAGCAGCGGGCAGTGTGCTATGGGTCGGCGTCTTCGTCAGCGCGGGGTATTTTTTCGGCAACCTGCCGATGATCCGGGACCATCTCAACCAGCTGCTGATTGCCGGGGTGGCCCTGGGCGTGGGCGGGCTGCTGCTTGCACGTATCGCACGCCGTTTGCGCTAAGGAAACGCTGAATTAGTGGATTTGCTTTGTGGTTCGACAAGCTCACCACGAACGGTCAAGCACTTGCCGCTCGTCCTGAGCCTGTCGAAGGACTTGTTCAGCGCTTCCCTAACGCCCCGGCAATCAGACCTGAGCGCTGCGGATTTGTGTAAGCCCGAGCGCGACACTGCGACCAAGCAGGATCGTCCCGACCGGAGTGATCCATGCGACCCCTGCTCTTTGCCCTCTGCCTAATTGCCCCCGGCGCCCACGCGGCCACCTGCACCGCTCACAGTGGTGAAGCGCGCACACGCCTGATCGAACTCTATACCTCGGAGGGATGCAGTTCCTGCCCCCCGGCCGATCAGTGGCTTTCCAGACTGCCCGCAGACAGCGGTGTGCCCCTGGCATTCCATGTCGATTACTGGGACAGGCTGGGCTGGAAAGACCCCTACGCCCAGGCCGCGTTCAGCCAGCGCCAGCGTGCACGCAACCGTGGCCTGGGCTGGGTGTATACGCCGCAGGTCATGGTGGACGGGGAAGATATGCGTCACTGGTATCGCGGCCTGCCTCCAGCCACTGCTACGCGCGCACCGCTTACGCTGCGTCTCGCGCTGACACCTGCTGCGCACTTTCTTGACGTGACAATCACGCCTGAATTCAGGCTTGAACCTGCGCGGGCGGGCGCAAAACTGTATCTCGCACTGACCGAAAAACGCCTGGAGTCCAGAATCGAGGCAGGCGAAAACGCCCGCAAAACCCTGCGTCACGATCATGTCGTGCGCACCCTGCTCGGACCTTTTCCGGCAAGCGCGCTGCGTCATCGCTTTGCCCTGGATCGCCAGTGGAAGCGCAACGACCTCGGCGTCACGGCCTTCGTGCTGGACGCCCGGGGCACGACGCTCCAGGCCGTGGCCGCCGCCTGCCCGCCACCCGCCTGAATTATTCCGGCTCCGATTCAATCCTCACTTTGTTGCGGTCGCCTGGCCGTGCTGCGGCACTGTCTGCGACCTGGCTTTGCGTCAGTATCGATTTGGATCGGAATTACCCGACCAGACGCGCCCGCAGTGATGCCCACCAGCGCTGGCGGTTACCTGGCAGCGGCACCGGTGTCGTGACCCGAACCGGCGGATCCAGACTCAGCACCCAGCCTGGCTGCACCTTATAGCCGATGCTGCCGCACGACGATCCCAGATTATTCGGATCGTAAATCTTGATCAGGGTGGGGTCAGCCACATCATCGACGTACACGATGCCGAGGTAGTCTTCGAGGTGATCCTTTTTCAGCAAGCCCGCCACCGCGTCCACCACCTGCCGCAGGGCATCGGGCGTCAGCGGCGCGTCGGGCGATTCCGCCCCGGCCGCAGTCACGTACCAGCGCGTGGACACTTCACTGCGCAGCGTGTGCTGCAGCTGCTCCCAATCGGCCCATTGCATCAGGCCATACAGCGTACCGTTCAATTTGCTTTCAAATGCAGTCACAGGCGTCTCCCCGCCACGGGCTGCCGCATACGACAGCCCGCTCATTGTTCTGGTTTTATATGAACAGACAGATGTCCGTCTCACCGGCAAACTCGAAGAAGCTGGCCGCACCGACATAATCCATGCCGTCGATGAAGTCGCTGTGTTCGAAACCGAACAGTTCGACGGTCATCTGGCAGGCCAGGAATTTGACATCGGCTTCCTGACACAGGCTGCGCAGGTCGCTGATGGTGGCCACGCCGCAGTTGGCGATGGTCATTTTCATGAGGCCGGTGGCGACGTTTTCATAACCGGGAACCAGTGCCTGAACGGCATTGGGGATGTTCCAGTTGATGTCCTTGAACCATTTGGGGCCAAACGGCATTTTCATCGGCATGCCGGGGTTGCCGAGCGGGCTGACTTTAAGGCCGGAGACATCTTTACGCACCAGTTGCAGGCCGTAGAAGGTGAAAAAGATCTGGGTTTCGTAGCCGAGTGCAGCAGCGGTCGATGCCAGGATGAATGGCGGATACGCCCAGTCCAGTGTGCCTTTGGTGGCGATGATCGCCATTTTTTTTTGTTCCATGATGGTGCTCCTTGCGTGGGTGGGTGGATCAATGCTTGCGCATCAGGAAAACATATTCGCCATTGGCTTCGGCGGTGGACAGCAGTTCATTCCCCGTCTGTTTCGCAAACGCGGCCATGTCCTTCACCGCGCCGGGATCGGTTGCACTGATTTTCAGCAACTGGCCACTCGTCATCTCCGCCAGCGACTTTTTGGTACGCAGAATGGGCAGCGGACAATTCAGCCCGCGCGCATCCAGTTCTCGGTCGTAGTTCATGACACTCTCCTCGCCGGCTTGCTGGGACGCTGATTTCGTTGCCGACATCACGAAAGGCGCATTTCCATCTGTTAACCATTCACCACAACTGTTGTTATTGGACTACACGTTCCAGAATCAAACAAAAAAATTTAGTCAGCGTCGCTGTAGGCTGGCCAGCACCATCTCGATGATTCCGCGCAGGCTGGCTTCGTCCGCCCCTGCCTTGCTCAGCGTCTTGAGGCCGCTCATGCTGCTGACCAGATAATTCGCCAGCGTGACGGCATCGTGCTGTGGCGGGATATCGCCTTCGGCCTGCGCACGCTGCACCGCACTCAGCATCACGCCGTGTATGCGGGCCAGACCCTCGGCAATCGAACTCGCCACTTCGGGATCACTGCGACCGAATTCATTGACCGTATTCAGCACCAGACAACCCCGTGCCTCACAGACACCGCGCGCTTCGTCCAGCACGCTCTCGACAAAACTGCGGATGAAGACCATGGCCGACGGCGACTGCGCCAGCCAGGCGCGAAACTGCTGCGTCAGCGTATCGGTATAGCGCAGCAGGCATTGCGAAAACAGCGCCTGCTTGCCGCCAAAAGCCTGATACAGGCTGCTTTTCGATAACTGCATGGCATCGAGCAGGTCAAGCATGGAGGTGGATTCATAGCCTTTGCGCCAGAACACCTGCATCGCTGCTTCCAGCGCAGTGTCGGGGTCAAACTCCAGCGGACGTCCGGGGGAAGCTTTCATGCCTTATTTATGAACCATGCGGTTCATAATGTCAACCCGCCCGGATTGCTTCCGTCAGGGTGAATTCAGGGTTGCGGGGCGTGCGCGGATTCCAGCTTGTCCAGTTCGCGCCGGGCATCGGCATGCGACGGGTCACGCTGGAGCGCGGCTTCGAACGCCTGCCGTGCCGCAGCCCGTGCGCCCTGCCCGGCTTCGGCGCGACCCAGTGCCACCCAAGGTTCCGGGTTGCTGGGCTCGTCCTGCTGCCAGCGCTGTGCCAGTTCACGCAGGGCTTTCCAGTCATGTTCCGCACCCAGTGCACACGCCGCCAGAAAATAGTCGCCGTGCCGTTCGCCTTTCCAGAAGGGCAAGCTGCGATCCGGCAGGGTGGTCAGGTCCGCATCGCGATACCAGCTGATGGGCACGGCAAAGTGATACGCACCGCCCAGGCGATTCTTGAAGGTCAGCATACCGACCAGCTCGCCGGCCTGGTTGAACAAGCCGCCGCCGCTGGCCCCGGGATCAAACGGTGCCGTCGTCTGGATAATGCGCCCCCCCTCGCACGGACAGGAATGCAGACCGCGGATTTCACCTTCGCTTATCCGGAAACGCCCGTCGCTGTATCCCACCGCCGTGACGCGATGGCCGGTCATGGCCGGGGCACTGGCCAGCTTGACCACCGTGCCGCGAACGGCATCGGCACGCAGGACGCACACATCGCGATAGGCATCCCCCGCCTGCAGCGTGGCACGCCAGGTTTCACCAAAATGGCTGTAGACCCGAATACGCTGTGCATCCCTCACGACATGACAATTGGTCAACAACACACCTGGCGCGACCAGCACTGCCGAACCCATATTCATCCCGCTTTCGCCCCCTTCGACCTCAAGGCGAAACAGGCTGGATTCGTAGACGCCGCCCGCGCGCGCGCCTCCCGCCAATAGCAGCAGGAGGCATAGTGACACCAGCCGCCCGGGCTGGCACCATAACCAGTGCGCCCGCCCAGAGGCGGCGCGCAGGTCAGACCGCATCAATCACCGGTCGCCGGGGTACACATACAGATCCGGGTTCGGCACATTGTCCCAGCTGTTGGCCGAGCGGCTGGTGCCGACATACGCGGAATTGCGCTGCACCAAGGCCGTGGGCTTGACTGCGCCAAACAGCGCTTCGTGCGATACGGCACCGTCGCTGTCGAGCATGACAAAGCTGATTGCTTGATCGAACTGGCCGCTGTTGGCGGTACTGGCAGCCGAAACCGGATAGCTGTGAATATCCGGGTTGGGGATGCTGTCCCAGACGCTGGCGGCATGGGCCGCGTTGATGGACAGGGAGGCACCGGCGAGCAGTGCAAGGGTGGTGAGACGCAGGGTGTTCATGATGTTTCCTTTCGTGAGATTAAAACAGGCAAGGCGTGCCTGGTCGGGTTTGCCTGATACGCCGCGTGTTTGACACAGTGTGTCGTAGCAAGCTAGCTGATCGGGCGGTGCCGGGAAGACCCGGTATTCGGGGCGCACCGCGCGATGAACCGGCCAGGCAAAGGCCGTATCGCGGGTGCAGAACAGGGTTGGTAAAACACGCTGAGGCAGGTTGTCATGACGTGATCACCGGGCGGCTTCCTGAACCAGCGTATCGATTGCGCGGGTCAGTTTTTTCAGCGGTTCCGCACACGCTGGAACCGATTGCGTCTTGCCGGACAGGGCAGGACGCTTGTAGCCCATCCAGTGCTGACCGGTCTCGTCTTCCCATGCCAGAACCCGCATCGGCAGGTCGATTGCATAGACCTGCGCACATTGCATCAGCGGGGTTCCGCCCTTGGGATGACCGAGTATCAGCAGTTCGGTCGGGCGCAGGGTTTCGCCGACACTGCGGGCACCGGCAGCATGATCAATGCGGGCAAAGATATTGAGGCCGCGTGCTTTCGCCAGGGTTTCGAGCCGGTCGATGGAGGCCCGCGCCGTATGCGCACTCGGCACCGTCACCATGCTGTCCATTGCCACACCTTCCGTTGCCAGGGCAGGCAGGGTGCACGCAGCAAGCGAGACAGCGGTGATTAAGCGGGACATGGCGGTGTTTCCTTGATTGACGATGAGCATTCGTCGCGCTCATACATCGATCCTTACATCACGCCAAAAATAAAACAGGCGATGCCTGCTCAGTCGCGGACAGCCACCTCGCAGCGCACGCTGTCGCCGATGCGGATCGGCCCGCTCACCCGGACCCGGGCATTGACGCCGCCATGTCCGCGCATCGCGTTGTAACCGCCAGTGCCGAGCACCGCTTCCATCCGCGAACACGGCGCGCATGGCCCGCTGATTTCCAGCACGGCAGCGGGGCCGATATGCAGCCACAGCAGCTGGTCGCGAAACAGGGCGTGCGCGGCCAGCAGATTCAATCCTGATACCACCAGATTGCGGCGCAGCCCGGCGGCATCCACAGTAGCCTGCTGCATCAGCGCAGCCAGAACCGGCAGATGCTCGGCCTGCAGCAAGGTGACTTGTCGCGCACCCTCCGGCTTGCGACCGGCAGTGGACTCGGCAGCGTGATCGCCCTGCAAGCCCCACCCGGCGATTGCCTCTGCCTGCTCGACAGCCTGTACGCCAGCGCGTCGCTGCGGGCGCAGGTAGATGGCCTCGATCCGTCCGGCCCGGGCAAACTGCCGCGCCAGCGTGCGCAGGTCGCTGCGATCGGTCATGCCAGCAGCTGCAAGACGAGCCAGCCCCCGCGGCCCAGCACCGTGAGACATATCGCACAGGCCAGCAGGATTTTCAGGAAGGTGGGCATGGCGGGGTAAGGCTTAATCCACACGCACGCAGCGGTCGCTGGCCCAACTGCGCAAACGGGCAAAGTCTTCTGCGCGGATCACTGAGAGCGGGCGTGTCTGTTGCAGTTCGCGTTCGACATGGCCGGGCGCCAGCGCCACCCCTTCGGCCAGCGCGGCGTATTGTGCCGACACGATGGCCTGCTCGATTTCTGCGCCGGAATAGCCTTCACTCAAGGCCACGCATTGCGTCAACGGAAACGTCGCACGATCCAGCCCGCGCCGGGCCAGGTGCAGGCCGAAGATGGTTTCGCGGATGGCCGCATCCGGCAAATCGACAAAGAACAGCTCGTCAAAGCGTCCCTTGCGCAACAGCTCGGGTGGCAGCTTGCTGATGTCGTTGGCGGTGGCCATCACGAATACCGGCTGGTCACGCTCACTCATCCAGGTCAGCAAGGTGCCGAGCAGGCGCTGCGATACCCCATCGTCGGCTTCGCCACCGGACAGGCCTTTTTCGATTTCATCCATCCACAGCAGACACGGCGACATGCGTCCGGCTTCTTCCAGCGCCTGACGCAGATTCTTTTCGGTTTCACCGATGTACTTGTTATAGAGCGCAGCAAAATCCAGCCGCAGCAGGGGAATCCGCCAGCTTCCCGCCACTGCCTTGGCGACCAGGCTTTTACCCGCGCCCTGCACCCCCAGCAGCAACACGCCTTTGGGTGCGGGCAGGCCGGGCGCGAGCGCGGGATTCTGGAACACTGCCTGACGTTGTCCCATCCATTTTTTCAGCCGTGCGAATCCCCCCACGTCGTCCAGCGTCACGTCCGGCAATTCCATTTCCAGCGCACTGATCTGCTGGTCCTGCTTGAAACGCGCAATGCGTTTGACATCTGCCAGATCGAGTTCGCCGTCGGCGCTGATCGCCTGCCGGATGAGCCGCTGCACTTCGTCCTCGCCCAGCCCGGCAAGCTGATGCACCAGCAAGGGCAGGATGGTGTGATCGATACGCGGATTGCGCCGTGTGTCGCGCTGCCAGCGTTCGAGTTCTTCCTTCAGCAGACTGCGTACCCGGTCAGCCGACGCGCCCGACAGGGTCAGCCGCGCCGACATGCGCGCCAGTTCCGGCGGTAATTCCAGACCGGGACTCGCAAACAGCAGGGTGCGGTCACGCCGGTAATGGTCGAAGGCAATTTCGCGCACCAGCCGTACATTGAGCGGGTTGTCAAAAAACGGATGCGCGTCGAGAAACACGTACAAGCCGTTCTGCGGCGTGGCATCGACGTGTTTGAGCGCCTCGGTGAATTCGCTGGTGTTGTAGACCGCGCTGACTTCATTGCTGTGCTTCAGCCCGTCGGCCAGACTCCAGACAAACAGCGGCAACCCACGCGTATTGCAGATTTCCTGCACACGCGCCAGCAGCCGGGTTTCTTCATGCGTTTCGCTGAGCAGTATCGGAAAGCGTGCGTCGAGCAGGGCATTCAGATCGTGATTGAATTGCGGCACGTGCCCTCCAGCTCAGTCACGCACGATCAGGCACACCGCTTCGGCGGCGATGCCTTCGCCACGCCCGGCAAAGCCCAGTTTTTCGGTGGTGGTGGCCTTGACGTTGACGCGATCAACCGCAATGCCGAGATCCTCGGCAATGTGTGCCGTCATGCGCGCAATGTGCGGTGCCATTTTCGGTGCCTGCGCGATGATCGTGGCATCGACGTTGCTGGCGTGCCAGCCGCGTTCACGCAATTGTCCGGCCACGCGGCGCAGCAGGATGCGGCTGTCGATGCCCTTGAATTCCGCGCTGGTATCGGGAAAGTGGCGGCCGATGTCGCCTAGTCCGGCCGCGCCCAGCAGCGCGTCACAGATGGCGTGCAGCAGCACGTCGGCATCCGAATGTCCGTCAAGGCCGCGCTCATGGGCGATTTCAACACCGCCGAGGATGAGCGCCCGGTGTTCCACCAGGGCGTGGACGTCAAAGCCGTGGCCGATGCGAAGCTCAGTCATTTGCGAAATTCAGTCATTGAGATGTTGCAGGATCAGACCTGCGAGCAATAAATCCTGCGGAAACGTGACCTTGATGTTGCGGCTGTCGCATTCGACGAGCCTGGGGTGCAGGCCGAGCTGCTCGATCGCCGACGCTTCATCTGTGATGTCGCTGCCAGCGGCGCGCAACGCCTGGCGCAACATGCCGTGACGGAACATTTGCGGCGTCTGCGCCTGCCACAATCCGGCGCGCGGCACGGTCGCGTCCACCCGGCTTGCCCCGTCGTCGCGCTTCAGGGTATCGGCCACCGGCACCGCCAGCAGTCCCCCGACGGCATCCTCACCCGCTTCGTCGAGCAGCTTTTTCAGCATCTCGCCCGGCAGGCAGGGGCGCGCAGCATCGTGAACCAGCACCCAATCGTCCGCACTGCACTGGTCTGCCATCGCCTCCAGTCCATTCAACACGGTTTCAGCGCGGGTGGTGCCGCCACAGCGCAGCACGGTAATGCGATCTTCCCAGCCCTGCCATTCATAGTTGTCCCACCACACATCGCCGGGCGACAGCACAACGAACAGTTTGCTGATGCGCGGCTCGCGTGCCAGCACGATGAGCGTGTGGGCAATCAGCGGTATCGAATTGACGGGCTGATACTGCTTGGGGGCCTGCTTCAGTGCAGCGCCGCCGCCCCCGGCACGCGAGCCACTGCCTGCTGCCGGAATCAGCGCGTAAAAGCTCATGCTTCGCCGCCCGGTGCCAGCACGTCGCGGTTGCCATTGTTCTGCATTGCCGAAACCAGACCGGCGCGCTCCATGTCTTCGATCATGCGCGCGGCACGGTTGTAGCCGATGCGCAGCTGGCGCTGAACCGATGAAATCGAAGCGCGGCGCGACTTCAGTACATAGGCTACAGCCTGATCGTAGAGCGGATCGGCTTCGGCGCTGGCTTCGCCGAATTCTCCACCCTCGCCCGCTTCTTCGGGCGATTCGAGGATGCCTTCGACGTAGGCCGGGCTACCTGATGCTTTCAGGTAATCGACCACGCGATGGACCTCGCTGTCCGACACGAACGCGCCATGCACCCGTTCCGGCAAACCCGCCCCCGAGGATTTGTAGAGCATGTCGCCCTGCCCCAGCAAGGCTTCGGCACCCATCTGGTCGAGGATGGTGCGCGAATCGATCTTGCTCGATACCTGAAACGCGATGCGCGCCGAGATATTGGCCTTGATCAGGCCGGTGATGACATCGACGCTGGGGCGCTGCGTCGCCAGAATCAGGTGGATGCCGCTGGCACGTGCTTTCTGCGCCAGTCGCGCAATGAACTCCTCGACTTTCTTGCCCACCACCATCATCAGGTCGGCGAGCTCGTCGATCACCACCACAATCATCGGCAGGGTCTCCAGCGGCTCGGGGTTATCCGGCGTCAGGCTGAAGGGATGCGTCAGTGGCGTGCCGGCCTTGATCGCATCGCGCACTTTCTGGTTGTAACCCGCCAGATTGCGCACGCCCATTTTGGACAGCAGCTTGTAGCGCCGCTCCATTTCGGCGACACACCAGTTGAGCGCGCTGGCCGCCTGTTTCATGTCGGTCACCACTGGGGCCAGCAGGTGCGGTATGCCTTCGTAGATCGACAGCTCCAGCATCTTGGGGTCCACCATGATGAGACGGACCGCGCTGGGGTCAGACTTGTACACCAGCGACAGGATCATGGCGTTGACGCCGACCGACTTGCCCGAACCGGTGGTGCCTGCCACCAGCAGGTGCGGCATTTTCACCAGGTCTGCCACCACCGGGTTGCCTGCGATGTCCTTGCCCAGCGTGATGGTCAGCGGGCTGTTGCTGTCGTGATAGGCGCGCGAACCGAGAATTTCCGACAGCTTCACCATCTGCCGTTTCGGATTGGGAATCTCCAGACCCATGGTGTGCTTGCCTGGGATCGCCTCGACCACGCGGATGCTGATGACCGACAGGGTGCGCGCCAGGTCTTTGGCCAGGTTGACGATCTGGTTGCCCTTCACGCCCACGGCCGGCTCGATTTCGTAGCGTGTGATCACCGGGCCCGGCGAGGCGGAGACCACTTTCACTTCCACGCCAAACTCGGCGAGCTTGCGCTCGATCATCAGCGAGGTGAATTCGAGCGATTCGGCGCTGGCGGTTTCCACCACTTCATCGGCCGGGTCCAGCAGATGCAGCGGCGGCAGGGGCGAATCGGGCAGATGCGGGAACATCGCCACCTGGGTTTCGCGCTTGCTGCGCGGGGCCTGCTGAATTTCGGCCACCACCGGCTCGATCCGCACCGGCGGCGCATCGTCGATTTTTTTCTTGACCACGGACACCTTGGCTTCGCGTTTTTGCTGCGCCACTTCACCCAGTTTGCGGTCGCGGTAGGTCTGCCAGGTCTGTATCAGTTTCCAGTAGCCGCGTTCAACCCATTCGCCGCTGCGCTCGGCCATGCTCAGCCACGACAGGCCGGTAAACAGGCTGAATCCCAGCGCCAGCAACAGCAGCAGAATCAGCGACCCGCCGGTAAAGCCGAACAGCGCCCCGGCTGCGCCTCCCATGGCCGCACCCAGCACGCCCCCATGTGCATCGGGCAGCGCCACCGCCCAATGCCAGCCGCGCAGCCATTCCACCCCGGCGCTCGACAGCAGCATCAGCACAAAACCGCCCAGCCGCAGCCAGCGCTGGCGGCTCCCCGCCAGCGGGGTTTCGTCGAGATGGCGAAACGTGTGCGCCACATAGGCGATTGCCAGCAGCACCCACCACCAGGCCGACACGCCAAACAGCATCAGCAGCAGATCGGACAGCCAGGCCCCGGTGCGCCCGCCCAGGTTGTGTACCGTGCCGCCATCGCCCGTGGTGCTGAAGCTGGGATCGGCCACGTGATGTGTCAGCAGGATCGCGGTGAGCAGCAAAGCGGCCGCCCCGACCAGAAAGGCACGGGCTTCGCGCAGCAGACGCTGCATCCGGGGAGGCATGGGTGAGGCTGGACGGGATGCGGTGCGCGCCATGAAAGATTGAAACTGAGAAAAGTGCCCCGATTATAAACGTGCAGGCAACCCGGACAGACAGCATGGAAATGCCATCGTCCAGTTGGCTATTCCAATTCCAGATTGAAAAGATCGCGAAGGTGAGCCGCAGACAGTGCTGTAGCACGGCAAGGCGAAACCGACAAAGAGATTTTCAGTCTGGAAATGGAATTAGAATAGCCCGCTTTCCCTCACCCTACCCGTACAAACACCATGAGCACCACACATCACAAACTCGTCATCCTCGGTTCCGGCCCCGCCGGCTACTCTGCTGCGGTCTATGCCGCGCGCGCCAATCTGTCGCCGGTCATCATCACCGGGATGCAGCAGGGCGGGCAGTTGATGACCACGACCGAAGTCGATAACTGGCCCGCCGATGTCGATGGCGTGCAAGGCCCCGAGCTGATGGACCGTTTCGAGCGCCATGCCAAGCGCTTCAACACCGAAGTCATCTTCGACCAGATCCACACCGCCAAGCTGACCGAAAAGCCCTTCACCCTGATCGGCGATTCGGGCACTTATACCTGCGACGCACTCATCATCGCGACCGGTGCGTCGGCGATGTACCTCGGCCTTGATTCGGAAAAAGCCTTCATGGGCAAGGGCGTGTCGGGCTGCGCGACCTGCGACGGCTTCTTTTACAAAAACCAGCGCGTCGCGGTCATCGGCGGCGGTAATACAGCGGTCGAAGAAGCGCTGTATCTGGCCAACATCGCCAGCCACGTCACCGTGGTGCACCGCCGTGACACCTTCAAATCCGAGAAGATTCTGGTCGGGCACCTGATGGAAAAGGTCAAGGAAGGCAAGATCACGCTCGAACTCGACCACACGCTCGACGAAGTGCTCGGCGACAAGACCGGCGTGACCGGGATGCGCATCAAAAGCACGAAGAGCGGCGAGACCAAAGACATCGAATTGACCGGCATTTTCGTCGCCATCGGCCACAAGCCGAACACCGATATTTTTGAAGGCCAGCTCGAACTCGCAGGCGGCTACATCGTGACCAAAAGCGGCAACAAGGGTAACGCCACCGCGACCAGCATCGAAGGCGTGTTCGCGGCGGGCGACGTGCAAGATCACATCTACCGCCAGGCCGTGACCAGCGCGGGCACCGGCTGCATGGCCGCGCTCGACGCCGAGCGCTACCTCGACGCGCTGGGCAAAGCGTAACGCCGCTGTGCCATGAAGCGCGCCCGTGGCAGTGCGCTCGCCCCCGCCTCGTTCGAGGCGCTGGCGCGCGTGCGCCGCGTATTGCGTGATCGGCCCGGCCCCGTTGTCCCATCCCCCGCCGAACCCGCGCGCCCGCCTGAAGAAGGTGGCGTCCTGTTTCAGCGCGCCGTAGCCGATGTCACCCCGCTGCCGCCGGCCAATCGCGTCGAACGCAGTCGTCCCCGCCCCGCCCCTGTCGCGCGCCAGCGTCTGCGCGACGAACAGCAGGTGCTGATCGATGCCCTGTCCGACCCCTGGGACTGGGACGACGCCATGGCCACCGGCGAAGAACTGTTCTTCATGCGCCCCGGCGTACCCCTCGCCGCGCTGCGCAAGCTGCGTCGCGGTGGCTGGGTCATCCGGGGCGAACTCGACCTGCACGGCCATAGCGGCGACGAAGCCCGCGTGGCACTCGCGCTGTTTCTCAACCGTTGCCGCAACGAAGACCGGCGCTGCGTACGCATCATCCACGGCAAGGGCCTGGGCTCGAAAAACCGCCTGCCCGTGCTGAAAAACAAAGTGCGCCACTGGCTGATGCAGCGCGAAGACGTGCTCGCGTTCTGTCAGGCGCGCACGGTCGATGGCGGCGCGGGCGCCGTCGTCGTCCTCCTCAAATCCTCCACCCGCTAACCCTGAAAGGCCAGCCATGACCGACACCGTCATCACCGATTTCGCACTGCCGTCCACCGGCAACACCACCTTCAAACTGTCCGCTCAGCGCGGCAAAAACGTCGTCTTGTATTTCTACCCCAAAGACAACACCCCCGGCTGCACCGTCGAAGGCCAGGAATTCCGCGACCTCTATCCGCAATTCGAAGCCGCCAACACCGTCGTCGTCGGCGTCTCGCGCGACAGCCTCAAATCGCACGAAGGCTTCAAAACCAAACAGGGCTTCCCCTTCGAACTGCTGTCCGACACCGAAGGCATCCTGTGCGAACGCTTCAGCGTAATGAAGCAGAAGAATATGTACGGCAAACTGGTGCGCGGCATCGAGCGCAGCACCTTCGTCTTCGACAAAACCGGCCAGCGGGTCAAGGAATGGCGCGGGCTGAAAGCCCCGGGACATGCGGCGGAGGTGCTGGCGTTTGTGCAAGGGCTGGGCTGAATCAGGAACGGGATGGGTTTGTGTATGCCGCCCGATTGGGCCCGCATCCGGTCGAGCAGCCTGAGGGAATCCCGAGACCCCACGCGAACTTTCATCCACGAAATTTCAGGTTTGCCTATATCAACGGGCAAGGCGTAGAGTTCGAATGAATCAAACAGCTACAGCACACGACCGTCACGATGCCTGATTTAGGCGGCGTGGAAACCTGAAAAGGCGGGTTGAACATTCAAAATATGTGCAAAAAAATTTCTAACCCGGGGTCAAGACCGCTCCGCTTCGCTACGCTGGGACGCCGCTGAAGCGGCGCCCCTTACCTCTACTACATGGACTCCCCCTATCACGCAACGGTAGCGGACGTTGATTCGGTGTAAGACTGCGGCTCTACATACGGCCTGTTGATGGGCATTGCCCTGGCCTTGATGAAAATGCGCGGGGTGCGGGTCTCATTCGTTAGGCCAATGTCAGACATCACCGCTGCTGAAAAATTCGAGCTCGCCTTGATACCCGTCGTGGGGATGATCAGCTGGCTCATGGCAGCGCGGCTGCCGGCCCAAATCAGTACTGGCGCACTTCTACTCGGAGCATCAGTATTGCTCCTGCTCCAGGGCTTAATTCGGGATCTCTGGATAATCTCCCGCCGGAACCGCCAGTCTCAGGTTGGCGCGCATCAAGAAGCCTTGTGCATGT
>JAJXUA010000041.1 GCA_021783275.1 Pseudomonadota bacterium
CAGCTGCGATACCATGACGCTGCCGCTGCGGCGGCTGGCGGCGTGTACGAAACGTCCCTCTCCCAGATAAATGCCGACATGCGAGTACGGACGGTCCAGCGTATTGAAAAACACCAGATCGCCGGGTGCCAGTTCATCGTCCGGCAGCGGCTGGGTGGCCGCACTGATGGCCAGACTGTCGCGTGGCAGCTGGATGCCCACGGTATGAAGGAACACATGGCCGACCAGGCCACTGCAATCGAGTCCGCTTTCGGGCGTGGTGCCGCCGAGCAGGTACGGACTACCCAGCAGACTCAGGGCATATAGCGGGATGTCTTCAGAGGGTGGGGTAGCCTGCGCAGCCCCGAGCCACAGGCAAATCAGGCACACGAGGAACTTTTTCACGATGAAATCTGCTCTATAGTGAAAGCGTTGATAGCACGCAGTCAGGCCTGTATCCATGCGGCTGAACCGTTTCGATCCTGTATGCCCAAGCTTGATATTCCTGAGCTGAATTTTACTGAAAGGAAGCACCATGAACGACGCGCCGAATCTCTCCCCCGACCCCACCAGTATTCCCGATCCGGCCCAGCTTGCGCAATGGCATGATGAAGCGGCGCAAGCAACGGCGGAACCGGATTTACGCGAACGGGTGCGCGACCTGACCGCTCGCGCCTTGCACGACCGGCGCATGGCGCTGAACGAAGTGCGTGACATCGTCGGCGCGATTACGTCGGGCATCGGCAGTGGTCTCAGTGCGCGCGGAGGCGAAATGAAAGACGGACTGCGTCAGGCAGTCAGCGGGCTGGATGAGGCGGTCGGCAGTGCGGCACAGGTCGCGTCGTTGACCCTGCGTGAAGCGGTGTCGAAAGGCAAGGCGTACAAGGACAATGAACTCAAGGACAGCCTGGAGCAATTGCGTGATCTGGAATCACAACTGATCGATACCGTCAGGCAGACGGCGCGCCAGACGGGTGGCAAGCTGAAAGAAGAATTCGACGCGCTGGGCGAGCATATGCGTGTCAGCGGCACCCGCACGGGCGAGCAGGTGCAGGATGCCTTGCGGCAGATGGCGAGCGGAATCAAAACGAGCAGTCAGGCGGGTCGGGCGGGGCTCAGCGAATCTGCCGATGTCGCCGTAGACCGGCTGTCCAAGGTTGCGAGCGGGGTGCTGGCGGCTTTGTCGGATTCGCTCAAACGGCAAAGCGATCGACTGCGTTCCTGAATTTCGCGCTATTTCTCGGACATTGCGGCTGGCAGGCGGCTGCCTGCGGCTACACTGTGTCCATGCCGACTGCTCCTGTTGACGCCTGATGCTCTGGGAAACCCTTTCCGTCGTTCGTGATCTGCCGAGGCTGCATGAAATTGCCACGGTGATGATCCGCTATGGCTGGGGCGATCTCGTTCGGGTGCTCGGGATCAGCGGCGTGCTCGAACGGGCAGGCCGCATCCTGCACTGGCACCACACCAGCGAAATCAGCCAGCTGGAAGCACCGGTGCGTATCCGGCGCGCGCTGGAAGAACTGGGCCCGACTTTCATCAAGCTGGGTCAGTTGCTGGCCACGCGGGTGGACATGTTTCCCCCGAACTGGATCGTCGAATTCGAAAAGCTGCACAGCCAGGTTCCCGCGGTGCCCTACGAGGTGCTGCGTCAGGAACTGGTCGAAGCCCTGGGCGGTGAACCGGCGGAAATTTTTGCAGCGTTCGACCCCGTCCCGCTGGCCGCCGCGTCGATTGCCCAGGTGCATCGTGCCACGCTCAAGGATGGCACCGCGGTTGTGGTCAAGATCCGCCGTCCGGGTATCGAAGCGGTGATCCGTGCCGATCTGCGGATTCTGGATCACGCGGCGCGCCTGATTGAGAGCGAGGTGCCGGATTTCCGCCGCTATGACCCGGTGCACATCGTTTCGCAGTTCCGCCGTTCGCTGAACCGGGAACTCGATCTGGCCAAGGAAGCCCGCAACATTGACCAGTTTGGCCGGCATTTTGCCGACGATCCGCTGGTGACCATTCCCCGCGTGTACTGGCAGCACACCAGCCGGCTGGTGAATGTGCAGGACGAAATCATCGGCACTTCCGGCGTGGCACCGGAGGTGCTCGCCGCCGCCGGACTGGACTCCCGGTTGCTGGCGGCACGCGGAGCCGATGTGGTGCTGCGCATGGTGCTGGAACATGGGTATTTTCATGCCGACCCGCATCCCGGCAATGTGCTGTTCCTGCCCGGCAACCGCATCGGCATGATCGATTTCGGCATGGTGGGCATGCTGACGGCGACGCGCCGTAACCAGATTGTCGACATGCTCCACGCGCTGACCCTGAAAGATGAACAGGGGCTGCTGCGGGTGCTGCTCGACTGGAACAGCGAGTCTGCGATCGATGAAGACCGGCTCGCCTACGATGTGGCCGAACTGCTGCAAAGCTATGACGACCTGCAGCTCAAGGACGTGAAGATCGGCGCGCTGCTGAATGATATTGCGGCGCTGATGCGCGAGAACAATCTGGTGTTGCCTGCCGATCTGACGCTGCTGTTCAAAACACTCATCACCCTGGAAGGACTGGGCCAGCAACTCGATCCCGGCTTCCACATGGTCGATCATGTGACGCCATTTGTAGAGCGCATCATCCAGCAGCGTTATACGCCGCAGGCCTTGATGTCACGCGGGCGCAAAAGCCTGCGCGACGCGCTGGAAGTGCTGGCCGATCTGCCGCGTGATCTGGGGCACTTGCTGCGCGATGCGCGGCGCGGACGGGTCAGGATCGACCTGGACCTGAAGCGGCTGGATCATTTCGGACATCAGCTGGACCGTGCCAGCAATCGCCTGACGATGGGCATCCTCACGGCGTCGCTGGTCATCGGGTCGAGCATCATCATGACGGTGCAGGCGGGACCGCAGTTGTTCGGCTTGCCGTTCTTCGGCCTGGTGGGTTTCCTGATCGCGTTCTTCAACAGCCTGTGGATCATTTTTTCCATCTGGCGTTCAGGCAAACACTGAACTATCGGTGTCGTGCCACGGTTCAGGGGACGGCGTCTGGCTGATCTGCGCGAGTGCAACCGGGCGTCCCAGAAAAAATCCCTGGGCATGTTCGAAACCCAGACTTTCTACTTTGAGCAATACCTCTTCGCTTTCGATACCTTCGGCCACCAGGGCGTAGCCCGCGTCGCGCATCATCCGGGCGAAATCGGCCACCACTTGCCCGGCTCGGTCGTTTTGCGCGAGTTTGTTGACCAGCGAAATATCGAACTTGACGACATCGACCGGCAGGTCAACCAGGTAGCGCAGCGGAGAATAGCCGGTGCCAAAATCATCCATGGCGATGCGGTAATTGAGCGAGCGCAATAAATCGAGATAGGTTCGCACTTCCGTCATCTGCGTAATCAGTGAGGTTTCGGTGATTTCCAGCACCATCGGATAGCGCGCATTGTGGCGTGACAGTTCCAGCAGCTGCGATACGATTTCAGCATTGGAAATACTTTGTGCAGACAGGTTGATCGACAGGCCGCTGCCCGGTGGAAGCTGATCCGACGCAATGTCCATTTCAATTTGCTGGAGTACCGCTGTGTCGAATTCGGTTTCCAGCCGACGGCTGCTCACCACCGGCAGAAACGCGCCGGGCATGATGAGTTGGCCGTTGTAGCGTATGCGCGCCAGGGCTTCGTAATACGCCAGTTTGCGACCCGGCAGGGCATGGATCGGCTGGTAATGCATTTCGATCATGCCGGGCGTGGCGAGCGCCTGGAACAGCGCACTGGTCTCGAGACTGGCGACCAGGGTTTGCGATGCGCGTTCGGCGTCGTCTCCATACAGGGCGATGCGGGTGCGCCCCGGCTGCTTGGCGGTGTACATGGCGACGTCGGCCTGCTTGGGCAATTCATCGATGTGTTCAAGCTGGCTGGCTTCGCAAAAGGCGATCCCGATACTGATGCCGACGGGTTCATTGATGCCCAGCTCCTTGAAGCTCGCGGCATCGATCAGGCTATGGCAGCGTTGCGCGATCTGCTTGGCCTGGGCGGGCGTGGTGCGCGACAGAAACGTCGCAAACTCGTCGCCGCCCAGGCGATACAGGCGGTCGTTGGCACGCAGGGCCATCACCAGCGCATCGGCAATCAGGGTCAAAACCCGGTCACCCTTGGCATGACCATAGGTGTCATTGATGGTCTTGAAGCGGTCGCAGTCAAACAGCAGGAACGCCACACCCTGCGGATGCAGGTGGAGGTTGGCGCGAAAATGTTCCCAGTCTTCCTCATAGGCGCGCCGGTTGTGGCAGCCTGTCAAGGCATCCTGCCGGGCTTGGGAGTGGAACTCACGATTCTGGTCTTCCAGCGAACCGTGCAGTTCGCGCAACTGCAGCTGATAGTCATGCAGCGAACGGCGTATGCGTTCAAGCTCCCCCAGCTGCATCGGCGCACTGTGATCAACGGCGAGATTGAACTGACCCTGCTGCATGGCATTGATCTCGCGGGATAACTGCCCCAGGGGACGCACCAGCAAATGGTTGTAGATGACGAAACCGGCCAGCGCAGCCAGGATCAGCAGGGCCAGCAGCGCCAGCAGGGTGCGCGAGAAAATGGCCTGAAATTTGAGCTGATCCGGATCGGTGCGGGCGCTGAACTGCATGCGGGAATACAGCTGGCTGACATTCAGCGCTTCACCCGCTTGCAGCGTGAGACTGATGCTGGCGGGATCGACAAAATGGAACTGATTGTGCTGAACCAGCTCGTTCATGAAATCAAATCGCAGCAATCCATAGCCCAGCAGCGCTTGCCCCCCCGATTCGCGGTATACGGGGAAAACCACATTCAGCATCGTGATACCGGATTCCTGGCTGAACCAGCTGCTGCGTTCCGGGAGTAATCGCGCAGCGGGCAGTTGAGCGGGCATCGATCCGCCTGCCGCCAGAATCTGCCCTGAATCTCGATACAGCGCTGTACGGGCAAGCCGGTTGACGAGTATCCCGCCCTCGTAGGCGCGCTGGTCACGCCAGTAGGCATAGTACTCAGGCGTGACCAGCTGCTGCCGCGTTTCGTCCCAGGCCGCCAGCGTATCGGCCTGTGAAGCGGTCCTGCCCAACAGGCGTTCCACGACGGCGCGCAATTCAGCGCTTGCCGCCTGCTGGCTATGCTGTTCCAGGCTGTTCGTGACGCTGCGTGTCTGATAGGCGGCAATCCCTCCGATCAGTCCGATCAGTATCAGTAAACCGGCAACGAACGTCAGGGCAATCTGCCTGATGGAAATCTGGGCGGGGCGGGTCATGGCGAGGGTTTGCTATCAAAATGCCGGAGTGCGATGAGGGCCTGATCGAGCAAGTCGAATTCATGTTCCCCATCCATGAAGTGATTGGCGCCCTTGACGACAACCAGGGTGGCGCCAACATGACGCAGAGCTTTCAGCCATCCCCGGCCGACGATGGTGTCGGCATCGCCCATGATGAGCCGCATTTCGACGGGCGACTGTTTCAAGGCTTGCAGGGTACGGGGCTGATCCCAGCGCACGTAGGACAGCAGCGCACCCGGCGGAGCGAGATATTTTTTGCAGAATGACAGGGAGTGACTCACGAGAGCAGGTTGTTTGTAGAGCTTCTGCTTTTCCAGATGAGCAATCAGCGCGACCCGATCGGTATTGCCCACCTGCGCGGCAACCAGCGAGGTGCCGACGTAGCCCCGGACAGCAGGATCGGGCTGTGTGTTCAGATAGGCCAGCAGTTGCAGGCTGCCAAAGCTGTGCCCTGCCAGCAGAATGGCGTGATGTCCCCGGGCTTTCAGCCAGCCGACCCAGCGGGCTATTTCGGCGACATCGTCTTCGAAGCGGTGATGGTGAATGGCTTCGCAGGCCAGACTCTGGCTGCGGTTGGGGATGCCGAGACTCAGCGTTGGGGCGAGCACGCTGTAGCCGGCATCATGCAGACCGCGTGACAGCGTCGCCACGGTGGGAAAGTCCCGTGTCTGCAAAAAACCATGCAGCAGCAGTACCGCCGGTTGATCGGGTTTGCCCGGCAGATATTCAGCGTTACCTGCAATACCTGGACGCATGTCGAGGCGGACTGTCACGGCGTGGGCGACAGCCGGGCACAGCCCTATCAGCAGGCAGAACCACAATGTACGCATGAAAAAATCCGGGTTTATGTCCCGTCTTCTAACGGTAAAACCGTACTGAACTGTAATGTCTGCCTGAAGGTGCACCTGTTGCCCGGTGCTACACTCGCGACAGACTTCCCATGCCTGATCTCAAACCCTTATTTTCAGCTGATGGTGCATGTGCGCAGGCGATGCCCGGATGGCGCGCGCGCCCCCAGCAACTCGCCATGGCGGAAGCGGTTGCCGAGGCGATTGCCGACCACGGCGTGCTGCTGGCCGAGGCGGGTACCGGCACGGGCAAAACTTTGGCGTATCTGGTTCCCGCACTGTTGTCTGGCGGCAAGGTGGTGATTTCCACCGGCACTAAAGCACTGCAGGATCAGCTGTTTCACCGTGACCTGCCCGCTGCCCGGCGGGCCCTGAAATCGCCGGTGAAAGTGGCCTTGCTGAAGGGGCGCGCCAATTATGTGTGTCATCACCACTTGCAGCGCAACCTGGCGGATGGGCGTTTTGCCCACCGTGATGACGCCGCCTGGCTGCAAAAAATAGCCCGCTTTGCCGAAACGACGGCCAGCGGCGACCGGGCCGAAGCCGAAGGCATCCCCGAGGACGCCACCGCCTGGCATTACGCCGTATCCAGCCGCGATACCTGCCTCGGCAGCGATTGCGCGCATTTCAAGGAATGTTTCGTGATGGCCGCGCGCAAGGCTGCGCTGGAGGCCGAGGTGGTGGTGGTCAACCATCATCTGTTTTTTGCGGATTTATGGCTCAAGGACGAAGGCGTGGCCGAGCTTTTGCCGGCGTGCAACACCGTCATCCTGGATGAAGCGCATCAACTGGCGGAAACCGCTGCACAGTTTTTTGGCGAGACCCTGTCCACCGCGCAATTGCTCGATCTGGCCAACGACACCAAACGTCTGGCTGCGGTGAAAGCAGGGGATTTCCCGGCGCTGCGCCGGGTGGCCGAAGACCTGGCCAAGGTCGTACGTGATGCACGTCTGGCATTCCCGCAGAATCCGCTGAAAGCCACCGCCAGCGATCTGGTGCGGTTTAACGCGTGGCCTGACGCCTTGCAGCAGCTGTCAAAGATGCTCGATGATCTGGTGACATTGCTGGAGACCCAGGCCGAGCGGGACGCCGATCTGAAAAACTGTTTCGAGCGTGCCCAGGCCGTTCAGGCCACGCTGGCGCAGTGGCAGCGCACCGACGACGCCGATACGCCGCGTGTGCGCTGGCTGGAAACCACGCTCAGCGCACTGCTGCTGCACAGCACCCCCCTGTCAGTGGGGGCGCAGTTTGGTGCCAAACTCGCCGAACGTGCGCAGGCCTGGATCCTCACCTCGGCGACGCTCGCGGTGGGCGGCGATTTCAGTCATCTGCAAAGCCGCCTGGGCATTGAGACGGCCCACACCCTGTGCGTGGACAGCCCCTTCGATTACCCCCGGCAGGGCGTGCTCTACGTGCCGCAAACCCTGCCCGCGCCGAATACCCCAGAGTTCACCGAAGCGGTGGTGAACGCTGCCTTGCCGGTGCTGGAAATCAGCCGGGGACGGGCGTTCATCCTCTTCACCAGCCTGCGTGCGCTGGAAAAAGCGCGCGGACTGCTGCTTGATGCCTTCCGCTTTCGCGGCTGGGATTACCCGCTGCTGGTGCAGGGCGAGGCGCCGAAAAACCAATTGCTGGCGCGCTTTCAGCGGGCCGGGAATGCGGTATTGCTGGGCAGCCAGAGTTTCTGGGAAGGCGTCGATATGCCGGGCGATGTGCTGTCGGTGGTCATCATCGACAAGCTGCCGTTTCAGCCGCCGGACGATCCGGTGGTCGCGGCGCGGATTGCGCTGGCAGAAAAAAACGGCGGCAAACCCTTCATGGATTATCAGTTGCCACATGCCGCGATCAGCCTCAAGCAAGGGGCTGGGCGGCTGATACGCAGCGAAACCGACCGCGGTGTGCTGATGATCTGTGACACCCGTCTGGCCGACAAACCCTACGGTCGTTTGCTGCTGAATGCGCTGCCAGCGATGACACGAACCCGCAAGCTGGACGTGGTGGCGCGGTTTTTTGCGGCTGAGCCAGCTTTGCTGGACGAGTAAAACCGGGCAGCTTCAGCCCTCGCTGCCGGGTTTGCCGCTGCGCAGTTTCTTGGTATCGCCGCGCCGCTGTTTGCTTTCCAGCCGCCGTTTCCGCGAGGCCAGCGTGGGCCGGGTCGGGCGACGTGGGGTGGCCACTTCACAGGCTGCATTGATCAACGCAATCAGGCGCGCCAGTGCGTCGTCGCGGTTGCGGCGCTGGCTGCGATAGCGCTCGGCCGACAGGATCAGCACGCCCTCCAGCGTGAGCCGTCGCCCCGCCAGGGCGATGAGGCGGGCGCGCACTGGCTCGGGCAGGGAAGGCGAGTGCGCCACATCAAAACGCAGCTGCACCGCCGTGGAGACCTTGTTGACGTTTTGCCCGCCGGGGCCCGACGCGCGGACGAAGTCTTCCTGGATTTCGCGCTCGTCGATTTCGATTTGCGCGTTGATGCGGATCATGCGCGCAGCGGAGCGTTTACCACTTCACCACATGCACGTTGTTGAGCGTACGCCCGAGAAAACGCTCGCCGATCGTCTGGAAACGGAGCGGCACATCGGTGACGTGGAAATCGTAGCGGGGTTGCGCGGGGCCGGGATTCGCCAGCCCGTGCTGCGCCAGCACGGTGGCCACCTGCTCGGCCATGGCTTCGGCAGAATCGACCAGCTGCACCCCTTCGCCCAGCACCTGACGCAGCAGCGGCTTCAGCAGGGGGTAATGCGTACATCCCAGCACCAGGGTGTCGATATCTTCGGCTTGCAGGGGTTTCAGGTAGTCTTCGGCGGTCAGCCGGGTTACTTCGTGATCGAGCCAGCCTTCTTCGACCAGCGGCACGAACAGCGCACAGGCCTGCGAATGAATGCGCGAATCGGGCGCGTAGTCGTGGATGGCCCGCGCATAGGCGTTGCTGTTGATGGTGGTGGGGGTGCCGATCACGCCGATTTTGTGGCCACCTTGTGCCGACAGGGCTCCGGCGTCGATCACGTCGAGCACCGGTACCGGCGATAAATCCTTGACCACCTGCGCCGCCACCGCCGCCATGGTGTTGCAGGCAATCACCAGCAGTTTCACGTCTTTTTCCAGCAGAAAGCGGGCGATCTGCGTGGTGAAATGGGTGATGGTTTCGACCGACTTCACGCCGTAGGGCACGCGGGCCGTGTCACCGAAATAGACGATGTTTTCGTAGGGCAGGCGTTCCATGAGTGCCCGTACCACGGTCAACCCGCCGATGCCGGAATCGAATACCCCGATGGGGGACTGTGCATTCGTAGACATGGATGGCAGGATGACGGAATGGAAAGGACGCCATTGTACTCACAGGGTCGCGTGCAGCGGCAGCGCACATGAGTGGCTGCGGCTGCGATCCCGCCTCCCGTCCGCCTGTCGATCCGGCTTACCGCCGTGCGCTGTGGATTGCATTGGTGCTCAATCTGCTGATGTTCGGCGTGGAGCTGTTCGCCAGTGTTGCGGCGCAATCGGTGTCGCTGCTCGCCGACGCGGTGGATTTTCTGGGCGATGCCGGCAATTACGGGGTTGCGCTCTTTGTGCTGGGGCTCGCCCCGGTATGGCGCTCACGAACCGCACTGTGGAAGGGCGGACTGATGATCGGCTACGGCGTATTCGTGCTCGGCAAATCGGCCTGGCAATGGTCGGCGGGTATCGTGCCGGAGCCGGTCATCATGGGCGGGGTCAGTCTGCTGGCGCTGGCGGTCAATCTCGGCGTCGCCGTTTTGCTGTACGCCCATCGCACGGGCGACGCCCAGGCGCGTTCGGTGTGGCTATGTTCGCGTAACGACGCGCTGGGCAATCTGGCAGTCATGGCCGCTGCAGCAGGGGTGTGGGCAAGCGCGCGTGGCTGGCCGGATGTGGTGGTGGCGGTGGTGCTGGCGGGCCTGGCGCTGAGCTCGGGCTGGTCGGTGATGCGCCACGCGCAGCGTGAACTTCGTTCAGCCTATTGATCCGGCCTGGTTTATCCGTGAGTCCGTTCGTGCTGATCGTGAGCTTGTCGAACGATCGAAGCACAGCCCTTCGACAGGCTCAGCACGAACGGTATCCAAGGTTAATTCGTACCGGATCAATAGCTGTTCTGCTGGCGCGCCAGCGCCCAGGCGACGTGCTCGCGCACCAAAGCAGACGGATGGTCCTGTCGCGTGCGCAAGGCTGCCACGCTATCTGGTGAAGCTGGGGCATTACCCAGCGCCACCGCAATATTCCTCAACCAGCGCACATGACCGATACGGCGGATCGCCGATCCGGCCAGCCGGTCATTGAAATCGTTTTCGCTCCATGCAAACAGATCGGTCAACTGCGCCTGATCCAGTCCATTGCGCACGACGAAATCAGGCAAGGCAGCGGTGCGGGCAAAGCGGTTCCAGGGGCACACCAGCTGGCAGTCGTCACAGCCGTAGATACGGTTACCCATGAGCGGCCGCAGTTCAACCGGTATGCTGCCCTTGAGTTCGATGGTCAGATAGGAGATGCAGCGCCGCGCGTCCAGCGTATAGGGGGCGACGATCGCCTGTGTTGGGCAGATATCCATGCAGGCCTGACAGCTGCCGCAGTGATTGGCCTCGGGCGTATCGACCGGCAAGGGCAGGTCGGTGTAGATTTCGCCCAGAAAAAACCACGAGCCATGCTGGCGGTTGAGCAGCAGGGTGTGCTTGCCACGCCAGCCCAGGCCGGATTTTTCGGCCAGTGCCACTTCCAGCACCGGCGCGCTGTCGGTGAAAACGCGGAAATGATGCGTACCGATTTCGCTCGTGATTTTTTCGGCCAGGGTTTGCAGGCGACCCCGCAAGACCTTGTGGTAATCCCGTCCCAACGCATAGCGCGACACATAGGCGGCCGCGCCATCGGCCATGACCGTGTGGGCATCGACGGCGTCAGGCGGGAAATAATCGAGCCGGGCGCTGATGATGCGCAGGGTGCCGGGTACCAATTCTGCCGGACGGCTGCGCTTGACGCCATGCACGGCCATATAATCCATCTCGCCATGAAAGCCCTTGTCCAGCCAGTCCAGCAGCCCCGCTTCGGCCGCGTCCAGGTTTGCGTCCGCAATTCCCACGTCGGCAAAACCGAGTGCGCGTCCCCAGTCCTTGATCTGTCCGGCCACCTGCGCTAAATCTGTTTCATGCATAGCTCCGATGATACCGTGCGCTGTCACCGCCATCTGGCGGACGAGGCGGCGACGCTGGCTTTTGGGGCGCAACTGGCGCAGTCCCTGACGGCGGGCATGACGCTCTATCTCGAAGGGGATCTGGGTGCGGGCAAAACGACACTGGTGCGTGGCCTGCTGCGCGCACGGGGATATGCTGGACGGGTGAAGAGCCCGACCTACACGCTGACCGAAATCTACGAGCTGCCGGAATTTGAGTTGTATCATTTCGACCTGTACCGCCTGCATGACCCGCGCGAATGGCTGGATGCGGGATTTCGTGACATCGGCTCGCACGCGGTCAGCCTGATCGAGTGGCCGGACAAGGCGGCGGGCTGGCTGGCCGAGCCGGACGTGATCGTCCGGCTGGCGATTACCGGCGACACGCGCGAAGTGGAATGTGTCGCCGTCAGTCCGCGCGGCACCTGTTTTCTGGAGACGATGTGTACATCCTGTCAAAGTCCCAACTGCTGAAGCTGTTCCTGTTGTGCAGTGTGCTGATGTCCGGCTGGGCCCAGGCGCTGCAGGTGTCGGCCACGCGGCTGTGGCCGTCGCCGGACTACACGCGCATCACGCTGGAAGCAGCACAACCGGTCAAACACAAATACTTCAGTCTGGACCATCCCGCACGGCTGGTGATCGATCTCGAAGGCGTGGAGCCCGGCCCGGCGCTGGATGCGCTGATGACGCAGCTGGCCACGGACGATCCTTACATCGCCGCGATCCGGATCGGCCTGAATCGTCCCGGCGTGATGCGTGTGGTGCTGGACCTGAAAACCGCCGTCAAGCCATCGGTGTTTGCCCTGCAGCCGCTGGAGCAGTACAACCACCGTCTGGTGATCGACCTGTATCCGGTGCAGACACCCGCCGCGGCGCTTGCGGCGGTACCCGGTCCCGGCACCGCCGCCGTGAAGCCCGGCACGCCGCAGTACACCCGCCTGATCACGGTGGCGATCGATGCCGGTCATGGGGGTGAAGACCCGGGCGCGCTGGGTGCAAAAGGGTCGCGCGAAAAGGACATTACCCTCGCCATCGCCCGCAAACTCAAAAAGAAAATAGACGCCCAGGACAACATGCGGGCGGTGCTGGTGCGCGACGGCGATTATTTCGTGCCGCTGTCGCAGCGCGTGGTCAAGGCGCGTGCAGTGAAGGCCGACCTGTTCATTTCGATCCATGCCGATGCCTTCATCAAGCCCCACGCACGCGGTTCATCGGTATTTGCGCTGTCGGAAAGCGGCGCCACGTCGACCGCAGCGCGCTGGCTGGCGAAAAAGGAAAACGAGGCGGATCTGATCGGCGGCGTCAACATCGACGTGAAAGATCCCTTCCTCAAACGCACCCTGATCGACCTGTCGCAAACCGCCACCATCAACGATAGCCTCAAGCTGGGCCATGCCGTCCTGAAAGAAATCGGCGGCGTGAACACGCTGCACAAGGCCCATGTCGAGCAGGCAGGTTTTGCGGTGCTGAAAGCGCCGGACATTCCCTCGATCCTGGTCGAAACGGCCTTCATCTCCAATCCCGAAGAAGAAAAGCGCCTCAACGATCCCGACTATCAGGACACCCTGGTGGACGCGATCGTTACCGGCTTGAAGAAACATTTTGCCGCCCATCCGGTGAACGCGCCGGCACGTCTGACACTGCATCCCTGATGGTGGTGCCCATGACTTCCCGGCTGCCTGAGGCCGTCGCAACCGGGTTGAATACGTCCATACGCATCCTGCCCGAGGTGCTGATTTCACAAATCGCGGCGGGCGAAGTGATCGAGCGTCCCGCTGCCGCGCTGAAAGAACTGCTGGAAAACAGCCTCGATGCCGGAGCCAGCGAAATACACATCGAGCTGGATCAGGGCGGCGTCAAGCGCATCAAGGTGAGTGATAACGGCACCGGGATCGCGCGCGACGAACTGGCTTTGGCATTGACCCGTCACGCCACGAGCAAGATCCAGAGTCTGGCTGATCTTGAACAGGTGGTAAGCCTGGGGTTTCGCGGCGAAGCGCTGGCGTCGATTGCGGCAGTCGCACGCGTTACGCTCACCAGCCGCTGTGCGGCGGCTGATCATGGCTGGCTGCTGAAAGTCGAAGGGGGACAGGTCGAAGCGCCGCTGCCGGCTGCCCGCGAACCCGGCACCACGCTCGAAGTGCAGGACCTGTTTTACAACACGCCGGCGCGGCGCAAATTTCTCAAAACGGATGCCACCGAATACGCGCACTGCGCTGAAGCCGTGCGCCGCCAGGCGCTGTCGCATCCTGCCACGGCGTTTACGCTCAGCCACAATGGGCGCGTGCAACTGCGCTGCAATGCGGGCACGGCGGCGTTGCGCTTGCGCCAGGTGCTGGGCGAAGCCTTTGAATCGCAGGCCATAGCCGTCGAAGCCGCTGCCGGGGCGTTGCGGGTGCAGGGCTGGGTCATCCGCCCCAGCGCGGCGACCGCCAGCCGCGATCAGCAGCATGTGTTCGTCAATGGCCGTTATGTTCGCGACAAGCTTATTGTTCACGCCCTGCGAGAGGCCTACCGGGACGTGCTGCATCATCAGCTCAATCCGGCGTATTGCCTGTTCATCGAGTTGCCGCCCGACGGGGTGGACGTGAATGTGCACCCGGCCAAAACCGAAATCCGCTTTCGCGATGGCCGGGGCATTCATCAGTTCCTGTTTCATGCCGTCGAGCGTGCGCTGGCTGCGCCCGGTCCGACAGGCGTGGCCAGTGTATCCGTGGCTGCACGGCCCGTCAGCGCGCCGTCCTGGCAGGCCAGCATGCCCCTGCAGGTGAATGAGGCCATGGCGCTGTATGCGCCGCTGGCGGCCCACAGCACGGACTATGCTCCGGTCAGCACGATGCCGGAGCACAGCTCTACCGATGCGCCGCCGCTGGGGTACGCCCTGGCACAGCTGCACGGCGTGTATGTGCTGGCGCAGAATACGCAGGGGCTGGTGCTGGTGGACATGCACGCCGCGCATGAGCGTGTCGTCTATGAAAAGCTCAAAACCGCGCTGGATGCCCGTGCCGTGCCTTCGCAAACCCTGCTGATCCCCGTCGCGCTGAATGCGGACGCGCGTGACGTGGCAGAAATCGAGCCCCATCTGGCCAGCCTGCACGCCATCGGCTTCGAGCTGTCGGTCACGTCGCCGACCTCGGTTGCGGTGCGTGCGGTGCCCTGGTTGCTGAAAGATGCCGACCCGGTTGATCTCACCCGCAGCCTGCTCCGCGAAGTCGCTGAATATGGCGTGGCACGCCTGCTGGCTGAACGTCGCAACGAACTTCTCGCCACCCTGGCCTGCCATGGGGCGGTGCGCGCCAACCGCCACCTCACGGTGCCCGAGATGAATGCGCTGTTACGCGAAATGGAAGCGACCGAGCGCTCTGGCCAGTGCAATCATGGTCGTCCTACCTGGTTCCCGGTCAGCCTGAAGGAACTGGATGCGATGTTCATGCGCGGACGATGAGGGGCTTTCCCCTATAATCCGGAGCTGTCAGTCAGTACGAACGGAGCCGCCATGAGCGAGCGCAAAACCATCCCCATTCAGGACGTCAACGAAGCCAGCAACTGTTCCAGTGCCGAACCCTACGCCCTGATGGTGCTGGGCGATTCCATGCTGCCGGAGTTTGCCGAAGGCGAAATCATCGTGGTCGAGCCGTCCGGACTGGTCAAGGATGGCTCCTACGTGGTGGCGTTTGTGAATGAAGAATATATTTTTCGCCAGCTGGTCAAGCGTGACGACGGCTGGATGCTCAAACCGCTGAACCCGGTTTACCCCAATATTCCGGTAGACGATGTCGATGTTGCCAAGGGGGTGGTCATCATGAAGAAGCTGCCCGGCAAGCGTAGCGAACAAAAACGCTATATCTGACGCGCTGGTGCACACGGGGTGACGGGATGACGCTTCACCTGAAGTTATCAGGGTTGTTTATGGCCGCATCAGTCTGACAAATATAATAGTTGACTAATATAGTCAGGTAACTAAAATGAAAGCCTGTTCAACGCACCTGAGGAGAAAATCATGAGTGGACTGATCGCAAACTTTCCGACCGACGGCGTCGTCACGATTAACCGCGTCGTATTGAAGCCCGAATTCACGGTCGATGACCTGCAGGAACGGGTGGCGTTTCTGTGCGAAAACGTTAAAACCTACCATTCCGATACAGGCTTTGTCGGGGGCTTTGTCGCACTGAATTCCGGTGCTGTCTCCAATGAAGGCTCGACGGTGGGTCAAGCCGTTGAAAGCCCGATGAAAGGCAAGGAAGCGCTGATCGTGACCTTCTGGACGAGTTTCGACAATCACGAAAAATCGCACCAGTCCGAGACTTTCCAGCCGCTGTTCCAGAAAGTGCTGGATTTGTGCGAAAACGGCAATGAAGAAATCGCCTACGAAATGCTCTGGTCCGGCAAGGCCTATGGTCCGGAGGAAATCGAAGCCGCGCGTAAAGCCAAGGCGCAATACGCGAACGCGGCCTGAGTAACAGGTATCGAGTAGCGGGCATCATTGAAAGCGGCGGGGCAACCCGCCGCTTTTTTCTTGCCTGTTGCCAGGACGTTTGCATGAATCCCGGCCTCTGCTGCTGCGGCATAATCCCTGCCATGCCTGTCCCGCCTATTGCGACCCCATTACCAGCCAGTTTGCCGCCGGTCATTTTTCTCATGGGCCCGACCGCTTCGGGCAAAACTGCGCTGGCTGTGCATCTGGCAGAGCGCTTCCCGCTGGAAATCATCAGCGTGGATTCGGCGCTGGTATATCGCGACATGGATATCGGGACAGCCAAGCCCGACGCCGAGACGCTGGCTCAGGCCCCCCACCACCTGCTGGATATCCGCGATCCGGCTGATGCCTATTCGGCTGCTGCGTTTCGCCGCGATGCCCTCGCGCTGATGCAGGACATCGTGGCGCGGGGGCAGGTGCCGCTGCTGGTGGGCGGCACGATGCTGTATTTCCGCGCGCTGCTGCAAGGTCTGGATGATTTGCCGCAGGCTGATCCGGCATTGCGCACAGCCATCGAGCATGAAGCGGATGCGCTGGGCTGGCCGGCGCTGCATGCCCGGCTCGCGCAGGTTGATGCTGAAACGGCCGCGCGGCTGGCACCGAATGATGCCCAGCGCATCGGCCGGGCGCTGGAAGTGTATCGGCTGAGCGGCCAGCCCATGTCGGCCTTGCTCACGCTGCGTGGCAGTGAACCGGCTCTGGCGTATCGCCTGCTCCAGCTTGCGTTGATTCCTACAGACCGCGCGCAATTGCATCAGCGCATCGCGGCGCGGTTTGATGCCATGCTCGAAGCCGGCTTGCTGGATGAAGTCCGGCGGCTGCGTGCACGCTATACGCTGACGCCGGATCTGCCCGCCATGCGCGCAGTGGGCTACCGGCAAGCCTGGGCACATCTCGATGGCGAGACCGATGCGGTGGCATTTCGCGAGCAGGCCATTGCCGCCACGCGCCAGCTCGCCAAGCGGCAGCTCACCTGGCTGCGTTCATGGCCAGATGTCATCCGCCTTGACTGTCTGGCAGAGGATTACGCAGCGCAGGCCGAGTCCTGTGTGCGTGCCCATTTGCAGATTATTCCGGTACAGACTATTCCGGCAGCACCGAGCTGACCGTCGCCTCGGCGCGACCTTTCCGAAAACGCACTTGCAGCGTTTCGCCCTGGTGCAGCAGTCCTGCCTCCTGCACCACGCTGCCATCTTCGCGCTGCACCAGACTGTAGCCCCGTGCCAGCACCTGATCGGGGTCGAGGTGACTGAGACTGGCCGTGAGCCGCGCCAGCGTGAGCTGATGCTGATTGAGGCTGCTCGCCAGCGCGCGCTGCAACTGGTTGTGTCGGTTCTGCAGGTGTAGTCGCTGGCGTTGCAGCGTTTGCACCGGGTTGACGATGCGGGGTGCCAGCAGTTCGATCCGGGTGCGGGCATGCAGGATGCGCAGACGCAGGCTTTGCGTCATGCGCCAGGCCCATTGCGCAAGCTGCGCGTGCTGACGCTGCAGATGCTCGGCCGGATGCAGCAAACGGCGTGCAAGAAAATCCAGCTGCTGGGCCACATCGTGCTGTTTGCGCACGAAATGGCGGCGCAGTTGATGAGCCTGCGTATCCAGCTGCGCCAGCAGTTCACTGCGCAAAGGCGTGGCCAGCTCGGCCGCAGCCGTGGGGGTGGGGGCACGCAGGTCCGCAGCAAAATCCGCGAGGGTGAAATCGGTTTCATGACCGATCCCGGAGACCACCGGCAGCGTGCAGCGGGCAATGGCGCGGACGACAGCTTCCTCATTGAAGGCCCATAAATCTTCCAGCGACCCGCCGCCACGACAGACCAGCAGCACATCGCATTCGGCGCGGGTGCTGGCGCTGTCGATCGCGGCGGCAAGCTGGGCCCCCGCGCCGGTTCCCTGCACCGGGGCCGGGTAGATGACGACGCGCTGCCCCGGCATCCGGCGTGCGATGGCGCTCAGCACGTCCTGCAACGCGGCAGCCTGAAGTGACGTCACGATCCCGAGGCTGCGCGGCAACCCGGGCAGGGGACGTTTTCGGGCGGGATCAAACAGACCTTCGGATTCGAGCCGGGCCTTGAGTTTGAGAAAGGCTTCGTACAGTTTGCCCGCGCCCGCGCGGCGGATAGTGTCCGCACCCAGCTGGAATTCGCCCCGTGCTTCATACAGCGAAGGCAGGGCGCGTATCTCGACATGGTCGCCGTTTGCAGGGGTGAATTCGGCGAACTGATTGCGTCCGCGAAACATCACGCAGCGCACCTGGGCATCCGCATCCTTCAGGGAAAAATACCAGTGCCCCGACGCGGCACGGGTGAAATTGGAGACTTCGCCTTCGACCCATAGCAGCGGCAACTGCGATTCCAGCGCGCGGCGCGCCATCCGGTTCAGCTCGCTGACGGTGAGTACGGGCAGGGCGGACGCGTCGTCGGGCGGGTTCATGGGCAGCAGGGTAATGGATCACACGGCAGGCGGTTCATGCACAGTCGCCAAAACGTCATAAAAAAAGTTTCAATAAACTATTGACCGTGGGAAGCTATTCGTAGTCTATTGATTTTTAACAAATAAATGGATTGATCACTTTTTGTGCCGTGGGTCTTTTTCCTTTGTGGGCGGGCATTTAAGGCAGGTGCATGGCAGTTCCTCACAGACTTATCCACATCAATTGTGGAGAACTCAACAGCGAGGCATCAAACCCGGCGTGAAAAAAATCGTGCTTGCCGAAACCCCCGCACGGGCGCTACATTTCGTCTGGTGTTTTCATCTTGGAGTGGGTACGAGTGCTTGCCATCATTGAGGCGGCCGGTTGGCCGATCTGGCCGCTGATACTGGCGTCGGTCATTGCTGTAGCCATTATCATCGAACGCAGTTACAGCCTGCGCACCCGTGAAGTCCTGCCCCCCAACCTGCTGATCGAGACCATCAAACAGTACCAGGATCGGGGCGTTTCGCAGGAACTGGTGACCAAGCTTGGCGAAGGCTCTCCGCTCGGCCGGCTGTTTGCCACCGGTCTGAAGAACGCGCAGAACTCGCGCGAAATCATGAAGGAATCCATCGAGGAATGCGGACGGGCCGTGACCCAGGAGCTCGACCGTTTTCTCACCACACTGGGCACCATTGCCAGCATGGCACCCTTGCTGGGCCTGTTTGGCACGGTCGTGGGCATGATCGAGATTTTTGGCGCGCAAACCGCAGGCGGCACCAATCCGGCCCAACTGGCGCATGGTATTTCGATTGCGCTGTACAACACCGCGTTCGGCTTGATCGTCGCGATTCCGGCGATGGCGTTCTACCGGCATTTTCGCCGCAAGGTTGAAAGCCTGGTGGTGGATATGGAACAGCAGGCGATCAAGCTGGTGGAAATTGTCCACGGCGAACGGGATTAAGGCCGCATGAATTTTCGCCGTGGTCGCCGCGAAGACTATCCGGAAATCAATCTGATTCCGTTCATCGATATTCTGCTCGTCATCGTGATTTTTCTGGCGGTGACCACCACATATGCGCGCTTTGCCGAGCTGAAAATCAACCTGCCCACCAGCAGTGCGGCGCAAACCCCCAATCCGCCGAAACAGATCGAAGTGGCCGTGGCCGAAGATGGCCGCTACCAGATCGACAGTGCGACGCTGGGTGATGCCACGGTTGAATCGCTGGCCGTGGCGTTGAAAGCCGCCGCCACCGGACAGGCCGAAGCCGTGATCGTCATCAATGCCGATGCCCGCGCAGCCCATCAATCGGTGGTAAATGTGATGGAAGCGGCGCGCCAGGTGGGCTTGACCCGCATTACCTTCGCCACGCAAACCGCGCCTTAAGCAGGCGCTGTCATGTCGCTCCTGCAATCACAGTGGACGCGCACCGGCGTGCTCACACTGCTATTACTCCCGCTGGCCGGACTGTTCCGGATCGTTGCGTCCCTGCGCCGCCAGGCCTACCTGCGTGGCGTATTCAAGCGCGTGGCGGTCGGGGTGCCGGTGATCGTCGTCGGCAACATCACGGCAGGGGGCAGCGGCAAAACGCCACTGGTGATCTGGCTGGTGAGTTGGTTGCGGGCGCAAGGCTATCGTCCGGGAATTGTCAGCCGGGGATATGGCGGCAGCGCGACCGGCTGCGTGGACGTGAGTGCCGACCGTGCGCCCGGAGAAGTGGGCGACGAGCCCTGGCTGATCCGGGCCAGAACCGGAGCCCCGGTGGTGATCGGGCGCGACCGGGTTGCGGCTGCCCGCACCCTGCTCGCGCATTATCCCGGGGTCGATGTGGTGGTGGCTGACGATGGTTTGCAGCATTACCGGCTGCATCGTGATATCGAGCTGGCCGTGGTGGATGCGGCAACCGGGCTGGGCAATGGCTGGCCTTTGCCGGCCGGTCCCCTGCGCGAGCCGCGCCGCCGCTTGCAGTCGGTCGATGCGGTGATCCAGGTCGAACGCACCGCCGGGACGCAGCCCCTGATCGAGCCCCGTGCTTGGCGCGTGCACTATGCCATCGACCGCGCCTGTCGCCTGCGTGCTCCGGAGACATCGTGCCGGCTGCGCGATCTGCCCGCGCAAGTCTGGCTGGCAGCAAGCGGGATCGGACGGCCACAGGGATTTTTTGACATGCTCACAGCACAGGGCTTGAATTTCACCGCGCGCGCCTTCCCCGATCATCATGGGTTCCGCCCCGACGATTTACCGGCCGACGGCGCGGTACTGATGACCGAGAAAGACGCGGTAAAATGCACCGCGTTTGCGGGAGCAGACTGGTGGAGCGTGCCACTGGACGTCAGCCCCGAATCCGGATTCATCGACTGGCTGACTGCGCGGCTGAGGCATGCGCAGGGGGTCGTGGGAGAGCAGCATGGCTAGCGAATACTCGGACTGGAACGACCGGCGTCACCCCTGTCGCTGGCAGGCGGCGAACCCGGATAGCGGATTCTGGGTGCCGGATCGTGCCGAAATCGTGACCCAGTTTTTTACCCGCTACCTGTTTTTTGCCCTGGCGGTGATTTATTTTTCCACACTGGAAACGGTGCGCCCGGTGCTGTTCAGCATCGAGCAGCTGCTGATGGCGCTGGCAGGGTATTTCATCATCAACAGTGTGTTTTTTCATCAGGCGCTGAAGAAAGTCACGCTGCCGCGTATCCGCAGCGCCATGGCGGCCGATCTAATTATTACCGCGCTG
>JAJXUA010000127.1 GCA_021783275.1 Pseudomonadota bacterium
CGATCTGGGATGATCGCTCGGCCCCTGGCCACAGATGCCGATGTATTTGCCGTGTCGCTTGCAAGCGGAAATCGCCTCGGCGAGCAGCTTTTTCACCGCCGGATTGCGTTCGTCGAAGCCGCCGGCGACCAGACCGGAATCGCGGTCGATGCCGAGGGTCAGCTGGGTGAGATCGTTGCTGCCGATGGAGAAGCCGTCGACGTACTGCAGGAAGTCGTCGGCCAGCAACACGTTGGACGGTATCTCGCACATCATGATCAGGCGCAGGCCGTTTTCGCCGCGCTTGAGACCGTTGGCCGCCAGCAAGTCGACCACGGCTGCGCATTCCTCCAGCGTGCGCACGAAGGGAATCATCACTTCGACATTGTCGAATCCCATGGTCTCGCGCACCTGCTTCAGCGCGCGGCATTCCAGTTCAAACGCCGGGCGGAACAGCGCCGACACATAACGCGCCGCGCCGCGCAGGCCCAGCATGGGATTTTCTTCCTTCGGCTCGTAGCGCTCGCCGCCCAACAGGTTGGCGTATTCGTTGGACTTGAAGTCCGACAGACGCACGATCACCGGCTGCGGCCAGAACGCCGCCGCCAGGGTGGAAATACCTTCGGCCAGTTTGTCGACATAGAACGACACCGGATCGGCATAGCCGGCGATGCGCTGATCGATTTCATCGCGCAGTGCCGGCGTCTGGCTGGCGTATTCCAGCAGCGCCAGCGGATGCACGCCGATCATGCGCGCGATGATGAATTCCAGCCGTGCCAGTCCGACGCCGTGATTGGGGATTTGCGCGAATTCGAAGGCGCGCTCGGGGTTGCCGACGTTCATCATCAGTTTCACGGGCGGCTGCGGCAGTGTCCCGCTCGCCAGCGTCTCCACCGAGAACGGCAACTGTCCGGCGTAGACAAACCCGGTATCGCCCTCGGCGCACGACACTGTCACCATTTCGCCGTCTTGCAATACGGTGGTCGCATCGCCTGCACCAACTACCGCGGGAATGCCCAGTTCGCGCGCCACGATCGCCGCATGGCAGGTGCGCCCGCCGCGGTTGGTGACGATCGCCGCGGCGCGCTTCATCACCGGCTCCCAGTCGGGGTCGGTCATGTCGCTCACCAGCACGTCGCCCGATTGCACCCGCTCCATTTCCGCCGGGCTGGCCACAATCCGCACCCTGCCGGCGCCGATTTTCTGGCCAATGGCGCGACCGCTGATGCGTACCGTGCCGGACGCTTCCAGCACGTAGCGCTCCCCACCGCCCTGAACACGGGTCTTCACCGTTTCGGGTCGCGCCTGCACGATGAACAGCTCGCCGGTCTCGCCGTCCTTTGCCCACTCGATATCCATCGGGCAACCATAATGCTGCTCGATCGCCATCGCCTGGCGCGCCAGTTCCAGCACCTCGGCATCGCTCAGCGAGAAACGCCGGCGCAGTGCCAGGGGCGTGTCCTCGACCCGCGTCGCACCGTTGTGCCAGACCATGCGAACCGCCTTTTCACCCAGCTCGCGCCGCACCACGGCAGGAAACCCCCGAGCCAGCATCGGCTTGTGCACATAAAATTCGTCGGGATTGACCGCACCCTGCACCACCGTTTCACCCAGCCCATAGGCTGCCGTAATGAACACCGCATCGCGAAAACCGGATTCGGTGTCGAGCGTGAACATCACGCCGGCGCTGGCACTGTCCGAACGCACCATGCGCTGCACCCCCGCCGACAGCGCCACCCCGCCATGGGCGTATCCATGATGAACGCGATAGGCAATCGCGCGGTCGTTGTAGAGCGAAGCAAAGACTTTTTTCACATGCGCGAGCAAGGCCGCCTCTCCGCACACATGCAGGTAGGTATCCTGCTGGCCGGCAAACGAGGCGTCGGGCAAGTCCTCGGCAGTTGCGGATGAGCGCACTGCCACCGACACCTCGTCTCCCAGCGCACGATAGGCTGCACGCAGGCCCGCCTCCAGCAGGGGCGGCAAAACAACCGCTTCCACCCAGGCGCGAATCTGCGCACCAGCCGCAGCCAGCGCCGTCACATCCGCCACATCGAGCGCATCCAGCCGCGCCTGAATGCGCGCGTGCAAATCGTTGTGATCGAGCACATCCCAGAACGCTTGCGCCGTGGTGGCAAAGCCGCCCGGCACCTTGACGCCTGCGCCGGCCAGATGGACGATCATCTCGCCGAGCGAAGCATTTTTGCCGCCCACGCGCGGTACGTCAGCCATCGATAAGGCCTCCAGCGGAACGATATAGTCAGCCATGTTGCGCGCGCTCAAGTCCTGCATCACTCACTCCTTCCCGGTTCATCGTGGCACTGTGTGCAGGCGACTGAGGACCGCCTGGGTGTGCTGCCTTCGAGTTTAGACGTTATTGGCTGCCCAGATTCTGCAAGGCTCCACCCTGCCCGACTCGCATTCATAAAAATCCATCCGCCCCCTGTTTTTCGCCGAATCAAAGCCGTTAAGCGTTGATTCTCGTCATTTTTTGCATATCGACACGTCTGTCCTTGCCCTGATCAAGCGTTATGCCAGCACAAACCGAGACTGCGTCACACCCTGTTCGCCCGGCCGCCTGGCGCGCCGCCTTACTCGCCGGGTTTGTCGTACAGCTTTTGCTCATTCTGTTCGTCACGATGATCGGACTGCGGCAGCTGGGCGTCACCACCGACAATCTCAATCGGGTTGTCGATGTACACATGCGCAAGCAAAACATCACCAAGACGTTGTTGAGCATCGCGCGCGAGCGCACGCTGATCATGCTCACCCTGAGCAAAATCGGGGACCCTTTCGAACGGGACGAACTGCTCACCCGTTTCAACGAAAAAGGGGCTGAGTTCGCGGTGACCCGCCAGGCCCTGCAGGACATGCCCTTGAATGAGCGGGAACGCAAACTGATCCTGCGCCAGCAAAAACTAATCAAGATCGCCCAGCCGATCCAGTCGCAAGTCATCGACCTGATCAGCAGCGGGCACAACCAGGAGGCGGAAAAACTTGCCATCTCCCGCGCTATTCCCATGCAGAACAAAGTACTGGCCGTGTTGTTCCAGCTCGACGTCGAAACCCAGCGCGTTGCACTGGACGCCAGCCGCAAGGCCTATGAAGCGCAAAAAGTGGCGCGTTTCTGGATGTATCTACTGTGCGGCGCAGCCCTGCTGGTGGGCGTCATCGTGTCCGCTGTGGTGCTGCGCTACACCACGCGCATTAGCCGCGAGCGCGAACACCTGGCCATTCACGACGCGCTGACCGGCCTGCCCAATCGTCGCCTGCTGCTGGAATGCCTTGAACAGGCGCTGGCCCACGCGAGACGACACAAAACCCTGATAGGCGTACTGTTTATCGACCTCGACAACTTCAAGCGCGTCAACGACACCCTCGGCCATGCGGTCGGCGACCAGCTCATCTGCAACGTAGCCAAACGCCTGCGGGCTACTGTGCGCGCCGAAGACATCGTCGCACGGCTGGGCGGCGATGAATTCGTTGTCGTCATCAGCGATGTGAACGAGGTCACGCAGGTCTTGCAACTGGTGGACAAGATCCTCGCAGTCATGGTGGCGCCTTATCTGATTTCCGAACGCGAACTGTTCAACAGCTGCAGCATCGGAATCGGCATGTATCCGACCGACGGCCTCAATACCAGCGACTTGCTGAAAAACGCCGACACCGCGATGTACCACGCCAAGAGCAGCGGCAAAAACCGCTACCACCTGTATGACGCCGCCATGAACGCAATGGCCGAGGAAAGGCTGCAGCTCGACACTGACCTGCACTATGCGCTGGAGCGCAATGAGTTCGTCTTCTATTACCAGCCCCAGGTCAACCTCTACAGCGGACGCACCGATACCGTCGAAGCCCTGATCCGCTGGAACCACCCGGCCAGGGGCCTGCTCAGTCCAGCCGCTTTCCTCGACATGCTGGAAGACACCGGCGAAATCATCCCGGTCGGTCGCAAGCTGCTCAACACGGCCTGCGTCCAGACTGCGCGCTGGCATGCGGCGGGATTCAACGAACTGTCTGTCGCCATCAATGTGTCCAGCAAGGAGTTCTGGCACAAGGACTTGCTCCCCCAGGTGGAAGCTGCGCTCGTCCGATCCGGACTGCCGCCGCATTCCCTGCAACTGGAGCTGACGGAAGGCATCCTGATGGGCGACATAGATGCCGCCGCCAGCAGAATCCTGGCCCTGAAAGCGCTGGGCGTCTCGATCGCCATCGACGATTTCGGCACCGGCTATTCATCGCTGGCGCATCTGAAACGGTTCCCGCTCAACCTTCTGAAAATCGACCGCTATTTCGTCAAGGACATTCGCCACGACTCGGTCAACGAAGCCCTCGTCAATTCGATTCTCGCCCTCTGCAAAGGCCTCAATCTCGACACCGTTGCCGAAGGGGTGGAAAACCTGAGCCAGCTCGACGTTCTGCGCAAGATCGGCTGTCCGGTCGTGCAAGGCTACTTGATCAGCCCGCCGGTTCCCGTCGAAAACGTGCTCGATCTATTGCAACGCAACTGGCTGCTTGAGCTGGACATCGTCCACACCGCGGCTGCCTGATGCGCACCAGACCTCAAGCAGCCCCGCCCGGCTTGCCGCGCCGCTGCCGCATCACTTCAAACACCGCCACTGCCACCGCCGCCGACGCATTCAGCGACTCCACCCGGCCCGCCATGGGAATCTGTGCGCACAGGCTTGCATGCGTGGTCACGGTCGGGGACACACCGCTGCCCTCGTTGCCCACGATCAAGGCCATCGGTCCCACACAATCCTGCGCATAAAAATCGTTGGCCTGCCCCAATGCCAGCGCGATGCTGCGGCCGGCAAAAGCATGCAGCCACGCCGCCAGTTCCACGCTTAGCAGCATCGGCAGCACAAAC